>NZ_MKEK01000001.1:2776491-3107707 GCF_001752395.1 Rheinheimera salexigens | reverse complement strand
TAATCAGTAGGTCATCCGTTCGACTCGGATAAGCGGCACCATTGTTTAAAGTTATAGGCTAATATTAGTCATTAACTAGCACAGTTTATGTGCCTCGATAGCTCAGTCGGTAGAGCAGAGGATTGAAAATCCTCGTGTCCCTGGTTCGATTCCGGGTCGAGGCACCATTATAAAACAACAAACCAGCTTCGGCTGGTTTTGTTGTTTTTAGCGATAGTAGATTTTGTTAGCCCTTGATTTTACGCTTTAACTGCTGGATCTGAGCGCTAATTGGTCGCTAATTGATCATAGTCAAGCTTAGGCTTCTTTGCTAAGCTGCTTCGATATTATAACAACAATAAATCGGAGCCTATAGCTATGAAATATGCCCTTAGTATTTTAGCCGTATCGTTATTAACTGCCTGTGGCAGTGCGGATAACGTTAATTCTTCAGCCTCAACTCAAACGACTGCGACTATGCCAAATACCACGACTGCCATCACTTATCCTACTACCGCTAAAGGCGAGGTGGTAGACAGTTACTTTGAGCAACAAGTTGCCGATCCTTATCGCTGGTTAGAAGATGATCGTAGTGCTGAGACCGAGGCGTGGGTTACAGCACAAAACAAAGTCACCTTTGATTACTTAGAGCGCATTCCATATAGAGAAGATATTAAGCAAAAACTTACCGCATCTTGGAACTATGAAAAAGTAGGGGCGCCGTTTAAAGAAGGTAAATATACCTATTTTTATAAAAATGACGGTTTGCAAAATCAGTATGTCTTATATCGCCTGCTTGAAGACGGTAGCAGCGAAGTATTTTTAGACCCTAATACTTTTAGTGCTGATGGTACCACCTCATTAGCTGGCGTGACTTTTTCTAAAGATGGCTCTAAAGCAGCATACGCGATATCTGAAGGCGGAAGCGACTGGCGTAAAGTGATCATTATTGATGCAGAAACTAAACAGCAACTTGAACCAGAACTGGTTGATATTAAATTTAGTGGCATTAGTTGGGTAGGCAACGCAGGGTTTTATTACTCAAGTTACGACAAGCCTGATGGCAGTGAGCTTTCAGCTAAAACCGATCAGCATAAATTATATTACCATCAATTAGGCACAGCACAGCAGCAAGACCAAGTTGTATTTGGCGCTAGCGATGGGCAAAAGCACCGTTATGTTGGTGCGTCTGTTTCAGACGATGCGCGCTATTTATTAATTTCTGCGTCAGTGTCTACTTCAGGCAATAAACTGTTTATTAAAGATTTAACCCAGCCAAATAGTCAGCTAGTGACGATTTTAGATCACACTGATTCAGACACCTATTTATTAGATAATGATGGCAGTACTTTATTTTTAGTGACTAACTTAAATGCGCCAAATAAAAAAGTGGTTAAGGTTGATGCAGCAAATCCGACTGCAGATCATTGGCAAGATATTATTGCCGAAACTGAGCATGTGTTAAGTGCCAATAAAGGCGCGGGCTATATTTTTGCCGAGTATATGGTTGATGCCATATCTAAAGTGCAGCAATATGATTATAGCGGTACATTAATCCGCGACATTCAACTGCCAAACTTAGGCAGTGTGTCTGGCTTTGACGGTAAAAAGCAAGACGATACTTTGTATTATTCATTTAGTAATTACACCACAGCACCGACCATTTATAGTTTCTCGGCTACCAGCGGTAAGTCCGAGGTATATCACCAATCTGCGGCTAAGTTTGCCAGTGACAACTTTGTATCTGAGCAAGTGTTTTATGCCTCTAAAGACGGCACTAAAGTACCGATGATTATTAGCTATAAAAAAGGGCTTAAACTTGACGGCTCTAACCCGACTATTTTATATGGTTATGGCGGTTTTAATGTCAGCTTAACTCCAGGCTTTAGTGTCACTAATGCCGTTTGGATGGAGTTAGGCGGTGTTTACGCCGTACCTAATTTACGCGGTGGCGGCGAATATGGTAAAGACTGGCATAAAGCCGGTACCCTAATGCAAAAGCAAAACGTATTTGATGACTTTATTGCTGCAGCTAAATATTTGCAGCAGCAAGGTTATACATCAGCTGAAAAACTGGCAATTCGCGGTGGCTCTAACGGTGGTTTATTAGTGGGTGCCGTTATGACCCAACAACCTGAGTTAGTGAAGGTCGCTTTACCTGCTGTAGGTGTTATGGATATGCTGCGTTACCACACCTTTACTGCAGGGGCAGGTTGGGCTTACGATTACGGCACCAGCGAGCAAAGCGTCGACATGTTTAACTATTTACAGGGCTATTCTCCGGTACATAATGTTAAGCAAGGTGTGGCGTATCCAGCGACATTAGTGACAACAGCAGATCATGATGATCGAGTTGTGCCTGCGCATTCCTTTAAATTTGCTGCCGAACTACAGGCTAAAGCTGCGGGGGTTAATCCACAACTAATCCGGATTGAAACCAATGCCGGTCACGGTGCCGGTACGCCAGTGTCGAAGCAAATAGAGCAAACAGCCGATATCTTCAGCTTTACCTTATACAATATGGGCTATACCGCCTTACCTAATTAAGGCGCTTATGTGATTAAAAGCCCGCTACTGGCGGGCTTTATCGTTTTTAGGCCTAAGCATTGTAAAAGCGAGGGCTTCGTTTTACACTGCGTGCCCTTTTTATTTTTTGGCAGATCTTGGTGACTATACGACCAGCTTTACAGTGGCTCTGTGTTAAGCTGTGATCTTAATCAAGACATCGTTGGAGTAACAGATATGACTAAAGCAGTAATACTGGTGCTAGACAGTTTTGGTATTGGCTATTCAGCCGATGCTGAAAAATTTAATGATGTAGGTGCTAACACCTTCGCCAGTATCGCCACTGAGTTTTTTAAACAAAAAGGCCGTCAGTTAGCATTACCGAATTTAACTGCTTTAGGTTTAGTTAATGCCGCGACAGAAGCGAGTTCAGGCCAGCAAGCTAACGTACCAAGTGCTACCGAGCTTAAAGGTGGCTATGGCTATGCTCAAGAGCTTAGCAGTGGTAAAGACACACCAAGTGGTCATTGGGAGATGGCAGGAGTGCCTGTGTTGTTTGAATGGGGTTATTTCCATGATAAAACCAACAGCTTTCCGCCAGAACTGATTAATGAACTGTGCCAACGTACCGGTGTAAGCGGTATTTTGGGTAATTGTCATGCCTCGGGCACTGATATTTTAGTCAAGCTTGGCGATGAGCATATTAAAACCGGTATGCCAATTTGCTATACATCTGCTGACAGTGTGTTTCAAGTGGCGGCGCATGAAGAACATTTTGGTTTACAAAAGTTACTTGATTTTTGTTTAGTTGCTCGCGAATTATTAGATAAGTATAATATTGGCCGCGTAATCGCTCGGCCATTTTTAGGCGATAGTGCGGCAAATTATGCCCGTACGGGTAATCGTCGTGATTTCTCTGTACTGCCACCCGCGCCAACCGTGTTAGATAAACTAACAAAGGCTAATGGCCAAGTGATCAGCATTGGCAAAATAGCCGATATTTATGCCCATCAGGGCATCACTAAAAACATTAAAGCGACCGGCTTAACCGCTTTAGTTGATACCAGTTTAGAACAAATGGCCCAACAGCCGGATAATAGTCTTATATTTACTAACTTGGTTGATTTTGATCAAAACTATGGCCATCGGCGTGATGCCATTGGTTATGGCGAGGCGCTAGAGTATTTTGATACCCGTTTAGCCGAGGTCATGGCCGCTTGTGACGCGGATACCATGCTTATTTTAACCGCTGATCATGGTTGCGATCCTACTTGGCCTGGTACTGAACATACTCGGGAATATATTCCGGTACTGGTGTATCAACCCGGTATGCACGCCGTTAACTTAGGTAAGCGTAATAGCTTTGCTGATATAGGCCAAACCTTAGCTGAATATTTTAACTTAGAACCAATGCAGTATGGTGATTCATTTTTAGCGCAAATTAGTTTTAAATAAGCAACTTGCCAATAAACAGATAGTGAATACCAGAATTAATTAACCAGAACTTGAATAACTAATAAGAGAATTTTATGGCTACTCCGCATATTAATGCCGCTGAAGGCGCTTTTGCTGAAACTGTACTAATGCCCGGTGATCCACTGCGGGCTAAGCATATCGCTGAAACGTTTTTAAGCGATGTGGTTTGCGTTAATACCGTGCGCAATATGTTTGGTTATACCGGCACTTATCAGGGCAAACCAGTCAGTGTATTAGGCTCGGGCATGGGCATTCCATCAATGTCGTTATATGCCACTGAATTAGCAAAGTTTTACGGTGTAAAAAACATTATTCGTATTGGCTCATGCGGTGGTTTACCGTTATCAGTTAAGGTACGAGATGTGGTTATTGGTATGGGTGCAAGTACTGATTCCAATGTTAACCGCAACCGTTTAGGCGGTATGGATTTTGCTGCCATTGCTAGCTATAGCTTATTAGAAAAAGCAGTAGCCGCAGCGCGAGCCAAAGATATCGATGTTAAAGTGGGCAATGTGTTTACGGCCGATTTATTTTATAACCCGGACCCAACCGTGTTTGATAAGTTAGAAAAATATGGTGTGTTAGCCGTAGAAATGGAAGCGGCGGGTTTATACGGTGTGGCTGCCGAATACGGTATTAATGCTTTAGCTATATTTACTGTGAGTGATCATATCCGTACTGGTGAAGCCTTAAGTGCTGAATTGCGTCAAACCAGTTTTAATGAAATGGTCGAAGTGGCGCTTGGCTGTATCTAACTTAGCGATACTACTAATCTAGTTATAGCCGCCTAAACAGACGAGAATTAATATGTCTTTATCTAAAAATAAGCAGTTTTATGTCTCTTGGGAAGCATTTCATCGTGCTACAAAAGAGTTAGCCCATCAGTTATTAGAGGGTGGCTATACCGGAATTTTAGCCGTAAGTCGTGGTGGCTTAGTGCCTGCTGCTATTTTAGCGCGTGAATTAAATATTCGGCTGGTCGATAGTATTTGTGTCGCCAGTTATGAATATAATCAGCAAGGTAGCTTACAGGTTTTAAAACAAGCCAGTATCGAAGATAGTGAAAAGCTATTAGTGGTGGATGACTTAGTTGATACCGGTGAAACGGCAAAAGTATTGCGTAGTTTGTTTCCTAAAGCTTATTTTGTCACTATCTATGCTAAGCCACAGGGTAAACCGTTAGTGGACAAGTATATAACTGATATTGAACAAGATACCTGGATCCAACTGCCATGGGATATGGAATTAGCCTATAGCCAACCGTTAGCAGAAAAAGGCTAACCGTTAGCTACTAAGCTACTGATTTACTAAGCTACTAAGTTAATAACTAACTAAGCTGCTTAACTGCGCAGTTTAGTCACAATATACAGTTGTTCAACTTTGTCTCTAGCCCAAGGCGTGCGGCGCAGAAACTTTAAACTGCTTTTTATAGACGGATCAATTTGAAAGCAGTTTATATCTATTTTTTGCGCTAATACAGGCCAGCCATAATGGTCGACTAAAGCAGTAACGACTTGCTCTAAGGTTACGCCGTGTAGTGGGTTATTTGCTTGGGTTGCTGACATTGTTGCTCCAAAATATTGCTAGACCAAATAAAAAGGCGCATCAGCGCCTTTTTTAGTTTACTACTTTTAACCCGTCTGAACGATTATAAGCGCTCTAACATCGCGGCGGTAAAGTCAGTGGTACCATAATTACCACCTAAGTCACGCGTAGTCCGATCACCCGTTGCAATAACATCAGCTAATGCAGTACGAATTTTCAATGACTTTTCGTGTTCGCCTAAATAATCTAGCATTTGAATCGAGGCTAAGATAACCGAGCTTGGGTTGGCTAAGTTTTTACCGGCAATATCTGGCGCACTGCCGTGTACGGCTTCAAAAATGGCACAGTCAGTACCAATGTTAGCGCCTGGCGCCATACCTAAACCACCAACTAAACCGGCACATAAGTCAGATATAATATCACCAAATAAATTGGTAGTAACAATGACATCAAACTGTTGTGGGTTCATTACCAGCTGCATACAGGTATTATCAACAATCATTTCTTGGCTTTCAATATCAGGATAGCGGCTCGCGACTTCACGCGCCGTTTTTAAGAATAAGCCTGAAGTTGATTTAAGAATATTAGCTTTGTGTACGATAGTCACTTTTTTACGCTTTTCACGACGAGCAGTTTCAAAGGCGAATACCGCTATACGCTCGGCGCCATCGCGCGTAATAACGCTAGATGCTTCTGCGACCATGCCATCTGCAGATACGACTTGGCCATGGCCAGAATACATGCCCTCGGTATTTTCACGAATAGTGATAATATCAATATTCTCATAACGCGCTTTAGTACCTTTAAACGAAATAACTGGCCGTACGTTAGAGTACAGGCTGAATTGTTTACGCAGAGTAACGTTAATCGAGGTAAAACCATCACCTACAGGTGTGGTTAAAGGACCCTTTAAAGTGATTTTATTGCGAGCAATCGCATCTATAGTAGCTTGCGGTAATAGCTCACCGGTTTTTTCTAATGCTGTTAAGCCAGCATCAACATATTCATAAGTAAAGTTACAGCCAACTTTATCTAATACTTGAATTGCGGCTTCAACAATACTCGGGCCAATGCCATCACCTTTGATGACAGTAATTGTCTGATTACTCATGGGGGATCCTTAGCTTTTATATGCAAGAGAGTGCCTCTGATGGGCCTCTGAGAACGGCGCTGAATATAGCATTTTTTGCATGAATGCGCCAGTTAGCTATGGCTTACTCAGCTTAGCTGCGGCTTATAGTGCCTATAAACAAGGTGAATAGCGCTATAACTACAAATCTAGCTGTAGCGGACAATAGCAGTGAGTTTTGCTAGCAATTAGCTGACACAGTTCATCGGCTTGATAGCTAAAGTTTGCTGCAGCCTGTTGCTGTAAGCGTAATAAAAGCTGCTGTAAAGGCGCGCTAGCATTAGCCTGTGCAGATGGAGCTGAAGCCATAGTCGTTTTTGCGCCTTGCCAAGCCGTTAATAAACCTAAACTCAGATAACTCAGCTTCGTTGGTTTACGTTGCAGGTAAGATATCAGTTCTGTCGCCGCATGTTGCCAATCACCTAACTGATAACGATTCAACAGTAACTGGACATGACTTAAGTATTTATCATCAGCCATTAAAGTGGTTAAAGGTAAGTTTAGGTGCGACTGTGCAGGGTTTAAGCGGATTATATTGACTATAGGCTGTAAATAATTATGCGGGCTAAGCCATAAAGGTGCACTTAGACAAAGCGCGATGAGTTGGGCTTTATCTTCAGTGAGTTCGCCGGGTAGCAATAGCAATAATGCGCTAGCAAAACACTGGGTAAACTGTTGCAATAATGTATGGTTGGGTAGGTTGAGATCGGCTAATTGTTGCTGCACTTCGGCACGGGCTAATAATAGCGGCAAAGCATTTATGCCTAGCAATGAAATGGCTAATTTGACTTGGCTTATATGTTGTCGTTGTCGGTTAAGCTGTGACGCGCGTTGCATAACGTGAGTAGCCATGACCGGATGCTGACTGATATAACTTTCTAGCTGCGCGTAGTCATCTAAAGGCAACTGAGCAACCATGGAGTCATTAGATAATAAGCTAATTGTTGTGCTCGCCAGCGCGGACGGCGCGACAGGCTGACTAATGTTCTTTGCTAATACCGTTAATAGCTTTAATTCAAGCTCACAGCCACTATGCATGATAAGTAAGGCCATTTGCTGGCTTAGGCTGTCAAAGGTTACTGCTGAAGCCTCTGTTGTCGTTACTGCTGCTGATTTAGATGCAGTCAGTTGTTCTGCTAACGTTAATAAGTTACTTAACGACAGTTGTCGGCTATAAGCTAAGCGCCTCTGAGTGGCATAACAGTGGCTAAGAATAGCCAAAATATTATGGGGCAAATTTTGCGGCTGGTTTTTGGCACAAGCCAGTGCCGGGTATTTAGTCAGTTTAGCTACCGAGTGGTCAGCTTGAGCTAACACGTCTGCGTGTAGGCTGCTGCAAAAACTGCTACTAAGCAATAAAGAAGTTATTGCAATTGGCCATTGATAATTTAGGCAGCAAATATATAGTATTTCGATTCTTACCAGAGCGGGCGTTAAAGCGGGTTTATACTTTAAAACCGATACCGGTTGCTCAATTAACGCTAAGCGGCTTGCGGTTAATTGCTGACTAAATTGATAAAGCTGTGCTTTGGACTCAGTTGCTTTAAGGCTGGCTAACTGTTGTTGATACAGCTGAGTATAAAGTTGCCATGGCGTAAGCGGATTAGCGGCCATACTGATTTATTGGGTTAAACTGGATTTTATAGCGTTAAATTGGCTGACAGCATCTGTGCCAATAGCAATTAGCTGACGATTTTTTAATAATAGAGCGGTGCATTCATCAGCGGTGGTAATACCGTCCGGATTATTTCTATGGGTACGAAAGTACAACACTTGATAAATATCTGCGTTGGTTTTTATTGCTTCGGTAATATCAGGGCTACCTAATCTTTGCAAAATGTCAGTTTGGCTCAAGCCTGTATGCGGTTTATAGGTGGCGATAATTTTAGCATTAAAGGCTTCGCGATCAGCCCAATTCATTTGCTCGGTATTATCTTGATAAAAAAACACCACGGCCAAGGTTAGCAGTAAGTAGCTGCCCACGCCGACAAGACAAAACAACAGCAGTTTTGCTTTGGTACTGGCAAAATAATGCAGTAGGTTGTATTGACTAGGCCGTGCTGGGTTCAAGACGAAGCTCCTGTAAATTTACGCCAAGTTCGACATCGGTCTTTAAACTTAATATTTGCATAAATATTTGGATGTCGTCTTTATGTTGCAAAATCTTCTCGCTGGTTTTTTTATGGCATTGTTCATGCTTTATAGCTTGGCCCAGGGTGTCGGCTAACGCCAGTAATTCCAGGGCCGTTTTCGGGCCTATGCCTGGTACACCGGGTATATTATTGGTGTTATCGCCCACTAAGCTCCAGTAGCGTACTAATTGCTCCGGTGGCACACCAAACTTTTCTTGTACGGTATCGCTACTATTGAACTGGCGATTAAAATGATCATAAACATGGATCTGTTCTGACATCAGCGGCAAAAAGCCTTTATCGGTAGAAACAATCGTCACTTGTTGTTGGTGCTGGGCCATGCGAGTGGCAATAGAGGCAATAATATCATCTGCTTCATAGTCTTGTTGTTGTAATGAATGAAATCCCAGCTGTTTAGCGACCTGTTGTAAAGCCGGCAGCGCATCGGCCAGCATAGTCGGCATCGGTTTACGGTTGGCTTTGTAATCGGCAAATAACTGCCGCCGCCAATAGCTGTTTTCACCATCAAAAACTAATGCAGCATGGCTTGGTTTAAGCTCATGCTGCAATTTTAACAATGACTGACGAAGCGTTTGCTCGGTATTAGTAATAATTTGCGCTTTAGTGGTGGCGGCAACTTCATTTGCTAACGGTAAATACGGTCTCTCTTGTACCGCGTAGATGCGTCGGATCAAGTTCATCGCATCTATCAATAACAAATGCGCCATTTATTTAATCACTCGATAGCAAGGGGTATAAGTGCTGCCCGGTAATTTCATCCGACCTTGTTCGACAAAAGCTTGCAGCAAGGTATCCATTAGCTGCATTAATTTAGGCTCACCACTAATGATAAAAGGCCCTTGGTCACGAATAGCTTTAATGCCTTCTTCTTTAACGTTGCCAGCAACGACAGCAGAAAATGCTCGGCGTAAATTCGCGGCTAAACTGGCTTTTGGCTGCTCCAAGTGTAAGTCTAACGTGGCTATATTGGCGTGAGTGGGTAAAAATGGTTGTTGAAAATCAGCATCTATTTTTAAGGTCCAATTAAAATGATATGCATCACCCACTTCAAGTCGATAATCACGTACCGCTTTATTCGCAGCTTTTAGTTTTCGCGCCACGGCAATAGGATCGTCAATAATAATATCAAAAAGTGCCAATGCTTCTGAGCCTAAGGTTTGCTCTACAAAACTAGCTAAGTGATTAAAATAAGCTTCACTTTGTTTAGGTCCAGTTAATATAATCGGTAACTGCTGCTGAGCATTATCTGGATGCAGCATAATACCTAATAAATATAACAACTCTTCTGCCGTACCGGCACCACCTGGAAAAATAATAATACCGTGAGCTGTTCGAACAAAAGCTTCTAAGCGTTTTTCGATATCAGGTAGAATAACCAGCTGATTAACAATAGGGTTAGGTGGCTCTGCCGCGATAATACTGGGCTCGGTTATACCTAAATAACGGCCATTACGAATACGCTGTTTATTATGGCCAATAGTGGCACCTTTCATTGGGCCTTTCATAGCTCCTGGGCCACAACCGGTACAAATATCTAAACCCCGTAAACCAAGCTGATAACCGACTTCTTTAGTGTATTTATACTCGATATCACTAATGGAATGGCCGCCCCAACAAACAATTAAATTTGGCTCATTAGTGGCGTCTATCACCCTAGCATTACGCATAATATCAAACACGGCATGCGTAACGTGGCTACTATTGCTTAAGTCGAGCCAGCTTTTTTGGTTTTGTAATCGAGAATGGTAAAATAAGATATCGCGTAGCACAGCAAACAGGTGCTCATGAATACCCTTAATAATATTGCCATCAACAAAGGCATCTGCTGGCGGATTAAATAACTCAATTTTAATGCCGCGTTCACGACTGAGTAAATTAACTCTAAAATCTTGGTATTGCTCATAAATTTCTGTTGAGCTGTCAGTATGGCTACCGACGTTAAGTACCGCTAAGCAACAATTACGAAATAGTTGAAACGTCGCTTGCTCGGTATTTTGCTTTAATTTATCAACTTCTAATTGAGATAATAAATCCATGGAACCTAATGGGTTTAGCTGCACGTGCATGGCTGTTCCTTGTATAAACTTAGTCGGTTACATTTTCTGATGCTAGTTTTAGAACGACTTGATTACGACCAGTATGCTTAGCTTCATATAATGCTTTATCGGCGCGGTCAACGGCACTTCGCTGAGTATCAGTGCTAATAAGTTGAGTAGCGCCGAATGAGATAGTAATGGGCACTTTAACATTTTTAAATTTAAACGGAATATTGGCTATTTTATCCCGCAGGGTATTAAGCGGTTTCTCTAAATCTTTTAGTGCCGTTTTTGGAAATAAAAATATAAACTCTTCACCGCCATAGCGGGCAATAAAGTCGGTTTCACGCAGGGTGTTTTTTAACGCCTTTGCAATCACTTTTAACGTTTTATCGCCGGCGTTATGGCCATAATTATCATTAATACTTTTAAAATGATCAACATCGGCAATCACCACACACAATGGGCTGTTATAGCGCTTAGCCCGCTTTAATTCAAATTGGTAGCGCTCGTCAAAGGCAGCGCGATTAGGTATTTGCGTTAAAGAATCTTGTAAACTGCGAAAGTTTTGTTCAGCAATACGTTGTTTAAAGATAACAGCATCTTGCTCTAACTCATGTAAGCGCTGGGTCATGCCGGTTAGCGTTTGCAGCATATTTTGCCGATGATCCAACTCTAACTGCTGCTGTTGCTCTAGCGATAAAGAAATAGTGGTTAGCTTGTCGGCCACTAACAATTTAAGTTGCTCTAACGAGGTAGCGCTACGGCTACTCTTTGATAAATTGCTAATCTGTAAACTGATTTGTTGATTAAAACTTATTAATTGCGACTGCAGTGCACTAGAGCTAGAAACTGAAGCAATAACAGCCTGTTGCACTGTGGCTAAAGTATCATTTAATTTTAATAAAAAGTGCTCTGACAATTGTCGTTCATTATTAATGCTCTGAATAATGATATTAATGGTTTTAAGGCAAGCTTGTAATAAAGCTTCAATTGATAACTCACCTAATAAGCTGCTACGAATGCCATCAATTTCAATGGCAGACTCTTCGGCAAAAGCCAGTTCACTTAATAAATTGGTTAACTCGTTACTAATTTTTCGGCAAATCTCAGTATAGCGAGTATCGCTTGTCTGGTTTTGATCGATACTGGCTTTAGTTTGTAATGCTGATTGATACAACTCAGATAGCTTGGTTAAATGCGGTAAAAAAGCATGTACCGTAGCAGAAGGTTGTTCAACGCTGACTAATAACGATCGTAAATCACGGCGTAATTGATCGGGTAAACCTTTTTGTAATTGTAAATATTTACCCGCTGTAGCGATACCTTGTTGCGCTTTTTGTAATTCAAGCTGATGTTTAGATTCAAGTTGCTGTAAACAGGTACTGGTTGATTCTATAAAGGGGATTAATTTTTCTAAATCGGTACCGCGATTTAATTCGCTGCGTAGCTTTGCTAGCCTATTATCCAGTTCAACATCAACCCCTTTACAGGCTAAAGACAAACGTGACACAAACTGGGCAAGTATTTTAAATTGCGCTTCGTAAGTGTCTTCTAACAACTTACGTGCTTTTATTGCCTTATCAAGTTGTTGGCGATCGTTGTGCAAAATGATTCCCTAAACCAGCTATTCATTAGCCTAATAAATTGAGTATATCGATTATCGGAATAAAAGCGATAATTACTGCCTGCTTAAGCGTATAGCAGGTGGGCTACGTTGTTCACTACAACGCCAAGGATTAATATCTAAGCCGCCACGACGAGTATAGCGGGCATAAACGGCTAAATACTGCGGCTGGCAACGGCTCCAAATATCAAGAAAGATTCGCTCAACGCATTGCTCATGGAATTCGTTATGATTACGAAAGCTAATTAAATAGCGTAGTAATGATTCGTGATCAATTTGTACACCGCGATAATCTATATAAATACTGGCCCAATCGGGTTGCGAGGTAATTAAACAATTTGATTTTAATAAATGAGAGTGCAGTTTTTCGGCAACAATATCTGCATCTTTCTGGGTATGCAGCAAGCTGGCATCATACTGATATTGATCTATTGCAATGTCTTGATCATCAAGGCAATGCCCAGGGATCCAAGTCGGTTGAAACGTGGTAATTTCATTGACATTATGCAAATTAACCGCAACTGCAGCACCGGCACAAGCCGATAAATCACGTTGTAAGTGTTGATATACTTGGCCTAAATCTGCAAATCGACTTTGATTAAAACTATTTAAATACAGCTTAAACGACTTTGACTCAATTAAGTTAACTGAGTCAAAGGGGACTGTAAAAGTGGCTAGGGCAACCTGAGGTTTGCCTTTATGATTAAGCCATGACAATTCATAACCATGCCAAGTATCATGACCAACAAAAGGTAAGTCCGTGCTGTTTAAACCTATTGCTTTGCGGCCCATACTGCGTGGTACACCCTGCAATAAGCTGGCATCATATTGGTCAATATAGTCAGTGGCTTTACCTAAACTTAAACTGGCCAGTATCTCTGAGGGATCATTACTCATATCTGCTTTTGTCATCACTTACAGGTTAGGGTTACAATGGCTTAAGTTTATCATAAACCATGACGGAAAATCGTGTGACCTTAAGCCACATTTACTCAGATTTTATTCAACAGTCACTGCTGTGGCATCAACAGCAACAACTCACATTAACCACCTGGGTTGATCCTGCGAGTCCATCGCCGTGCCAAGTCGGTGATATTGTCGATGGTAGCGTGCAATGGCAACCGGCTTTACAGCAGCCAACTGCAGACTTTTCTAACGTTGAGCAAGCACTAGAGCTAACTTTGCATCCTGATATTATCACTTTTTATCAACATTATTATGGCGCAGGTTTAGCCGCAGAGCATCAGCGGGGCAAGTTAGCCTTATTAATGGTATGGAATGCCGATGATCTAAATCGGCTGCAACAAAATATTATTGGCCATATTTTAATGAAACGGCGCTTAAAGCAGCCAGAAACAGTGTTTTTTGCAACCACTGAAGATGACGATATCATGTTGAGCATATTAAACAGTACTGGCGAAGTTTATCTAGAGCGAGTAGGCCAAGATGTCAGTGAAAAGCTGGCGGCAAATTTAGCCCAGTTTATTAGCCAAATACAGCCCTGCGCTTATGAGGGGCTTTGACAATCCCACGCAATATTACTGACTAAACGACAGCGCTGACATTGAAAATCAAACAGCTCTGCTACCGGCTCAGTAAGGCGCCAATTACCCTGGCAACTAGGACAGCGTTTGTCAGCTTCGTTAGCACAGTCAGGGCTAGTGCCACTATAAAGGGCGTAGTAAACCGGAACTTGATTAGCCAGCTCTAGTTGCTTGGCTAATTGCCTACCTTGGCGGTTAAGTTGGCTATGTAATTGCTGTAAACTGCGTTCAGCGCTTTTGTTTAGCACTCGGTGTTGTTGCATTTGTATTTCGTCTAAAGCTTGATATTGCAGTTGCCAGCGGATCAGCATTTCAAAATCTGTGGCGGTATTACTTAACTGATACAGCGGTATAGGAGCCAAATGTTCACCACAACGAACGGGCGAGCACGTATCACTAAATCGGCTATACACAATATAACTAGCGGGTGCAGAACAAGGATCGGTATGCTGAGACATCAGATCCATGCCCACTATATTTAGTTGCGGAAAAGCTAATCCGGCTGCACCTAAGTGATTTAATGCGGCAGTAGCTTTGGCACTATGTTGCTTAGGCTGTAATGCATCCTGATGCGGTAGCACCACCCGACAGCTAAAGCTTTCTTGCAACCAAGCGGTAGGAAACTCGCGACCTAACACTTGGCCATTAAAAATTAAGGCTTCTATGTAGTTGCGAATGGCGACTTCTGCTTGATTAAAATCAGTATTAGCAATAACGCTAAACTCTAATTCAGCTACATACATTACGGCTGTTCCAATTTTGTCAGGATCTGATCTAGTTTAGCTTCTATACGCGCTAATCTTGTGGCAATACTTGTAACAATATCATTATCAGCCAGCTCTGAACTGGCTTGCTCAGTAGGGGCGGTGTTTTGCTTTTTGTTTAACGCAGAACCTGAAGCGAAAATTGGGTTTGCCCGCCAATGCTGATAAGCACTAAAAAGCTGAGGCGCGCTAATCTGCCCGGCTAAACGCGCCCTAAATAAGGCTAAGCTGGGTGTTTTCCCTTCTTGCTGCAACTGTGCAGCAACCTGTTGCAGCAATGTTACCGAATCTGTCATTGTTATTGCCTGTTTGACTAACAAGTAGTGAAATTTACCACTGTTAGTAAAATAACAGTAGCGTTTAATTTTTAAGTTATTGTTTTTAAATTAATAAATATTTGGCATAGGCTTTGCTGTCTTTGTAAAGTTACCTTGTTAAAGAACACAAGCGGCATACATTAAGCCCTAAAGGCTGAACAATTAATAATTAAAACAGGATAATCATTATGTTAGCAAAAACTTTTGTTGCAGTAACCTTAGCTGTAACCTTGTCAGGGTGTGTAGTGGCTGTTGGTGGCAAGCATAAATTTGATGATGCAAGTGAAAGTGATAGTAAAAGCAATTGGCAAAAAACTCAGCGTTACAATCAAGAACAAGTTAATAAATTTGAACTAGATATGTCTATTGATACTATTCGCAGCCTAATGGGCGCACCTGATTTTAGTGAGTCGTTTGATCAAAATGGTACCGCAGTACAGGTGTTATTTTATCGCACTCATCATATAAAAAGTGACGGTAAAACAACAAAAGACGAATGTACGCCGGTTATTTTCAAACAAAATAAGTTAGTTGGCTGGGGCGATAAAGCGTATCAATATCTATAAAGCTAGGCGTCATTATCTACTTTTGTAGCAGTTATTAGTTCAGTACAATTATTAATTCAGTATTATTATTAGTTTAATACTATGCTGCGCATGCTATACCTAACAGTGTATGTCATGCGCGACTGTCATTTAGTAAATTAAGCGGCAGCAATTAAGCGCAACTTGCATCAACTAGGCTCGACTATATCTAACTGCTTATATCTAAATATAGAAATGCTTAGCGCAGTTGGATGCTAAGTTCGTCAATAATTTCACACCACTCAGCGTCTTCTTGTAATGAGTTACGTAAAAATTTTGCTTGGCTAGGTTGCCAATACGGCGCATCTTGAATGGCAACATCAGCCGCTAACTTATGATTGGCGATAAAATCTTCTATTGCTTCAGGCTCAGAATCTAAACCTAATTGTGCAAATAAGCTGCTCATACGGTGGATTTCGGTTTGCATGTTAACACTCCAGAATAATGACCAAACAATTGCCATAACTTTAAACAAAGTTTGAGCATAGTTTACGCAAAGTATAAGCATAGTAGAGTTTTATTTATCTTAGCTTAACTTGGCAATATTTAAGCTTACTGCTAAGGTCAATACACTTAAAGTTGCCAATCAAGGACGGTTATGACCTCGGATGTAAACCCGCTAACGCTAGATAATATAAGTGCTGCTATGTTAAGTGCTGCTATGTTAAGTGCTGAAGATGTAAAATCTGCCGGCTCTTTGTTGTATTTATCTTATTATGATGATCCGTTGTTTATGAAAATTTTTCGGGCGCATGAGTCGGATTATGAACTACGTTTGCGTGCCGCCATTCGTGAAGAATTAACTACTTTTTGGCACGCCCAGCAGCCAATGATAGGTTTATTTAATCAGCAGCAATTATTGGGTGTTGCTTGCCTTACAGAGCCTAATACAGATAATGGTGAGCGCTTGTGGCATTGGCGACTTAAAATGTTACTTACCGCAGGTTATGTTTCTACCAAGCAATTATTAGAAAAAGAACAAACCATTCATTCCGCTATGCCGGTAGAGCAATACCATATGTTGGCATTTTTAGCCGTGTCACCTAAGCATCAAGCATTAGGCTTAGGCCATTATTTATTACATGCCGTTAATTCAATCGTGGATAAAAGCCCCGACTCAGCTGGCGTAGGCGTTTTTGTTACCTTGGATAAATATAAATCACTCTTTACCGATAATCATTACCAAAATGTTGAAGAACTCAGCTTTGATAATGTAAGTGGATATTTAATGTTTAGACCAAAACAACCTGCGCTAAGCACTTAAAATTTAACACTAAACACTCAAGTGTACATACGGATCGGTTTACCCACTTTCCGCCCATCCGGGGCTGCAATGGTTAGTTTAGGGTAAAACCGTTCCTCAATAATTCATCTTAGTTAGCCCACACTAAACACTCAACACTCAACACTAAACACTCAGCACTCAGCACTCAACACTATTATCTATACCCGATAAGCCGGTAATTCAAACGCTGCTAAACGCATGCCAGATAAAATTAATTCTGCTTGGTAACGGCTTTCACCATCACCACTAAAATCAACTTGATAACTGGTAAGCCAGCGAATGCTGCCATTGTGCTTACGAATGCTATGGCCATTACGGGCGCAATCTAATAACTGCAGCTCTTGCTGCTGACATAACTGTTTAGCTAATAAATTAGCTCGTTCATCTTGCTTACGCTGTAGCCAAAAACCATAACAAATACCGGTTAACACCAACAATAATATTACTGGACCCATTGCTTTCTCCTGCAATTAAGTCTTGATCATGCTGTTGTTTTGTTGCTTTTACAAGTCTAGCGATGGCGGCGGCTTATGCTAAACTAGCGCTAAACCATCAGGGCGATATAAATAGGCCGTTATGAATAGTCAGATTGAATTGTTATTAGCAGAGCTAGAAATCGAATTGAAACTTATTAATTTATGGAGTGCATCACCGCCAGATGCTACGGCCATGAATAGCACGACACCTTTTTGTTGCGACACTATGCCACTAGAAAATTGGCTGCAATATATTTTTATCCCGCGTATGCAAGCCTTAATCGCTGCCCAAGCGGCCTTACCTAATAAGGTCAGTGTCCACCCAATGGCTGAAGAAGCATTTAAAAGCCAAGGGGCTACTGCGCAACCTTTATTAAGTATTATTAAGCGTATCGACAACAGTTTATCTGGTGTGGCATGAATGACGCTGAGCTAACACCAAGCAGCGAGTCGAATGACATAAAAACGCCATTAACCATCTTGTATCAAGATGAGTATTTAGTGGTGATAGATAAGCCTAGTGGCATGTTAGTGCATCGCTCCTTTTTAGATAAACACGAAACCGTGTTTGCTATGCAAACCTTGCGCGATCAAATTGGCCAGCATGTCTTTCCGGTACATCGCTTAGACCGACCAACATCAGGTGTGTTAGTGTTTGGGTTATCAAGCGACATTGCGCGGATATTATCAGAGCAACAACAGCAGCAGTTATGGCGTAAATATTATTTAGCCGTAGTGCGCGGTTATATGCCCGAAGGTGGCGAGTTAGATTATGCGTTAAAAGAGCAACAAGACAAAATTGCCGATAAATTTAGCCGTGATGACAAAGCACCACAACAAGCCATTACGCGCTATCAGCCCCTACAACAAATTGAATTAGCCATACCCGTAAGCCGGTATCCTGCGGCGCGCTATTCGTTGCTGGCGCTACAACCCTTAACAGGGCGTAAGCATCAGCTGCGTCGGCATTTAGCCCATTTGCGCCATCCAATAGTAGGTGATACCAGTCACGGTGATGGCAAGCATAATAAGTTGTTTTTGCAGCACTTTAATTGTCGAAGGCTAATGTTAATCGCTAAACAGTTACAGATACCGCATCCAGTCAGTGGTGAAACTTTGCTGTTTAGTGCCGGTCTTAACGAGCTTGAACCCTTATTTCAGCAGTTTGGTTGGCCGATAGCGGAGCAATATTATCAGCAGCAGTTTACCGAGCATTTTAGTTAATGTTTTGTAGACAATGTTTTTAAACAGAATTTTATGGAGGCCAAATGGCAAAAATCGCAGTAATAGTCGGCACTGTTTATGGTGGTGCGCAGTATGTAGCAGAACAAGCAATCAGCACCTTGGGTGAGCTTAATTATGATTGCCAGTTATTTGAAGATGCCAGCTTAGATGCAGTATTAGCTTTCGCAGCCGATATTTGGTTAGTGATTAGCTCTACCACAGGAGAAGGCGATATTCCAGATAATGTGTTTCCATTTTATTTACAGCTTAAAGATCAGTTTCCACTATTAACCAATAAGCGCTACGCCGTGATTGCCTTAGGCGATAGCAGTTATGATAATTTTTGTGGTGCCGGCGAGCAATTTAATGAGTTACTGGCAGAGCTGCAAGGGACAGAAATAGCCCCTATGTTGCGTATTGATGCAATTGAAACCTTAGAGCCAGAGCTTTTAGCGCTACCTTGGTTAACCGAGCATTTTAGCCATTAACTTTTCTTAGCAATACTTATCTAATTTTCGATAATGTGATTGGCCCGGTAGTTGCTCTGCCGGGTCATTTTGCAGTGCAAATTTATCCACCCACATTGCCGTTGCCCCACAAATCGCTATTGGCATAACAAACAAATTAAATAGCGGGATCATACAGCCTATAGCAACGGTAATACCAAAACTAAAGCTATCTGGCCAGCGTTGTCTTAACTGATTGCGCATAGTATGAAAGGGAATTTTATGGTTATCAAAAGGGTAGTCACAATACTGAATAGCTAACAACCAACTGGTAAATAAAAACCATAAAATTTGTCCACCTACAGGTAATATAAAAAACAGGATCAAAAATATAATTGCCCGCGGTATGGCATAAATTAGCTTTTGCCATTCCCGGCTTAATAAGCGCGGGATATCTTTAATAAAGGCCGCAGTATCCATGTTGCCAATCGGTTGACCGGTTAAATAGGCTTCAACTTTTTCACTTAATAAGCCATTAAAAGGGGCGGCTATCCAATTTGCAACTAAGGTAAAACTAAACGCTAAGCCAATCACTAGCGACATCACGCCTAATGGAATTAGTAAATATTCTAACCAACTTAGCCAACTAGGTAAGTATTGTTGCACCGCACTAATAAAGCCATTTAGTTGTTGTAACAGCACATAAAACGCCAATGAGAATAAGACTAAATTAATAGATAATGGCACCAATACAAAACGTTTTAATCCTTTAGTATGGATTAAGCTTAGGCCACGGAAAAAGTAGTACATTAGCGCCTCACATTGCCGTAAAAGTATTAATATTGGCTTTGATAACAAGTTAAGTATAAAGCGTAGTATAAAGATCTGGGCTAGAAAAAACTGTGATCGTTAGCCTATTTTTGGTAACAGAATATAATTGGCCGGCATAAATTGCATTTGTTTGCTGTTAGCACTGGCGTTTAGGTCAAAGTTTTATGCTAGAATAGCCGCTGTTTAATTATGCTGAAGCATGTGATATTGCTCAGTAATATTTTAGAGAAAAGGGTGAGATATGGCCATGTTAGTTAGTGCGCTAGTATTTGGCGTAACTGTACTGTTGTTAGTAATGGGGCTGACGTTTTGTGTTTCAGCTGCACTTGTACCTGCACAAGCCGACACAGAGAAACGC
Organism: Rheinheimera salexigens; assembly: GCF_001752395.1. Lineage (NCBI taxonomy): Bacteria > Pseudomonadati > Pseudomonadota > Gammaproteobacteria > Chromatiales > Chromatiaceae > Rheinheimera > Rheinheimera salexigens. The sequence continues at coordinate 3,087,428 of NZ_MKEK01000001.1, read as the reverse complement.
TTTGAAAAGCGACTTGAGTACGGTGTAATGGGCGGTGCGGGTATAATTTTATTTATTGTTATGCTGTTTATTAGCTAACCATTTATAGCTAGGGCTAGAGTTGGGGGATTTAACTTATTAGTCTCTGCGGGCGGTTAAAAGCGTAATGCTTAGGTTAACTCGCCCGTTTGCTTTGCCTATTACTCTTGCTCAATAGCGCGCAATAAAGCGTTAACACCTACTTTAGCGCGAGTTTGGGCATCAACCCGTTTAACAATAATAGCGGCATATAAGCTGTGGCTACCATCTTTGCTTGGAATACTGCCCGGCACTACCACTGCACCTGCAGGCACTCGGCCATAACTAATAGTACCGGTTTCTCGATCATAAATTCGGGTACTTTGGCTAATATAAACCCCCATCGACAGTACCGCGCCTTGCTCAACAATAACGCCTTCAACTACTTCTGAACGAGCACCAATAAAGCAATCGTCTTCAATAATGGTAGGGTTAGCTTGAAGTGGCTCTAAAACACCACCGATACCCACGCCGCCAGATAGGTGCACATTCTTACCAATTTGCGCACAGCTGCCAACCGTTGCCCAAGTATCGACCATAGTGCCTTCATCAACATAAGCGCCAATATTGACATAAGACGGCATTAGCACCACGTTTTTACCAATAAAGCTGCCTTGGCGCACGGCAGCAGGTGGTACTACACGCACCGCATCTTGGCGAAACTGCTCGGCACTATAGTTGGCATACTTCATCGGCACTTTGTCATAGAAACGGTTTTCAGCACCGTCCATAACGGTATTGTCATTAATGCGAAAAGATAACAGCACGGCTTTTTTTAACCACTGATGCACCACCCATTCGCCAGTAATTTTTTCCGCTACGCGCAAACTACCGTTATCTAGCAGTTTAATGACGTTAGTTACGGCCTGTTTTACTTCCGCAGTAACCGTATGTGGCGTGATATCGGCACGTTGTTCAAACGCCTGTTCAATTAATTTTTTTAATTCTAACATGGTGGTTTAAAAGCCTTCTGATTGCTGGGAAAGTTGTTCGATTAATGCTGATTTTAACGCTTGTTGCTGCTCGAAACTAAGCGCCTGTTCGTCACTATTAGATAGCATAAAAAAGTCTTCAGCGCGCTCACCTATAGTGGTAATTTTTGCAGCATGAATATTAATATTGCAGCGCTGAAATACTTCACCAATATTGGCCAGTAAGCCTGGGGTATCTAATGCCGCTAATTCCATCATAGTGCGCTTGCTAGTGTTGCCGGGCATAAATGCCACTTTTGGCGGCACATTAAATTGTTGCATTCTTCGTGATAAACGATTTTTTTGCCGCGATAAATCAGGTTTGTCTTGAATATATAACTCTAGTGCCCGCTTAATACTTTGCTGGCGCGATGGCGAATTCACCGGCTTGCCGTTTTGCTCTAAAATAACAAAGGTATCCATAGCAAAGCCATCTTTGTTGGTCATAATTTGGGCATCAAAAATATTAACTTTTTTACTGTCTAACGCTGCGACCATGCGAGCAAACAGTTTTGGCTGATCTTTAGTATAAATAAAAACATGACTACCGCCGCGAATAGGCGTTTTACTTAGTATTACTAACGGTTGCTGTGGGTTTTTATGGCGTAAAATATGTTCACAATGCCAAGCAATTTGGCTGGGACTATAACGAGCAAAATAGTCGGCTTTTATTCTGGCCCATAGCTGTAATACCTCAGCTTCGTTAAATTTTTGTTTTAACAGCATTGGCATAGCACCGGCTTGATTTTCACGAATTAAATCACGTAAATCCATCGGCTTTTCTAAGCCGCGGCGAAACGCTTTTTGGGTCGCGAGAAACAGCTCACGTAATAATGAGTTTTTCCAATCATTCCATAAATTATCATTGGTGGCGCGAATGTCGGCTAAGGTAAAGCAGTATAAATAATTTAAACGCGTTTCATCACGAATTTTTTCGGCAAATTCAGTGACCACTGCTGGATCATATATATCACGACGCTGGGCGGTAATGGACATTAATAAGTGATTTTCAACTAACCAGACAATTAATTTACTATCAAAATCGCTTAGCTGGTGTAGCTTGGCAAATTCTCGCGCATCCATAGCGCCCAGTTCAGAATGGTCACCGCCACGGCCTTTAGCAATATCGTGAAATATGCCGGCTAAATATAATAATTCAGGTTTTTCCATCCGGCGCACAATGTCGCTACAGAGCGGAAATTCATTTTCATGCTCGGTCAGGGTATATTTATACAGATTTTTTAATAAGCGGTGGGTGTGTTCATCCACAGTATAAGCATGAAATAAATCAAATTGCATTTGGCCAACAATATTGCGCCATTGCGGTAAATAAGCGGCCAATACGCCATAACGATGCATTAAGGTAATGGCATTGTCCATGCCGCGCGGATGGCGCACTATGGATAAAAATAACTGCCGGCAGCCTTCATAATCTTGCAAGTCGCCCATTAAGCGACGTCTAACTTGACGGATTAAGCGCATGGTAGCGGAGTGTATGCCGGTAATATTAGAATTATTGGCAATATGCCAAAATAAGCGCAGTAAATTATCTCGACGGGCAAAAATAGCATTATCGCGTGCGGCAATTAAATGCCCTTGCAGCTCAAAGTAATCATCTAATGGCTGTACTTTTACTTTAGCGTCGGGGTTTAAGATACTGCCATCAAAATGCTGCAGTAACATTTCGTTCAGTTCGCTAACCCGCTGCACGGTGCGAAAAAACCGCTTCATCATCCGCTCTACCGAGGCTTTGCCATCAGCACCAAAGCCAAGACGCTGCGCTACAGCGGGTTGGTAATCAAATAAAATCCGGTTCTCGTTGCGGCCAGCTTCTACATGCAGGGCAAAGCGCATTTGCCATAAATAGGCCTCGCACTCCATTAACTCTTGATATTCATCTTCAGTTAGATAGTGATAAGCCACTAGCTCGCGCATAGTGCGGGTTTGAAAGTGGCGCTTAGCCACCCAGCCAATGGTTTGAATATCGCGCAAACCGCCGGGGTTAGCTTTTAAGTTAGGCTCTAAGTTATAGGCAGTGCCATGGTATTGGGCATGGCGTTGTTGTTGCTCATGGCGCTTAGCTTGAAAAAAATCTTGGCTAGTCCAAAAATCATCGGCATACACATCTTGTTGCAGCTGTTCAAATAACGAAGCATTACCGGTGAGTAAGCGCATCTCAAGTAGGTTAGTGGCGATGGTAATGTCGTCTTTACCTAAATTGAGCGTTTCATCCAAGGTTCGTACGCTGTGGCCGACCTCTAAGCGCAAATCCCATAACAGGGCAATAAACTGGCTAATGGCTTCTTGCTGACTGTCGGTGAGGGCGCCTTGGGCTAAAATCAGTAGATCAATGTCCGAGCAAGGATGCAGTTCGCCGCGGCCATAACCGCCAACGGCAATCAGGCTGAGTTGCTTGCCTTTATGCAGCTCTAACTTATGCCACAGCTGCACTAACACACTGTCAATAAAGCTGGCTTTAGCCTTAACGAGGCTAGTCACCGGTTGCGAAGAAAAGCTGCGAACAAGCCAGTCGTGAAAGTCAGTAAAATGCTTCTTATAGCCGCTTAAACTATAATGCTCGGGCAGCGGTTTATTAAAAGTGACTGCCTGATTCATTGTGCTAACCTCGCTGTTTTATAATACCTAGCGTTATTGAGTATGATTATTCGCTGCTAATGAGCCAATTTCATTTAGAATGACTTTAACATCTTTTTTATTTTTCTCATACAATCCAATCTCGTGCGGCTATTGATGAAAAGTAAATATTCTATTGCGGATGCTTGGCTGCTGGACAAAATCAAAAAATTAATAGCGACTCAAAATATATTTCACCGCCCTCATTTACAATATATATATTCTCAGCTATTAATCTTGTGTGAAATATTGATTACTTAAAGTTAGCGAGGGTGTATGAAAAAAAACTTTATTTTTAACATTATTGACAGCCGGTATGTCATTTAGCGTAATGGCAGGTTGTGATGGCCCAGTATGCTCAGGGGAGATTATTTCTTTTGCCGAAGCATTAAAAGTCAGCTCAGATGAAATCATGATTTCGGTGAATGACAGTGTTGACCGCAAAGTTCTGTCATGTGAGTTAATTAGTGACAAATTTATTGCGCTTCCGACTAGTAGCAAAAATGCTGATGCGATGTATTCGTTGCTACTAACAGCCTTTGCAGCAAATGCACAAGTGAATCTTGAATTTAATCCTGCTAGTAAGCAATGTGAAATTGGCTCAATCGAGCTTATTCCTTCTAAATAACAAACTTATACCTACCTCGTCGCGGTCAGCGAAGGAGTGCAATGCTATGCGTTCTGGATTTTGTCGTGCTTTGTTAATCGTTTTATTTTGTTTGAGCTTTGCTAGTCTCGCCGCTGGTTATGAAGTGTTCAGCGACGACTTAGGTAATATATATCTTAAAGCACCCCACAAACTGATTGTTGTGCCACAGCAAGCGCAGTTTTGTCTACACCGCCTTTGATAAACCATCCAAAGTAACTCAAGGGGCGAATTACACAGACTTTGCTTATGGCACTGACCGCCAGCTTTACCGGCGCACCGATGTTAGAAGCGGCCAAGCTACCGATGCGTTTTATATCGAAGGCCTGTACGAGCGAGTAACGCTGCCATCTGGCGTGGTAGAGCATAAGTTTAATGTGGGTAACACCGTTATCACCAAACGCAGCAACGGCGTGCATGACGAGCTGTACCTGCATAAAGACAATCAGGGCTCGACCATTAGTATCACTAATGGCAGTGGCGCAGTATTGCAGCAGTTTATCTACGATCCTTGGGGTAAGCAGTACAGCGTAAGCACCAATAGCTTGTTTACTACTTACAGCAACCCCGGCACCAGTAAAGGCTACACCGGCCACAATATGGTGAATGACTTTGAGGTTATTCACATGGGCGGGCGCACCTACAACCCGCACTTAGGCCGTTTTATGCAAGCCGACCCGTTTATTCAGGCACCGGGTAACCTGCAGAACTACAACCGTTATAGCTATGTGCTAAATAACCCGATGAGTTATACCGACCCGAGTGGGTATAATTTCTTTAAAAGCGCTTATAAGTCATTAAGTAGATTAGATGGTCGTTATTATTCACACAAAAATGTATTTTCGCGCAACCAGTACCTGAATATGGCGCACCAGATAGGCCTTAGTTTTATTCCTGGTTTCGGTATGCTCGCAGGCGCACATTCAACTTTTGACAGCGTATATTTTGGAACTGGGAATTTCCGTGCTGCAATGCGAGCAGGTGCAACGCAGTACGCTTCAAATTTCTCTATTAAATCAATTGGTTCGCACTATTAGGACCAATCAGGTTCCGGGAATATTTATTTTGGTGGGAACTATCTGACTGTAGGGCAGGTAGCGGGCCAAATAGCGGCTCATGCGATAGTGGGCGGAGTAACAGCAAGTTTGCAAGGCGGCAATTTTGGCCATGGTTTCTTTAGTGCAGGTGTAACGAAAGGTGCTGGTGGTGCCTGGTTGCCTGGTGGTGGTGATCTGGGAGCGGGAGATGTCGCTTATGGTACTGTGGTATCTGCAGTTATAGGTGGCACTGCCTCGGTAATTTCTGGAGGTAAGTTTGCCAATGGCGCCCAGACGGCAGCGTTTCAGTATTTGTTTAATCAGATTGGAGACAACTATCCTTTCGGTAAAGAAGCGCAAGATGCATTGAACGATTTAACTCCAGACTATATTAGAGATATGGAGGATGCTGCAGCCCAAATTCGTATAAATTATGTAAAGGGAAAGTATTCTGAGATATTGGCCGCAGAATATTTTGTAGAGACTTATGGAGCGGAGGTAATTATAGGGCAAGTGACTTTATTAGTGGATCAAACTCTAAGATTTCCCGACTTAACTGTACTTTATCCCAACGGCACAATTTCTTTTGTTGAAGTTAAGTCTGGAATGGCTAGGTTAAATGCTCAGCAAGTTCGATTAGACAGAATAATTCAGTCTCAAGGGGCAAATATTATGACTGCACCTTACGGCAGCTTTTTGAGTTCCGGTAGAATAGGCCCAACAGATACTGATTTGGTTAGAGTTATGTTGAGGGGGAATTGATATGCATTTAACAGCTACGACGAAAAAAATCTTAAAAAACCATGGATATGATCAACTTCATTCTTTTGTGGGTGGAAAAGTTTTTTTAAAATTGATTAATGTTAATGAACGGCTGGGTTTTGGTTTTTTTACTATGCCTCAAGGTAAAGTGCAGTGTATCTTTGGATATTTAAATTCTCAGATGATTGAATTGGAACATAAAGTTGAAAATTCAGACGCCAATGATTTTACTGGTTTTGTATTTTCAAAACCGTTCGAAATGTTAGGGGGATTTGAAAGCATAAATGAATTTCTGAACGACATAGATGAGCTTAAAATAGTAAATCAATGCATAACTGCGTTAGAAACTATGTCTACACCAAATTTTTTTGAATCAGAAAATAAATATGAGAAAGCTAGAAGTTTATATTTAGGTTTTATATATAAATTGAGTGACAAGAGCGAAGTCTCGAAAAATGATATTATACGTTGCATGGAGAATGGTACTACTTTGACAAGTCAAATGAGATTCAAATTCAATAATCTCCTTAAATACATAGATAAGATAAGTCAGGGTTCGAAAGGTAGCTAATACTTTAAGAACTCTCAAGGGCAGGGGGCCTATCAAGCTTAAACCGAGTGGGTATTTCTTTAAATGAATGGCGGACAAAGCGTTAGGCAGAAGTGGCGCCCAGTCTGCGGGCTTCGGTATTGGTGGAGTGCTAGGCGGCGCTGCCGCAGGTTGGGCTTTCGGCCGAGCTATGAACAGTAACGGCGTGGCGACTGTAGTTGGTGTAGCCTTGAATTTTGTGCCTTATTGTCAAGGGTGGTTTTCTGCCTTGTTTAGTGCGCAACGTACGTATTCTAATGGTACTGTTACAGTATTACAGCAATTTATCTACGACCCATGGGGTAAGCAGTACAGCGTAAGCACCAATAGCTTGTTTACCACGTACAGCAACCCCGGCACCAGCAAAGGCTATACCGGCCACAATATGGTGAATGACTTTGAGGTTATTCATATGAACGGCCGCACTTACAACCCGCACTTAGGCCGGTTTATGCAAGCCGATCCGTTTGTTCAAGCACCGGGTAATTTACAAAACTATAATCGCTATAGCTATGTGCTGAATAACCCCATGAGCTATACCGACCCGAGTGGGTATTTCTTTAAGAAATTAGGTAACTTTGTTAAGCAGTACTGGAGAGTTATTGCGGCAATTGCGGTTACTTATTTTACGGCTGGCGCTGCTAGTGGATGGGCTGCTGCTTGGGGGTTTTCTGGTGCAGCAGCAGGAGCTGTTACCGGAGCTATAGCTGGAGCCGCAGGTGGTTTTGTCGCGACTGGATCTTTGAAGGGGGCTTTAGTTGGAGCGATTTCAGGGGCCGCGTTTGGGGCAATAGGGGCCTCAGGGTGGAATGACGTAGGAAAATTTGCGGCAACAGGAGCGGTTGGAGGGATTTCTTCTGACTTGCAAGGTGGGAAATTTGGACATGGTTTCTGGTCGGCTGGGTTAGGTAGTGCTGCTGGCGGGCAATATAATTCAAATGCTCCGAGTCAAGTAATTGTATCTGCCGTGATAGGAGGAACGATTTCCAAGCTTACGGGTAGTAAGTTTGCTAATGGAGCATTTACCGCTGCGTTTGCTTCTGCATTGAGAGCTGACTGGGGAGAGACTAAAGCAAGTGTTGGACATACCGCTGGCTCTGGTGATGATGAAAATACGATTGTAGAAAATAGAAAAGCGCTACAAAGTGAACTTGATAAACTTGCTGCAAACGGCACTCTGAGCAAAAAACACTCTTTTGATACAGTGGATGCCGCTGCTAAAGAAGTCTTAAATGCTACAGCCCCACTTTCTAAAAAGTATGGTCTAGAAGTTGGGGGCAATATATATCAAGATGGAGGGAAGTATCATTACACAATGCCAATTATAGGTGATGGAATCTCCGTAAGTGTTCCTACTAGTTGGATTGGTTATCATACTCACCCGAGTGGTGGCATGTACTTTTCCAATAGCTTTGCTACTGCGGGAGGGGGAAATGATGCGCTATGGGTTCAAAAGAGTGGCAACCCTTTATATATGGGAGTTCAGTTAAGTAGCGGTTCTGTGGGAATTGCTGTATGTGAACCCAGAAGCTGCCCAAATATTGGTAGGTTTGGAACTACAGGTAGGATAGTGCAATGATTTTTAAAAGTTTCGTAATAGCGAATGTGTTTTTATTTTTAGTCTCTTCGTGCTCTTTAAATGCAACTTCAGCTAATAGCTCTATAGTTGGTATGAGGTATGTCAATGAGTGTAAAAATTTCATTGAAAGCAGAACGTCTGAGACGATTTCTCAAAATATTGATACCGCTTATGTAGAAATCTTTAAAAAAGGTAGCGTAGTAGCATTTACTGAAGGATCGGTTGGCACCTTTGGAGAGCGTGACAAAGGATACAAGCAGCATTGGGCTTGCGGCTTCCTGCGAAATGAATTGGTTTATGTAACTGCACCAATGCAAGAGCCAATTTGGGATTTAAAGTTGGAAGAAATATTTGAAAACTATGAGCTTGATGTTAAGGAATTACTTTTCAATAAAGAAAAAGGTGAGTTTAAATATTGCTGCGAGCAGTTATTTTCGCCTGATAATATTAAAAAGCATAATCCTGACTTTTAAATAAATGGTTCTATAAATAATCAAAAGGGGGTAAGAGAAATTGATTTTAAATCATTCTAACTTGGTTTTGATTCATTTTGGGAGCAACCTCAGCCAAGCAAACGGAACCGTTCAGGGCAGATCCAGTAACCGTTCCCACCTCATCGCGGTTAGCGAAGGAGTGTAATGTTACGCGTTCTGGATTTTGTCATGCTTTGTCTATTAATACAAACTGATACTAAGGCACAGGTTATAGCCATGACTTACGACAACGTAGGTCGTTTAATACGCCGCTACGACCCATAGGGTACAGCTTGCTGGGAGTTTGGCAACAATGCTGCCAGTTATCACAAATGTAGGTTGTATCGCAGCAGCAGTTATGCCGGGGAGGGGCACAAAACCCTATTACAGCAGTTTAGCTACGACCCTTGGGGTAAGCAGTATAGCGTAAGCAGCAATAGCTTATTCACGACTTACAGCAACCCCGGCACCAGCAAAGGCTACACCGGCCACAATATGGTGAATGACTTTGAGGTTATTCACATGGGCGGGCGCACCTACAACCCGCACTTAGGCCGTTTTATGCAAGCCGACCCGTTTATTCAGGCACCAGGTAACCTGCAGAACTACAGCCGTTATAGCTATGTGCTAAATAACCCGATGAGTTATACCGACCCGAGTGGGTATAATTTCTTTAAAAGCGCTTATAAGTCATTAAGTAGATTAGATGGTCGTTATTATTCACACAAAAATGTATTTTCGCGCAACCAGTACCTGAATATGGCGCACCAGATAGGCCTTAGTTTTATTCCTGGTTTCGGTATGCTCGCAGGCGCACATTCAACTTTTGACAGCGTATATTTTGGAACTGGGAATTTCCGTGCTGCAATGCGAGCAGGTGCAACGCAGTACGCTTCAAATTTCGCTATTAAATCAATTGGTTCGCACTATCAGGACCAATCAGGTTTCGGGAATATTTATTTTGGTGGGAACTATCTGACTGTAGGGCAGGTAGCGGGCCAAATAGGGGTTCATGCGATAGTCGGTGGGGGTAATAGCCTCTTTGCAAGGTGGTTAATTCGCAAATGGTGCCAAGGCCGGAGCATTTCAGTATTTGTTTAATTAGGTAGGTAAATCGATAATATCTAAAATTACAAATTACAAAATAAATTTCTCGCAGAGTATCAAAGAATCTAAACAATAGTTTGTTAATCATTTTAATGATTAACATAAAAAAAGTTTGAATTTAATTAAGCTTGTATTTTTATTTAATATATATATATTTCACTTTTAATATACATTTTTTCTTAATTTAAATTAATGGAGTAATTAATGATCAAAAGTGCGTTCAGGACGATTGTGTGCTTATTTATACTAATATTATCTTTAACTGGGTGTGATAGTTCATCAGATAGTGATGACTTGGATATTCAATATTACCAAGTGTTGGTTGAAGCTAAACCTGAGTACTTTAATCCGGAAATAATGCATACATTGCCATTAAATGCTTTAGCTACAGGGCAGGGAGGGCCAGATACACGTGCAAACCTTATTACTGGTTTTTCACACAGTTTTGGCACAAAGTATAATTTAGATATTCGGCGCTATCCAACTACAGAGGGCGGACAAAGTGGTTACATTTATGAGTTGGTGAAAATTATCAGCTCAAATCAGGATGAGATAGGAACTGTCTATCAATATCCTCAAGTTGAATTAAGTGGTGGGCCAATAGGTAAGGATGAATCTGGAAAATTTTATTTTTATCCTTATGAATTTAAATGTGCTGAAAATGTTGACTGCGAAACACTTGTTAATATCGCAGATAGTGGAGGAGTTGTGTCATTAGAGTTAACCCTAACAGGGGATGAAACTGTGCCTGTTACGTTAACTTATTGGCAATAAAGCTTTGGGTTTTAGGCTAACAAGTTACTACTCCTGAGGGATTTCAGTTTAATGCTGAGCCCTCAGGTATAACATCATTAGTTATAACAATAACAATAGTTATTCTGCAGTAAGAATACGCTCTAAATCTTCATTGCTGCGCAGAGTTAAAATTTCACAGCCGGTATCAGTAATTAAAATGGTGTGCTCAAATTGAGCCGATAAACTGCGATCTTTGGTCACCACTGTCCAACCGTCTTTAAGCATTTTGCTTTGTCTGGCACCGGCGTTAATCATCGGTTCAATAGTAAGGCACATGCCGGTATGTAATACTTCACCGGTACCTGGACGACCGTAATGCAACACTTGTGGCTCTTCATGAAACACAGCACCAATGCCGTGGCCACAATATTCGCGCACTACTGAATAGCTATGCTGCTCGGCGTGCTGTTGAATAATATTGCCGATATCGCCTAGGCGAACGCCATTTTTAACTTTTTTCAACGCTAAATATAGGCATTCTTGGGTAACGCGAATTAAGCGCTCAGCCATAATGCTCGGCTTACCGATCACAAACATTTCAGAGGTATCACCGTGATAACCGTCTTTAATTACCGTGACATCAATATTAATAATATCGCCGTCTTTTAATTTTTTATCATTCGGAATGCCATGACAAATAACATGGTTGACTGAGGTACAAACCGATTTTGGAAAGCCATGATAATTCAGTGGGGCAGGAATGGCCTGTTGTTCATTGACAATGTAGTCGTGGCAAAGCGTATTTAACTCATCCGTGGTCACGCCAGCTTTAACATGCGGTTTTATCATCTCTAATACTTCGGCCGCTAAGCGCCCGGCCACACGCATTTTTTCAATTTCATCCGCAGTTTTTATGATTGCTGTCATGCATAGTCTCTCTTTGATAGCGTCAGGTTTTAGTTACTAACAATTTGCTGTAAAAATACACATTTTATTGTGTTTGCATGACGCCTATGGTATAAAGCGCGCCGCCAATTAGCAAATTGCATTCTGTGCTATATTAGCATTATTGCTGCTGACATCGCACATAATCACTAGCAATTGGCGGAAGTTAAACAAAACTTAAACAAAACACACATACATCGGCACATGTACCGGGGTGCTTTGCTTAGCGCTTAACCAAAGCCTAAACAGAGTCGGGACATGGGATGTATGGAGGCTTAACCCCTAAATACAGGAAAATAAAATCATGGCAAAAGTTTCTATGCGCGACATGCTCCAAGCGGGCGTTCACTTCGGTCACCAAACTCGTTATTGGAATCCAAAAATGAAGCCATTCATTTTTGGTGCGCGTAACAAGGTGCATATCATCAACTTGGAAAAAACTGTTCCAATGATGAACGATGCATTGGCATTTATTCAACAAGTAGCAGCGAAAAAAGGTAAAATTTTATTCGTTGGTACTAAGCGTGCAGCATCTGAAGCAGTAAAAGAAGCCGCAACTAAAGTTGATCAGTTCTATGTAAATCACCGTTGGTTAGGTGGCATGCTTACAAACTGGAAAACAGTGCGTCAGTCAATCAAGCGTTTAAAAGACCTTGAATCACAAAGCCAAGACGGTACTTTTGACAAGCTAACTAAAAAAGAAGCTTTAGATCGTACACGTGAAATGGACAAGTTAGAAAAAAGCTTAGGCGGAATCAAGAATATGGGCGGTTTACCAGACGTTCTATTCGTAATTGATGCTGACCACGAGCATATTGCTATCAAAGAAGCGAACAACTTAGGTATTCCAGTTGTTTCAATCGTTGATACTAACTCTGATCCAGTTGGTGTTGATTATGTAGTTCCAGGTAACGATGACGCTATCCGCGCTATCCAGTTATACTTGGCTGCTGCTGGTCAGGCTATCACTGATGGTCGTGAAAAGAATATCGAAGTACAGGCTGAAGCCGAAGCTTTCGTTGAAGCCGAGTAATTTTTCTGTCATTTAGCGTTGCTTAAAATCAGCGCTAATACAGAGCAAAATTGCGACAGGGGCTTTTTGGCCCCTGTTTGTTCAACCAGAATTAATACGAGGGAGCTCTCATGGCTGTAACTGCCGCTTTAGTAAAAGAACTTCGCGAGCGCACAGGCGCTGGCATGATGGATTGTAAAAAAGCACTGGAAGAAACCGGTGGTGATGTTGAAACCGCAATTGATGCGATGCGTAAAAGCGGTTTGGCTAAAGCTGCCAAGAAAGCTGGTCGTATTGCTGCAGAAGGCGCAATCATTACTCGCGTAGGCAATGGTGTTGGTTTAGCAATTGAATTTAACTGCGAAACAGACTTTGTTGCTCGCGATGAAAACTTTTTAAGTTTTGCTAATTCTGTTGCTGACTTAGCTCACGCAAATAACTTATTCACTGCTGAAGCTATTTTAGCAGCTGACTTAAACGGTACTTCAGTAGAAGATACTCGTGCAGCATTAGTGGCTAAAATTGGTGAAAACATCAATGTACGTCGCGCAGCTGTAGTTGAAGGCGCAATGATCGGTCAATACGTACACTCTGGTCGTATCGGTGTGTTAACCGTATTAGACGGCGGTAATGAAGAAGTGGCTAAAGACGTAGCAATGCATATTGCTGCTAACAACCCAGGCTTCTTAACGCCAGAAGACGTTCCTGCTGATGTTGTTCAACGTGAACACGAAATTCAATTAGATATCGCAGTTAATTCAGGCAAGCCTAAAGAAATTGCAGAAAAAATGGTTGCAGGCCGCATGAGTAAGTTTACGGGTGAAGTAAGCTTAACCGGTCAGCCGTTTGTTAAAGACCCATCTGTATCAGTTGGTGACTTCTTAAAACAACACGATGCTAAAGCTGTTTCTTTCACTCGCTTAGAAGTTGGCGAAGGTATCGAAAAGAAAGAAGAAGACTTTGCAGCAGAAGTTGCTGCACAGATTGCGGCTGCTAAGAAGTAATTATCACTTCTGCCTAATGGCAAAACCCGCTAGAATAACCGCGACTTCAGGTTTTTACCTAAGCCGCGGTTTTTTTTATCTATAATTTAGCAAATTCACTCTGCACTATGAGGTTGTCATGAGCACAAATCCCAAACCAAGATACCGTAGGATTTTATTAAAACTTAGTGGCGAAGCGCTAATGGGCGATGAAGGCTTTGGTATCGACCCCAAAGTACTGGATCGTATGGCGCAAGAAATTAAAGAATTAGTCGAACTTGGTGTGCAAGTAGGCATTGTTATCGGTGGTGGTAATATATTTCGTGGTGAAGGCTTAGCCAAAGCGGGTATGAACCGCGTAGTGGGCGATCATATGGGCATGTTAGCAACCGTGATGAATGGCTTAGCCATGCGCGATGCATTACACCGTGCCTATGTTAATGCCCGATTAATGAGTGCCATTCCCCTGAATGGTGTTTGCGATAATTACAGCTGGGCTGAAGCAATCAGTTTATTAAAGTCAGGCCGTATTGTCATTTTTGCCGCTGGTACCGGTAATCCGTTTTTTACTACCGATTCTGCTGCTTGTTTGCGCGGTATTGAAATTGGCGCCGATGCAGTATTAAAAGGCACTAAGGTGGATGGTGTTTATTCAGCCGATCCGGTAAAAGATCCTGCAGCCACGTTATACTCTAAGCTTAGTTATAGTGAAGTATTGGAAAAAGAATTAAAAGTAATGGATTTAGCAGCATTTACCTTAGCTAGAGATCATAATTTAAAAATTCGCGTGTTTAATATGAACAAGCCTGGCGCACTAAAACGGGTAGTAATGGGTGATCCAGAAGGGACAGTGATCGACCACGCGGAAAATTTACAGTAAACTAGTAGCCTTATGCCTAAGTGCATTGGATAGAAAAGGATAAAGATCGTGATTAACGACATTATTAAAGATATTAAAGTTCGTATGGATAAAAGTGTTGATGCACTTAAATCACAGTTAACTAAAGTACGAACCGGCCGCGCCCATCCAAGTTTATTAGATGGCATTATGGTGCCATATTACGGTACGGACACGCCCTTGCGCCAAGTGGGTAATGTGTCTATTGAAGACGCCCGTACCTTAGCCATTACCGTGTTTGAAAAAAGCCTAACGGCTGCGGTAGAAAAAGCCATTATGGCGTCAGATCTTGGTTTAAATCCAATGTCTGCTGGTACTACTATTCGCGTACCATTACCTTCGTTAACAGAAGAACGCCGCAAGGACTTAGTGAAATTAGTTCGCGCTGAAGCAGAGAATGGTCGTGTTGCGGTGCGTAATATTCGCCGTGATGCTAATAATGATTTAAAAGCGTTATTAAAAGATAAAGACATCAGTGAAGATGACGAACGTCGCGCAGCAGATGAAATTCAAAAAATTACTGATATCTTTATCAAGAAAGTTGATGAAGTGTTAGCAGACAAAGAAAAAGATTTAATGGAAGTATAATTAAGTCTGCTGCTACAACAAAAAGCGTTGCGACGCTAAGTGACGCAACGCTTTTTTATATGTTTAACATCAAATGTCTGACTGATATAAGGCAATAACAGGGATAGGTCTCACATTATGACTGCAGCTGAGCAGCTCAACCCACAAAACTTACCACAACATGTGGCTATCATTATGGATGGCAATGGACGCTGGGCTCAACGGCAAGGTAAACCAAGAGTCTGGGGGCATAAGAAAGGTGTTGAGTCAGTTCGGCGTAGTGTCAGTTTTTGTCGTGAGCTAGGTATTAAATCGTTAACTTTATTTGCTTTTAGTAGTGAAAATTGGCGTCGGCCTGAAGATGAAGTTAGCAGTTTAATGCAATTGTTTTTAATGGTATTAAAAAGCGAAGTGAAAACCCTGCACAAGCATAATGTGCGGTTAAAAATAGTGGGTGATTTAAGCGCATTTACCGATAAATTAAAGGCAAGTATTACCAAAGCTGAGCAATTAACGGCAAATAATACCGCTATGACCCTAAATATTGCCGCAAATTATGGCGGACGCTGGGATATTGTTAATGCAGCAAAAGCCTTGGCACAACAAGTTGAACAAGGTAGTTTAGCCAGTGCCGATATAACAGAAGCCTTATTTGGCCAACAGACGCAAATGTATGAGCAACCAGAATTAGATTTACTTATTCGTACTGGCGGTGATGTTAGAATTAGTAACTTTTTACTATGGCAAGCCGCTTATGCTGAGTTATGGTTTACTGAAACACTGTGGCCTGACTTTAATCAGCAAGTATTTTCAGAAGCAATTGCTACTTTTGTTAATCGTGAACGCCGTTTTGGCTGTACTGGTGAGCAAATTAGGCAATTAGCAGAAAGTAGCAAAGGATAACGATATTGTTTAAACAACGGGTAATTACCGCATTATTACTAGCGCCTTTGGCGTTACTGGCTGTGTTTTATTTGCCATTGCCAGGGTTTGTTGTGTTTATTTCTGCAGCGTTTTTATTAGCTGCATGGGAGTGGAGTGGCTTTTGTGGTTTAGCCAATAAAAGTATGCGGGCAATGTATGTCTGCTTAACGGCGGCCATATTCTTGCTGCTATATGTACTATTGCCAGCACAATTAGCGCAGCCTCTAGCTACGCAGCTACTTTTGCATAGTTTATTATTAGTAGGCGTGGCTTGGTGGCTAATTGCAACCTTGTTAGTACTCACTTTCCCGCGCAGCCAAAAGGTATGGGCGAAACGAGACTGGCTTAAAGCCTTAATGGGCTGGTTTACCTTAGTTCCAGCGTGGGCAGCCGTACTCTATATTCGCCATACCGGTTATGCCGAATCGGAATTTACCGGAGCTTGGTTAATTTGTGCCTTATTGGGCTTAGTTTGGGCAGCAGACATTGGTGGTTATATTGTTGGTAAGCCTTTTGGTAAACATAAACTATTACCACGGGTTAGCCCAGGTAAAACCGTTGAAGGTATGCTAGGTGGTTTAGGCTTTGTTGCGCTATTAGTCACTCTGGTTGCTGCGCTGCAAGACTGGCCAGAACAAACCGCATTTTGGTATATCGCTGCTCTAATGTTAACGGTGTTATCGGTGTTTGGCGATTTAAGTGAAAGTATGTTTAAACGCGTTGCTGGGGTAAAAGACAGCGGGGCATTTTTACCCGGTCATGGTGGTATTTTAGATCGCATAGATAGCCTAACCGCAACCGCGCCATTGTTTGCCTTAATTATTGCTCTTCTTAGCGGTCATTATTAATGCGTAAAGTGGTTATCCTCGGTTCAACCGGTTCTATTGGTGTTAGTACTTTATCAGTCTTGGCCGAGCATCCGCAGCAGTATCAAGTGTTAGCGCTTACGGCTGCCTGTCAGACTGATAAGCTGTTTGCGCAGTGCATGCAGTTTCAGCCGCGTTATGCCGCTATGGTGGATATTGACGCCGCCTATCAGCTTAAACAGCTGTTACAGCAAGCAGGCAGTAAAACTGAGGTGTTAGCTGGTGCCGAAGCCTTATGCCAATTAGCGTCCGATAGCGAAGCTGATATTGTGATGGCTGCTATTGTGGGTGCTGCCGGTTTATTACCTACTTTAGCCGCCGTAGAACAAGGTAAAACCGTATTATTAGCCAATAAAGAAGCGCTAGTAATGAGCGGTGAGTTATTTATTAAAAAAGTGCAGCAGCATCAGGCAATTTTATTGCCAATTGATAGCGAGCATAATGCTATATTTCAATGCTTACCTGCCGCGTTACAACAGCATAGCTACAGTCAGTCGATAGCCAGTTATGGTATTAGTAAATTATTATTAACCGGCAGCGGCGGCCCTTTCTTAACCACGCCATTAGCAGAGTTTGAACAGTTAACGCCAAGTCAGGCCGTGGCGCATCCAAACTGGAGTATGGGCGCTAAAATATCAGTCGATAGCGCCACTATGATGAATAAGGGCTTGGAGTTTATTGAAGCGCGCTGGTTATTTAACTGTCAACCAGACGATATTGAAGTGGTGATCCATCCGCAAAGTATTATTCATTCTATGGTGCAATACAGTGATGGTTCAGTGCTAGCCCAATTAGGCCAGCCAGATATGCGCACGCCTATTGCCCATGCTTTAGCCTTCCCCAATCGAATGTCTAGCCCAGTGCCGCCGTTAAGCTTTAAGCAAATGCGCGATTTTACGTTTTCAGAGCCAGAGCCAGAGCGCTACCCAAATTTATACTTGGCCATCGCTGCTTGTCAGTATGGTCAAGGCGCAACAACGGCGCTTAATGCTGCTAATGAGATTGCCGTCGCGGCATTTTTACAACAAAAAATTCGTTTTACCGATATTCATCGCGTTAATGCCGCTTGTTTGGAACAATTTGCCCAAACCAAGGTCTGTACATTGGAGCAAATTTTACAGCTTGATCAATCTGCAAGGCATAATGCCGAGCAATACATAAGGAAACACTGCTAATGTCTGGCGCGATATGGAACTTGCTGTCCTTTGTGGTCGCACTTGGCATTTTAGTAACAGTGCACGAGTTTGGCCATTTTTGGGTAGCCCGTAAAAATGGGGTGTTAGTAAAACGTTTTTCAATTGGTTTTGGCAAAGCGTTAATTCGCTGGCGCGATAGGCAAGGCACTGAATTTGTTATCGCTGCTATTCCGTTAGGCGGTTATGTACGGATGTTAGATGACCGTGTTGATCCAGTGCTACCACAATTTAAAGACTTAACTTTTAATAGTAAAACCGTTTGGCAACGTATGGCCATTATTGCTGCCGGACCTGCGGCTAATTTTGTGTTTGCATTTTTTGCCTTATGGCTAATGTATATGCTGGGCGTGCAAACCATTAAACCCATAGTGGCCAGCGTTACCGAACACTCCATAGCGGCCCAAGCTAAGGTGCCCAGTAACGCCCAAATTATCTCGGTGAATGGCTATACCGCCACCGATGCTAATAATGTCAATTTACTGCTGGTTGAGCAATTAGGCCGAAAGCAAATTGAGTTAGGCTTTAAAGATTTTAGCACTGGGCAAAGCAAAACGGTGATCTTGGATACTAGCGACTGGCAGTTTAATCCTGAGCAGCAAAGTGTATTTGCCAGTTTAGGCTTAGAGTTAGAACGGCCGAAAGTATTAACCCAACTAGCTTTAATCGCTGATGATAGTGCTGCGCAGCGCGCCGGTTTGCAAGTAGATGATACCATTTTGCAAATTGATGATGCTGTTATTACTGAATGGGCCCAAGTGGTAAACCTAATCAGCAATAGCCCCAATCAACCGTTACACATGCTGGTAGAACGAAGTGGTAGGCAGCTTGAGCTGACGGTCACTCCGGCGAGTATCGAAGGTAAAGATGGCTTTTCGCAAGGTATGTTAGGGGTAAGCCCTAAAGTTACGCCTTGGGCGGATGGCGTGGTGTATACCCAGCGCTATGGCCCGCTAGATGCAGTAGTCGCGGGCTTTAATCATAGCTGGCAGTTAATTCGGTTAAGCTTCTCAATGATTGGCAAGCTGATCACCGGCGATGTTTCAATGAAGCATTTAAGTGGTCCTATTTCGATTGCTCAAGGCGCAGGAACCACTGCAAGTATAGGTTTCGTTGCTTTTTTATCGTTTTTAGCGTTAATAAGTGTTAATTTAGGCGTCATTAACTTATTACCGTTACCTATCCTTGATGGAGGCCACTTAATGTACATGCTAGTGGAACTAATTCGGGGTAAACCTGTCTCTGAAAAGGCGCAGGAAATAGGTTTCAGGTTTGGCGCGGTACTCCTATTGATGTTAATGGGAATAGCCTTGCTAAATGATATTTCTCGTTTATAAATAACTAATCATAAGTAGTTCACATAATGACAATTAGACGATTAGTAGCGGCGATGATACTTGCAACAGCAAGTGGCTCGGTGCTCGCGGAACAAAGTTTTACAGTGCAGGATATTCAAGTTGAAGGCCTGCAACGTGTAGCATTAGGTGCTGCATTAAATAATTTGCCATTTAACGTTGGCGATACCATTACTGAATATAACCTATCGCGTAGTATTCGTACCTTATATGCTGCTGGACACTTTGATGATATCCAAGTGTTTCGTGATGGCAATACGATTATTTATCGCTTGCGAGAACGGCCAACCATCAATGCCATTGAGTTTGATGGCAATAAAGATATTAAAGAAGACCAGCTAACAGAAAGCTTAGCCGGTAATAAAGTCGAAGTGGGTGAGCCGCTAGACAAAACCATCTTAAAGAATATTGAAACCGGTTTAACCGAGTTTTATCACGGTGTTGGTAAATATCAGGCAGCGGTCGACATAGAAATTGTTTATTTACCCCGCAACCGAGTGAACTTAAAAGTGAAGTTTACCGAAGGTGATGCGGCGTCTATTCGGCAAATTAATATTGTCGGTAATAAATTATTCTCTAACGATGAATTGTTAAAAAATATCGAGTCAAAGCAAGATTTACCGTGGTGGCGTTTTATGTCATCTGACCGTTATCAAAAACAAACCTTGCAGGGCGATATTGAAAAAATAACCAGTTATTACTTAGACCGTGGTTATTTACGCTTTAAACTTGATTCATCTCAAGTGTCGGTTAGCCCAGATAAAACCTCAGTATATGTAACGTTAAACATAACTGAAGGTGAGCAATATACCGTTAAAGGCGTTAAATTTGTTGGTGATTTAATTGGTAAAGATGAGTTTATTAAAGCCATATTGCCGATAGAAGATAACCAATTATATAACGGTGCTTTAGTGACTTACACTGAAGAAAGTATCGCTAGATTACTAGCTCGGTTTGGATATGCCAATTCTAAAGTGCGCACTATTCCACAGATTAATGACGACACTAAAGAAGTGGAGTTAACCATTAGTGTTGACCCAGGGAAACGAGTGTATGTGCGCCGAATTAATGTAGCGGGTAACAATAGTACTCAAGATGAAGTGGTACGTCGTGAGCTACGGCAAATGGAAGGCGCTTGGTTATCAAATGATTCGTTAGAATTATCTAAAGACCGTATTCAGCGCTTACCTTATATTGAATCTGTAAGTTACGATACTGTGCCGGTACCTGGTATTGATGACCAAGTTGATGTTGGTTTTAAAGTTAAAGAACAACCATCCGGTAGCTTTAATGCCGGTATTTCTTATGGTAACTATATGGGATTATCATTCCAAATAGGCGTCCAACAAGAAAACTTCTTTGGCACCGGTAACTCTGCGGGTATTAGTGTTAACACTAATAAATATCAAAAATCAGTAAGCGTAAACTACACTGATCCGTACTTTACTTTAGACGGTATTAGTTTAGGTGGCCAAGTCTTCTATTCTGAATTGGATTACAGTAAGCAGTCAGCTAACTTAGAAGCGTATAACTACCAGCGGTATGGTTTTGGCGCCAATATGGGCTATCCGATTAATGAATATAACCGCTTAAACTTTGGTGCTAACTACGTTGTTAACAAAATTAATAGCGTTAACGAGTACGATCAGCTGCGTCATTTCCGGGCCATATTGTTAGAGAGTAATAATCCGGATGGTGGCTATAACTTTACCAACTATGAGTTATCAGCGGGTTGGGTACAAAGCACGTTAAACCGGGGTTTATTCCCTACCGCTGGGCATTATTTCGGCTGGAATATTAAAGTCACCACGCCAAACTCAGATTTACAGTTTTTCAAAAGTAATTTTGAAGCACGTAAATATATTCCATTAAGTAATGATCACGCTTGGTCATTCTTAAGTAAGTTAGAGTTAGGCTATGGTAATGGTTATGGCAATAAAAATGGCTATGATCACACTTTACCCTTTACCGAAAACTTTTATGCCGGTGGCCAGAATGTGCGAGGTTTTGAAAGCCGCATAATCGGTCCACATGCTATCTATCGTACGCCGTCAAGCATCCCAGGTATTCCTGATATAAATGCCGGAAGCAATGGTTACACCAACGATTTAGACACTGATACCTATTTTGTATCAGACCGTTCTTTCGGTGGTAATGCCATGGCGATACTTACGTTAGAAATGATAACGCCAACACCTTTTTTAAGTGATGATTATCGTAACTCAGTCAGAACTAGCATATTTTTAGATGCCGGTAACGTGTGGGATACTGAGTTTGATATCAATCGTTACGCTAATTTAAGTGTTAATAATTCTCTAGGGTTTAAACAACCAGAGCTAGCCGATTATTCAGATCCAACTTTAATTAGGGCAACCGCTGGTGTATCGTTACAATGGATTTCACCCATGGGACCATTGACATTTAGTTTGGCAAAAGTTATTAAAAAGTACGAAGGCGATAAACAAGAAAACTTTAGTTTTAACATTGGTACAACTTTTTAAATGCAATTAAAAAATCTAATTTAAAGTGTAAATAGGGAAACATAATGATTAACAAGCGTATTTTACAAACAGCAATGGTTTTAGTAGCTGGTTTAATGATGTCAGCGACGGTTGCAGCAAAAGAAATGAAAATTGGTTATGTTGACGTACAAGCGGTTGCGAGCAAGTTACCGCAAGCGGCAGCATTACAACAAACCATTAGAACAGAATTCGGTTCGCGTATGGAAACTGTTGAAAAACTTGAAAAAGATATTGGTTTTAATATTGAAAAATTGCGTCGCGATGGCCCAACCATGAGCGAGAAGCAACAACAAGATTTAACCAATACTGTTAATAATCAACGTCAGCAATACGACCAATTAGCCCGTCCGTTGCAAGAAGAATTGCGCGCGCGTCAAACTGAAGAACGCAATAAGTTATTAGGTTTAATTCAAAGTGCGATTGATGAAGTGGCAGCTCGTGATAAATACGACCTTATTTTAAATTCTGGTGCTGCTGTTTATGCAAAGCCTGAATACGATATCTCTGACGCTGTTGCCAGCATTGCGAGCAAGAAAAAATAATGACCAGTTTTACGTTAACCTCACTAGCCGAGCTATTAGACGCTCAGCTAGTGGGCGATTGTACTGATGTTATTCATTCAGTCGCGACATTACAGAACGCAGGTCCCGGTCAAGTTAGCTTTTTATCAAACGCTAAATATCGCAAATACTTAGCCGAAACCACAGCATCAGTCGTGTTAGTCACTGCTGATGATTTGCCGTTTTTAGCGCCTGGAGTTGCGGCGTTAGTGGTAAAAGACCCCTATATTGCTTTTGCTAAAGTTGCCCAGAAATTAGACAGTACGCCTGCGGTGGCGATTAATATTCACCCAACGGCCGTGATTGATGATTCGGCAACTATAGCAACTGATGTTGCTATAGGCGCCAATGCCGTAATTGCTGCTGGCGTAACGTTAGCGCAAGGTGTGCAAATAGGCGCAGGTTGCTTTATTGGTCAAGATGCCAATATTGCGAGTAATACTAAGATTTGGCCAAATGTAACGGTTTATCATGGCGTTAAAATTGGCGAAAATTGTATTATTCACAGTGGAGCTATAATTGGTGCCGACGGCTTTGGTTTTGCTAACGAGCAGGGTAACTGGTTAAAAATACCGCAAGTTGGTAGTGTGATAATTGGCAATGATTGCGAAATTGGCGCTAATACCACTATTGATCGCGGGGCGATTGAAAACACCACTGTTGGCAATAACGTGATTATTGATAATCAGTGTCAAATTGCCCATAACGTCAGTATTGGTGACCACACCGCTATGGCCGGTTCTACCGTAGTTGCGGGTAGTACTTCTATTGGTCGTTACTGTATAATTGGTGGCGCTGCAGTCATTAATGGTCATATTGAAATATGTGATGGTGCTCATATTTCAGGTATGGCGATGGTGATGAAACCGATATTAGAAAAGGGTGCTTATACGTCAGGTATTCCTGCGACAAGTAACCGAGAGTGGCGCAAAAACACCGCTAAGCTGCGGCAGATAGATCAACTATATCAGCGCGTAAAAGCGCTAGAGTCGCAGTTTAAAATTCAGCTTGCTTCAACAAGCGCTGACACTACTACAGAGGAATAGCCTTGGCTAATAACTTAAACAGCCTGCAAATTCAGGAAATAATGGCTTTATTGCCACATCGGTATCCTTTTTTGCTTATCGATCGCGTGCTGGATTACACACCGGGCGAAAGCTTAACGGCATTAAAAAATGTTTCAATTAATGAACCTATTTTTACCGGTCATTTTCCTAATATGCCTATTTTCCCTGGAGTATTAATTTTAGAAGCTTTAGCTCAAGCTACAGGTATCTTAGGGTTTAAAACGGTTACCGAGCGTTCAGATAACGAATTATATTTATTTGCCGGTATTGATGACGCTCGGTTTAAAAGACCAGTAGTGCCAGGCGATCAAATGATCTTAGAAGTAAAGTTTTTAAAAGAACGCCGTAATATATGGAAGTTTTACGGTGAAGCAAGAGTTGATGGCCAAGTGGTATGCTCGGCTGAATTAATGTGTGCTAGAAGAGAGCTATAACGTGATCCATCCAACAGCAGTAGTTGAATCCAGCGCCGTCATTGGTAAAAACGTTACGATAGGCCCATTTAGTTATATTGGCCACAACGTGACTTTAGGTGATGACTGTATCGTTGAATCGCATGTAGCCATTAAAGGCCCAAGCAGTTTTGGTCGCGGTAATCATTTTTTCCAATTCTGCAGTATTGGTGAAGCTTGCCAAGATAAAAAATACCGTGGCGAAAATACGCAATTGCTGGTGGGTGATTACAACGTGTTCCGCGAAGGTTGCTCAGTGCACCGCGGTACCGTACAAGATCAAGCTAAAACTATTATTGGTAGCCATAATTTATTTATGAATACCACCCATATTGCCCATGATTGCGTTATTGGTGATAACGTTATCTTTGCCAGTGGTGCTCAAGCCGCCGGCCATGTTCATGTAGGTGACTGGGCTATTTTAGGCGGAATGACAGGCGTACATCAGTTCGTGCATATTGGCCCGCACAGTTTCTGTGGTGGCGGCTCTATTGTGCTTAAAGATGTGCCTCCTTATGTCATGGTACATGGCGCACCCTGCGTGCCAGGCGGTATTAACACTGAAGGCTTAAAGCGTCGTGGTTACAGCAGTGAAGCATTATTAGAAATACGCCGTGCTTATAAAGAAGTGTACCGTAAAAACCAAACCACCACTGAAGCCTTAGCGGTATTAGCCGACAAAGCCCAGCAGTTCCCAGAGCTTAAAGTCTTCACCGATTTTATCGCTAACGCCAGCCGCGGCATAGTGCGTTAGTAATACACTGCTAGCCACAATAAATCATTACCTAGAGCTTCTATTAGTCGCTCTAGGTATAAAAAATATTTGCACTCACCCCGAATAATATCAAGCCGCTATACAGTTACAAGCCGCTATGCAGTTAATTGACAGCCATGTAATTCAACTACCGGTAAATTCTGTTATTTAAGCTAAAGTCAGATGGTTAGTAATTGGTATTAAATAGCATTAACAACAATAGTTGTGATCTTTGTTCTTTGGTTAAGCTACCGTCAACAAGCTGGTCTGTTAATATATAAAATAAGCTTAATAATCTGTAAGGCAGGATATTCGTTATGCTTCGACCCAGTATTGCTCCGCATCAGTTGATCCATCAAGATCAGCCTTTAGATACCAGTTTGCTGGGAGTGATGTGTTGGAATAGTCAGAAGTTAACGATGAGCCCTAAATTTCAGCTCTGTTTAACTCAGTTGTTGGCGCGTTACCCTACGCAATTATTGCTTTTGCAAGAAGCCAAATTAGCCATAAGTAACAAATTACACTTAGATGGCTGGTCTTATGCCATCTCGCCAAATATTCAAACGCCTGCTCATTTATTTGGTGTGCTAACCGCAGGGCAATGCGCCTTTAATGATATTAAACCCATTTTAAGTCAAGTGCGTGAACTGAGCTTTGCTACTCATAAAAGTCAAATTATTACCCAACATCCGTTAAGTAATGGAGACTCGTTATTAGTGGTCAATATTCACGCTATTAACTTTGTTAGTCATAGTCAATTTCAGCAAGAAATTGCGGTATTAAGGCAAATTTTATTACAGCATGAGGGGCCATTAATTGTAGCCGGCGATTTTAATATTTGGAGTCGTTCGCGGCGGTTATATTTAACCCAGTTTTGTCGCGCCATGGGTTTAAAAAAAACCATGATGGAAGACTCTCATCATATAAAAACTTTTTGGCGAGAGCCGTTGGATTTTATTTTGTACCGAGACTTAAAGTTACGTTTAGCTGTGGCAATTAATACGCCTATGGTTTCGGACCATAATCCTATCTATGCCCAGTTTTCATTATAATCTATGCCTGCTTACTGCTAGTTAATTTCTAGCAATCTAATATCAAACTATTAGCAAGCTGTTAGCAAGCTAGCAGTAAACAATAGTTAAACTTGCAGCATTTAACCTTCAAACAAACAGCCCATACCTCGCTATTGAGATAAGCCTTTGCTGATCTTAGCAGCAATTAGCTAATTAAATTTCCAACAGCATAGCAAAGCGGGTAAGATTGTTATTCTAAAATAAGCCAGTTTTTGTCATAGCACGCGGTTAATTATATCGCTGACTAGGCAATGTCATTTACAGAAAAACTAAAGGCGCAATGATTAATATAAATACTGAAATAGTTAAAATAGCCATTATCGTCGGCGAGCACTCTGGTGATATTTTAGGTGCAGATCTAATAAAAGCCTGCCAACAACAGTATCCTAATGCCCAGTTTTATGGCATTGGTGGTCCGCGTATGCAAGCGTTGGGGTTTAAGGCACACTTCGATATGGAAGAGTTAGCTGTCATGGGCATTGTCGAAGTGCTTGGCCGTTTACCGCGATTACTTAAAGTTAAAAAACAGATTATTAGTACATTATTAGCTGACAAGCCAGATGTGTTTGTCGGTATTGATGCCCCCGATTTTAACTTACCGGTAGAATTAAAATTAAAACAAGCCGGCATTAAAACGGTACATTATGTTAGCCCGTCGGTCTGGGCTTGGCGGCATAAACGGATATTTAAAATTGCGGCAGCTACCGATATGGTGTTGTCGTTATTGCCGTTTGAAAAAGCGTTTTATGATAAATACCAAGTGCCTTGTACCTTTGTCGGCCATACCTTAGCCGATAGCATGCCGTTAACGGTGGACAAAGCCGCAGCCAAACAAGCTTTAGACTTAGACAGTAGCGCAAGCGTGTTAGCGATTATGCCAGGTAGTCGCAGTAATGAAATTAAATTGTTGGCAGCAGACTTTCTGCAAGCCGCAGCAATATTACAACAGCAACAGCCTTCGTTACAGTTAATCTGTAATATGGTAACGAACGACAAAGCGGCGCAGTTTGCAGCTATTAAGCAGCAGATAGCGCCAGATTTAAAGGTGCAGGTTTTTATTAATCAAGCACGCGAAGTATTATTAGCCGCCGATGCCACTTTTATTACTTCGGGTACGGCGACGCTAGAGGCCATGTTAGCCAAGTGCTTAATGGTGGTTAGTTATAAAGCCAATTGGCTCACTTACCAAATTGGTAGTCGCTTGGTAAAACTGGCTCATTTTAGTTTGCCTAATTTATTGGCAGGGCGTGGCATGGTCAGTGAGTTATTACAGCATCAAGTCACACCTGCTGCGCTAGTGGCTAACATGCAGCCTTTATTAACGACAGATCGCGAGTCGTTACTAGCCGAATATACCGCTATTCATCAAACGATTAAATGTAATGCCAGTCAGCGCGCAGCTGAAGCAATTTTTAAGGTGATAAATCACAATGCAGTATCAAAGGCCTAATGTCACATTAATCTGTGGTGTGGATGAAGTTGGCCGCGGCCCGTTAATTGGTGCTGTGGTGACAGCCGCTGTTATTCTTGATCCCACTAAACCTATTGCTGGTTTAACCGACTCAAAAAAATTGAGTGAAAAAAAACGCATCTTACTGGCTGAACAAATAAAGTCGCAGGCTTTAGCTTGGGCACTGGGTCGAGCTGAAGTGCATGAGATTGATGAACTGAATATATTACATGCCACTATGTTAGCCATGCGCCGTGCTGTAGCTGCGTTACACATTACGCCGAATTGGGTATTAGTCGATGGTAACCGTACCCCTGATTTTGGTATTAATGCCAGCGCGATAGTCAAAGGTGATGGCTTAGTGCCAGAAATTAGTGCTGCCTCTATTTTAGCTAAAGTAGCGCGTGATAATGAAATGTATGCATTAGATCAAGCCTATCCCCAATATGGTTTTGCTGCCCACAAAGGCTATCCTACTGCCGCACATTTAGCAGCTATTACCGAACATGGCGTGTTAGCACAGCATAGGCGCAGCTTTAAGCCGGTGCGCATCGTGTTGGAGCAACAAGGCTGATGGCAGAACCAAGTTTTATTCATTTACGGGTCCATAGTGACTTTTCATTAGTTGATGGTGTCGCCAAAATAAAACCTATTGTCAAAGCGGCTAGCCAGTTACAGATGCCTGCTTTTGCCTTAACCGATCAAATGAATTTTTGTGGTTTAGTCCGGTATTATAGTGCAGCCCATGCGGCAGGGATTAAGCCGATAATAGGTGTCGACTGTTGGGTGCAACATCCTGGTTTAGGTACTGAGACCAGTCGAATACTGTTATTAGCGGCCGACAATACTGGTTATCAAAATCTATGTGATATTATTTCCAAGGCCTATTTACGTGGTCATGTCATGGGAAAACCACAAATTGACCATGACTGGTTAGCCGAGCATGCTAGCGGCGTTATTGTGCTGTCGGGTGCTAAAGATGGCGTGTTAGGCAAAGCGCTGATTAAACAAAATCAGGCTTTAGTTAATGAGCTAGTGGTGTATTACCAACAGCACTTTCCTAATCGGTTTTATCTAGAACTGTGCCGCACGGGTCGACCTGATGAAGAGCTGTATATTCAGCATGCCATTGCATTAGCTGAGCAACATCAACTGCCTGTAGTGGCCACCAATGAAGTGGTATTTTTAAAAACTGAAGACTTTGCCGCCCATGAAATTCGCGTGGCTATCCATGACAGCTTTACCTTAGATGATAAGCGCCGTCCTAAATTGTATTCAGAGCAACAGTACTTGCGCACAGAGCAAGAAATGCAGCAACTGTTTGCTGACTTGCCTGAAGCTTTAGAAAACTCAGTACAAATAGCTAAACGCTGTAACGTAACTATCCGCTTAGGTGAATACTTTTTACCAGCGTTTCCTACCGGAGACCTATCCGACGCTGACTTTTTAGTTATGAAATCACAAGAAGGCTTAGAGCAGCGTTTATTAACGCTATTTCCTGATGCCAGCGTGCGTGAGCAAAAGCGAGTAGGTTATGACGAACGGTTAGAAATAGAGCTGGGTGTTATTAACCAAATGGGTTTTCCAGGCTACTTCTTGGTAGTAATGGAGTTTATCCAATGGAGTAAAGATAACGATATTCCAGTTGGCCCAGGTCGAGGCTCTGGTGCCGGTTCACTGGTGGCTTACGCGTTAAATATCACGGATTTAGACCCGCTTGAATATGATTTATTATTTGAACGTTTTTTAAATCCCGAGCGGGTATCGATGCCAGACTTTGACGTCGATTTTTGTATGGACCGACGGGACGAAGTTATCGACCACGTTGCCGATATGTATGGCCGTGAAGCGGTATCGCAAATTATTACCTTTGGTACTTTGACAGCCAAAGCGGTTATTCGCGATGTTGGCCGGGTATTAGGCCATCCATACGGTTTTGTTGAGCGAATTTCTAAGCTAGTACCGATGACACCCGGTATGACCTTAGAGCAAGCTTTTAAAGAAGAGCCAAGGTTACCGGAGCTATATGCTCAAGATGAAGAAGTTAAAGATCTAATTGATATGGCGCGGCAATTAGAGGGCGTCACCCGAAATGCCGGTAAACATGCCGGTGGTGTCGTTATTGCGCCGACTAAAATTACTGATTTTTCGCCATTGTATTGTGATGAGCATGGTAATAACCCGGTTACTCAATTTGATAAAAGTGACGTTGAATATGCCGGTTTAGTTAAGTTCGACTTTTTAGGTTTACGTACCCTGACTATTTTGCAGTGGGCGGTCAATATGGCCAATACACGCTTAGCTAAAGAGGGCCGGCCTTTAGTCGACATTAATCATATTCCGCTGGTTGATAAAGCCTGTTTTGACTTACTGCAAAAAGCCGATACTACCGCGGTATTCCAGTTAGAATCGCGAGGTATGAAAGATCTGATCCGCCGCCTGCAACCTGACTGCTTTGAAGATATTATCGCCTTGGTGGCACTGTTTAGGCCGGGGCCGCTTCAGTCCGGCATGGTAGACAACTTTATCGACCGCAAGCGCGGCCGAGAAGCCATTTCTTACCCTGATGAAACCTGGCAGCATGACTCGTTAATACCGATATTAGAACCCACTTATGGCATTATCTTGTATCAAGAACAAGTTATGCAAATTGCCCAGGTGCTGTCCGGATACTCGCTGGGTGGCGCCGACTTATTACGCCGGGCTATGGGTAAAAAGCAACCAGAAGAAATGGCTAAACAGCGCGATACCTTCCAAGAAGGTGCGGCGAAAAACGGTATTGATCCTGATCTGGCGATTAAAATTTTCGACTTAGTGGAAAAGTTTGCTGGTTATGGTTTTAACAAATCGCACTCTGCTGCTTATGCGTTAGTGTCTTACCAAACTTTATGGATGAAAACCCACTTTCCAGCTGAATTTATGGCTGCGGTAATGTCAGCCGACATGGACAATACTGATAAAATTGTTACTTTAGTCGACGAATGTGAACGGATGAGGCTAAAGCTGATCCCGCCTGATGTTAATGCTGGAGTACAAAAATTTACCGTTAACGAGCAAGGCCATATTGTTTACGGTATCGGTGCTATTAAGGGCGTCGGTGAAGGGCCAATAGAAGCCATTATTGAAGCCAGAAAGCAGCATGGTGCTTTTACTGACTTATTTGATTTTTGTGCCAAAGTAGATTTAAAGAAAATTGGCCGTCGGGTAATTGATAAGCTTATTTTAGCTGGCGCTATGGACAAACTAGGACCGCACAGAGCGGCTTTAGCGGCGACCTTAGAGCAAGCGATGAAAGCAGCCGATCAACATGCTAAAGCGCAAGCCGTTGGCCAAGATGACTTATTTGGCTTGCTTAGCCCAGAGCCTGGCGATAGCAGTGCTGCTTTTGTTCAAGTGGTCGCTTGGCCAGATGAAATATGGTTAGAGGGCGAACGAGAAGCATTAGGGCTATACTTAACCGGCCATCCAATTAATCGCTATTTAGAAGAACTACCGCGTTATTCATCTTGTCGTTTAAACGAGCTGCAACCAACGCGTAAAGATCAATCAGTACAAGTTGTTGGTTTAGTGGTGTCGGTGCGGGTAATCGTTAATAAAAAAGGCCGACGCTGGGCAATTGTTACGTTAGATGATAAATCTGCTCGCTTAGATGTGCGGTTTTTCCCTGATATGTTAGAAACTTTTGAAGAACTACTGCAAAAAGACGTTATTTTGGTGATAACGGGACAGGTCAGCTTTGATGATTTTAACGGTGGCCTTACAATGACCGGCCGCGATGTCAGTGAAATAACGCAAGTTCGAGAAAAATCTCTACGTTGTTTGAATATCACTGTACAATCAGCACAAATAGACCACAATTACCTGCAAAGATTACAGCAGGTACTCAGTGAATATAAGGCAGGTACCGTACCGGTTAATATCCGGTATCAGCGCCAGGAAGGCGAGGTGATGTTACAATTGGGTACCCCATGGTGGGTGACACCTGCCGACGCTTTGTTGCACCAGTTAAAACAATTGGCAACAATAGAACTGGAATTTAATTAATTAGGTAGTGACTGTCGATGATGCTGAATTATTTGGAGTTTGAGCAACCAATTGCTGAACTTGAAGCAAAAATAGACGAATTGCGTAACGTAAGTCGCAATGGCGATTACGATTTAGGCTTAGAAGAAGAAATTAATAAACTAAAAGAAAAAAGCCTAACGTTAACCAAAAAAGTGTTTGCTGAGCTAGGTGCTTGGCAAGTCGCGCAATTAGCGCGCCATCCACTAAGGCCCTATACGCTTGATTATATTAAGCATATGTTTACTGATTTTGATGACTTAGCCGGCGATCGCGCTTTTGCAAACGATCACGCTATTATTGGCGGTACAGCGCGCTTAGGCGAGCAACCGGTGATGATTATTGGTCATCAAAAAGGCCGTAATACTAAAGAAAAAATTAAACGTAACTTTGGTATGCCAAGACCAGAAGGCTATCGTAAAGCGTTACGCTTAATGGAAATGGCCGAACGGTTTAAAATGCCAATTTTAACCTTTATTGATACCCCTGGCGCTTATCCTGGTATTGGCGCAGAAGAGCGCGGCCAATCTGAAGCCATAGCTCGTAACTTAAAAGTGATGGCTGGTTTAAAAGTGCCAGTAGTCTGCACTGTTGTTGGCGAAGGTGGTTCAGGCGGTGCTTTAGCTATCGGTGTTGGCGATAAAGTGAATATGTTGCAATACAGTACTTACTCGGTTATTTCGCCAGAAGGCTGTGCATCTATTTTATGGAAAAGTGCTGAAAAAGCCCCTTTAGCCGCCGATGCTATGGGTATTACTGCAGCGCGGATCAAAGAATTAAAGCTGATTGACGAAGTAGTGCCAGAGCCATTAGGTGGCGCGCATCGCTCAGCAGAGCAAATGGCCAAAAATTTAAAACAAGTGTTACTGCAAGATTTAACGGTTTTAAATAAAATGAGCATAGATGACTTATTAGACCGTCGTTATAAGCGTCTAATGTCATACGGTTACTGTTAATCGTTAATTATTAATAGATAACAACTACTAAATTAAGCCAGCACCTAAGTGCTGGCTTTTTGTTATATATCTGGGATATTACGCTCTGGACTATCTAGCCTGTTTTTACTACGGAAGCCAAAGACTGAGTGAGTATGAGTACACTAAGCGCAGAAGTTTTATTAGACCAATTACTACAACAAGGGCTACAGCAAGGCTCTGAGCAACAGCAAACACTGCAAGCTGAGCACCAAGTGGTGTTAGCGCTCAGTGGTGGCTTAGATTCTATGGTACTGCTAGATTTGCTGGCTAAAGCGCGGCAACTGTGTGGCTTTAACTTGCAAGCGGTGTATATTAATCACGGTTTAAGCGCCAACGCAGCAGCATGGGCAGAATTTTGTCAGCAGCAATGTGCCCAGCGCCAAGTTGAGTTTACAGCAGTCAGTCTTAATCTTGAGGGGCGGCATAATTTAGAGGCCCGTGCCCGACAAGCTCGCTATGCAGCACTAAGCAACTTTATTCAGTCAGATAAACATGTGTTGCTAACCGCGCATCATGCTGATGATCAAATAGAAACGTTATTATTAGCCTTAAAGCGTGGAGCAGGCCCAGCCGGATTAAGCGGTATAGCCGCAACCAAAACTTTTGCAGCAGGGCAGATATTACGGCCATTACTCGCCTTTAGCCAAGCCCAATTGCAACAGTATGCTACCGAGCAGCAATTAAACTGGGTGGATGATGAAAGCAATGCCGACACCCAATATGAGCGCAATTTTATTCGTCATCAAGTGGCACCCTTATTACGTGAACGCTGGCCGCACTTTGCCAAAACGGCCAGTCGTAGTATGCAAATAGTGGCTAATATGCAGCAGTTGGCCGATCATTATACCGAGCAGTTTTATGCCAATGTAGTGCTTGATGACTGCTTACAATTAGCAGCGTTAGCGCAATATGTGCCGCTACAGCAAGATTTACTGATCCGGCGCTGGTTAGCCGCTAGTGGGCTTAATCCATCAGTACAATGGTTAGACACCTTATACCAAACAGTTATCCAAGCACGGGTCGATAGCAGCCCTATGCTGATGTTAGAAGGGTATAAAATCCGACGTTTTGCCGATAAGTTGTATAAAGTGGCGCCAGTAACGATTGCTAAGCCAAACTACCAATTAGCGTGGCAGGGTGAATCACAGTTATTGCTACCCGATGATTTGGGCCAATTGCATTTTATGGCTTCAGCAGCCGAAACTGAACAGGTAACGGCAACACTAATGGCGCCAAGCGAAGCCCTACCGTTAGTAGATGCAAATGCCAGTATTGTCTTTGGTAAGCTTAGTTTATCGTTTAAACCGGCCACAGCCAGCCAACACAAGCCATTAAAGCAATGGTTTAAGTTATGGCAAGTACCGCCTTGGCAGCGTTTACGGGTGCCATTACTATTGAACCAGCAACAGCAGCTGATTGCGGTAGTAGGCTATGCTTCAGCCATACCAACGCAACAGGCTAAATACTGGTTACGTTGGTCGCCAACAGCGGCTGAACAAAAATAAGCTTAAAGTGCGATGCGCAGTTTACTTTTACCGGCATTTTTGGCTTGGTATAACGCCTGATCTGCTGCGGTAAATAATTGCGCTAAGCTTTGATCCGGCTGCAGCAAAGCTAAGCCAATACTGACGGTAACTTGATACTTCTGACACAAGGCAATTTGGTTAATGGTTTTTAATAAGCGCCGGGCAATAAGCTCAGCACTGGCGGTATCAGCAGCAGATAACAAAATAGCAAACTCATCGCCACCAAAGCGAAATACGCTATCAGTGATACGTAAGGTATCGCGCATAGTGTTAGCGACCGCAATTAACAACTCATCACCCGTACTATGGCCAGCAATATCATTAACTTGTTTAAAATTATCTAAATCTAATAACATTAAACCACAGCTATCATCATACCGTTTTGCCAATTGCACTGCTTTATTTAAGCTATCGTCAAAAAAGCGACGGTTACCTAAGCCCGTTAAAGTGTCTTTTAAAGCCATTTGCTGTAAGCGACTGACCACTAAGGCATTACGCAACGCAAATAACCACTCAGTTTCTAATTGCAGTAACTCACGCTGTAACATTGGCGTAAAAGCACTATCGCTTTGATACACTAACTCGGCTAAGCATTGCTGATTCAAAATCAACATACTGCGATGTTCATAAATCGCCGCTTTTGAGCCGCTAGCGATAAAATCACCCACCGCAGTATGCACCTGCAGCCAAGCCAAAGGCAAAAGCTTGCCGGCCGCCATCGAGACAATATTAAGTTGTTGCTGTATTTCTAAGGTAGTTTGTAATTGACTGACTAAGCTTTGTTCGCGACCTTGCGGCTGCTCAGGCCAATGTTCTAGCTTTGTTATAGCGGCATAACTGGGGGCATTACTGCCGCCATTATCCTGTAGCAAAGCATATTCCATGATTAAACCCTTTATAAATTATCGTTCTTACATGGACTAATGCAAACATTAGGCCATAATTAAAGGGTTGTTATATTTAACTAAAACACGGTTTACAGCTAAAAAGCATTAAAACAGCCAAAGGTTTGACGCCAATATTAACTTTTTAAAAATTTTAATATTTGTGGCATTTGTTGATTAGCATCTTCGACACCTAATTCAATTAAGCGTCGGGTATAACTTTTCTCAAACAATAAATAACTGGCTAAACTGGATTCAGAATGCTGGCGTGTACCGGTTAAGCGCAAAATAGTACGTACCGCTAACGGCAGCGCTAAATAATGCTCACTGGCAATTTGGCTAAAGTTTTGGCTGGGATTAATCAACAAGGTGTCAATTTTCTTTAACGGTGAAGCAATAGTGTGTTGTTCTAAAACAGCAATAGTGCTGTTAATTCGTTGCAGGCGTTCTAAATCTGAATTAAGGGTATCCGTGAATACAGTATCTAACAAATGGCCTGCTATAGTAGCAAGATCAGGATGGTGCATCATACGTTGGCTAGAATCATGACTACGTGGGTCCGCTAGACCAATAATCATAATTTTATCAGCACCTAGATGAATAGGCGCACTTAATGGTGCTAACTGATTGACCGAGCCATCACCAAAATATTGTTGGTGAATACGCACTGAGGGGAACACTAGCGGAATAGCCGCAGAGGCCATTAAATGATGTACGCCTAATAAGGTTCGTTGGCCCGCACGTTTTGCCCGACGCCACTCTTGGGCATCTTTAGATTGGAAGAAAGTAATGGAGTCGCCGTTATTATAACAAGAGGCGGTAACCGACACGCTAGATAAATAGCCGCCCATAATATTGCGATCTATCCTTTGTAAATCTAAAATCTTAGCTAACATTAAGCGTAAGGGTTTACTATCAAATAAACTGACTGGGGTTTTATTGGCATAATCAGCTTGAAAACCACTAAAAACACTGCGAAATATATGTCGAAACACCCGAATATAATCCGCATAGTAAACTTGATGGGTAGAAAAGTTGCGCCATATCCACTCTAGCTTTTTGACACCAAGGTGGAAGCACGACGCATAGCTGGCCATCGCGGCACCATTAATTGCACCGGCAGACGTGCCACTAATAATTTTAAAAGGTATCGCACTATTTCGAGGGTAATGTTGGGCAATAGCTTTAAGCACGCCGACCTGATACGCTGCTCTGGCACCGCCTCCTGCTAAAAGCAAGGCAGTTTGTGACGCATTTTTTTGCGTGTCATTATTAGGTGTTATTTTCGGCGTAACCAAGTTGAACTTTTTCCCTATAACAGGCTCATTAATAGTATATTGCTAGATCTAATACAGATTGCAATGCCTATTTGTCGAGCAACAGCAGATTATTAACGAGGTAATTATGACAACAGACACCAGTACCACAGGTCAACAAAAATATTATTTTGCTATTGCTGCCGTTGTCGTAGTGTTATTGCTGGCGCTCTGGTTTTTATTTAAACCGGATGCCAAGGTTATAGAGCCAGAACAACCGATAGCAACTGAAACAGCACCACCGGTGATAACTGCGCCAGTAGAAACCGTCACTACTCCTGAGTCAGAGTTTACAACCGATTTACCGGCTGAGCCAGAAGATGTTGTAGAGGTTGTTGAAACGCCCTTACCGACATTAGATGAATCTGATCCTGAAATTAAGCAGACGTTACTTAATCTAGATTGGCAACCGGGTTTGGCATCATTAATCGTTACCGATCAAATGGTCCGGAATTTTGTGGTGCAAGTAGACAATATTGCTCATGGCCAATTGGTAAAAGGTCATAATGTATTACAGCCCATAGATCAGCGCTTTATTGGTGGTAAAAATCCACCCTACCAGTTAGAAGATGCTAACTTTAGTCGTTATGAGCCTTATGTTGCGCTTTTAGAAAGCATCTCAGCAGCTGAAATGTTAGTGACATTGCAGCGTTTTGAACCCTTAGCAGAACAAGCATTTAAAGAGTTAGGCTATCCAGATGATTCTTTTAAACAGCGGGTTGTTAGTGCTATAGATGTGTTGTTACAAACACCTGAAGTGGATTACCCAATAACACTGGATCGGCCATCTGTAATGTATAAGTTCGCCGATGCCAGATTAGAAGCTCTGCCAGCACCGCAAAAAATGATGTTACGCATGGGCCCTGAGAATCAAAAGCGTTTAAAAGCAGTTTTACGTCAATATCGTACAGAACTGCAGCAATAGGCCTTACTAGGCTTGCAAGCACCGTAAGTTTTGCGCATAATGCGCGCCAGTTGATTATTCAACTGTCAATGGTAACCCCATTGGTCCTCTCGCAATACTAGTAAGCGAACCTGGTCAGGCCCGGAAGGGAGCAGCCACAGTTTATGATGTATGTGCCGGGATGTGGCTGCTGGGGTTGCCACCCAAAATCTGCTTTATCTATCTTTTGATAGTATAAGTTGACATATTTGAACTAAAAGATGCCATAAACGGGTAGTATAAATTGGCATAGACTACTTTTAACCTAATGGTTTACTGACAATTTGTTGTGTGAAGCTCACACATTCCCGCGTAAAACCTTCATGAATTTGTTAGTCAAAAATAAATCTACTTGTTTGTTGCGTCGTTATTAGAGTTTAATGCCTGCTTTCATTTTTAATGCCCAAAATAATAGTCGTATTTGAAACCCAACCATTAGGGTTTAAGTACCTGTTTGAAAATTGTATTACACCCCTGATTTTATAGTTACTTATTTATAAAGCTCCCCAAAATACATTGAAATGTAACCACAGAGTAATACAGCTGAGGAAAACTTTCGTGTCCGCGTTTTAAACAGCTGAACTGCAGTAGAGCTATTAATGCAAATACTAATGCGAGTAGTTATCATTTGCGTTGACGTGTAGGTGTTTCATCGTTTAGTATGTGTTTGAATATTTAGCAGTATTACCCATAGACATTAAAGGACGAAAAAAATGAAACATGCAGTGCCAACAAAGCTGTCTTTATTAATAGGTTTAACTTTAGCTGCGCAAGCTAACGCCGATTTAGCTGATGTGGCTTACACTCCAGACGGTATTGAGCGCATTGTAGTTACAGCGTCAGGTTTTGAGCAAAAATTGACAGAGGCACCTGCAAGTATCTCGGTTATTACCCAAGAAGAAATTCGCCAAAGTTCATTTACAAGTTTACTAGATGCAGTGAAGTATCAAGAGGGCGTTGATATTGGCACTACCCGTGATAAGACAGGCCAAGGTTCTGTAAGCATGCGTGGTCTTACCGGTGAATACACCTTGCTTCTTATCGACGGCCGTCGCCAGAATAACCATGGCGATATTTACCCAAATAATTTTGGAGGTAACGCTTTTAACCATGTCCCGCCATTAGCCAGTATTGATCGCATCGAAGTTATTCGTGGGCCAGCTTCAACGCTGTATGGCGCAGATGCACTTGGCGGTGTTATTAATATTATTACCAAAAAGCATACTGCAGGCTGGAGCGGTGAAGTAAGCATGGGCAGAAGTGTGCAGTCTGATGATGAGTTTGGTGACGACTTCACCACGGAAATTTCAGTCATGGGGCCGTTAATTGATAATGTATTAAGCTTGGGACTGCGTGGCAGTCTTTATGACCAACAAGCGTCTTCACCGACATTTGCACCTGCAATTGATCCTAATGGCAATGTAATAGTGCGAGAACTCGGTTTTGGTAGCGGTGGACGTACCGTGGATAATAATGACAAGCATGTTGGTTTTTCGCTGTCGTGGACACCGGCTGATAATCAACGCTTAAAGTTCGATTACGACTCTTCAAATCAAGTTTACGATAATACGCCAAGCTATGACATTGAAAATGATAGTATTATTTATCCATTAGGCACTAAAGACAGTATTGAGGCACTTTGGCAAGATAGTCGGGGTAAAGTTAATCCCCGCACAGGTTATGCTGCAGATCAAGAATTTGATCGTAATTGGTGGTCATTGGCACACGATGCACAATGGGGCTTTGGTTCTAGTATGATTGCTCTGTCCTATGTAGATACTGCTAACAATGGCCGTACCATACCGCTTAGCGTGGCTGAACGCTTATTATTACAGGAAATGTATGACGGCACGGGTGAGTATGCCGGTTTAACTGAAGAAGCCCGCCGTAATCTAGCTGAAGAAACCTTTTTACCACGTCCAGCAAGACCACTTGAAAGTAAGCAGTACACGTTAGATGCGCGACTTGATATACCTTTAGAAGCGGCGGGCTATCATAATTTTGTAGTGGGTGGTCAACTGATACACGGTGAATTAATTGATGGGGTATTTGGTTTAGAAACCGGCACCACGGGCAAAAAGCAGCGGCAAAAAATGTATTCGTTGTATGTCGAAGATAACTGGATGATGAACGAAGACTTTACTCTGACCGCAGGGGTTAGGTACGACAACCACGATACTTTTGGTAGTCAGGTTTCGCCACGATTGTACGCTGTATATAGCATTAATGCTGACTGGACATTAAAAGGAGGCGTGAGTACGGGTTACAAAACTCCGAATACTACTGATTTATATGACGGAATTACTGGTTTTGGTGGCCAAGGGACAAGCCCGTTTGCGGG
The DNA here is from genome assembly GCF_001752395.1 of Rheinheimera salexigens. NCBI lineage: Bacteria > Pseudomonadati > Pseudomonadota > Gammaproteobacteria > Chromatiales > Chromatiaceae > Rheinheimera > Rheinheimera salexigens. Next base: position 3,048,168 of record NZ_MKEK01000001.1, on the reverse strand, counting down.
TAATCCTGAACTTCAGCCAGAAACCAGTGTGAATTCTGAAATTGCCCTGTATTGGAACGCTGCAGATAGCGGCCACAACTTTAACATTACGTATTTTAAAACCCGGTTTGATGACAAAATTGCTAGTGGTGATACGATCCAAAGCTGCACCCAAACTCAAGGTGTTCGGCCTTGCGTAAATTTAGGCGAATATGATCAGTTAGGGTACCAAACTTACAGTCAGAAAATAAATATTGATGAAGTTGATATTCAAGGCGTAGAAATCGCAGGTCGTTATCAATTTACGCCAAAATTGTCTTTACAGGGTAATTATACTTGGACCGACAGTGAACAGAAAAGTGGCGCGCAAGCAGGACAACCCCTAACCAATACTGCTGAGCACATGGCAAATATTCGTGCGTACTGGGCTATGACTGACACCCTAACGGTATATTTGCAAGGAGAGCTGCGTTCTGATCGATACCGTGGTTACGACAGCATAATAAATAAAGCGCTGTATTATAAAAATTATAGCCTGCTTAACCTTGGTGCCAGCTATGAACACAGTGAATTTATCCGTTTTGACTTTCGCATAAATAATCTACTTGATCGTGACTTCACTTCTTACTCAACTACTTACACCGATTTAAATAATGATGGTGAATACGACTACGTAACCGGCCGCGGCGCCGTTAGCGAAGTTCTGTTTACTGACGACTATAACGTTAAAGATAAATCACGTAATTTATGGATTGGCATGACGGTAAGTTTCTAATGCACCTATCTATTGGCTCGGTTAGGCAATGGCACTGGGTAAGTGCAGCAGTGACGCTGGTAGGCATGCTGATGTTTGCTGTTACTGGCATTACCTTAAATCACGCTGCTGATATCCGTGGTAATACTCAGGTAATCAGCATTGAAGCTGAGATACCAGAGTCGGAGCTTGAAGTGCTTCGGCCGTTGCCTGCTGGTGAGATAATGTTGCCAGCAACGCTGCGCAGTTATCTTAACAATTATGGTGTGAATATTACCGGACACGAACTAGGGCAATGGGATGGCATAGAGTTTTATATTGCCATGCCTAAACCTGGAGCGGATGCGTGGCTGGCTATTGATACTCAGCTGGCGCATTTTAGTTATGAACGCGCGGATCGTGGTTGGGTGGCCTATTTTAATGACTTGCACAAAGGCCGCGATGCAGGAGTCGTTTGGTTTTGGTTTATAGATATTTTCGCTCTGTTTTGTGTAATTTTTTGTAGCACTGGTTTAATTTTGTTATTCAGACAAGGCCCACATCGGCCTATGACATGGCCAATAATCGCCTTAGGGGCATTAGTACCGATAGTAATAATACTGGTATTTATTTAATAACGAGGAGCATTACATGAGTTGGATAGTTATGGCATTAACGTTAGTGATAAGCATATTTAGCAGCCATAAGCTTAGTGCATCAGAAATAAATTTAACGGTAACTTTGCCGCGATTAAATGTGGCTGAATACCATGCGCCCTATGTCGCTGTTTGGATTGAAGATGAGCAGCGTAAAATAACCCATATTGCAGTGTGGTATGACACCGCGTTATCTAATAACAAGGGACAAGAATGGTTAAAAGATCTTCGTCAGTGGTGGCGTCGCGGTGGTCGCGAACTGAGTATGCCTGTTGATGGGCTTAGCGGTGCGACCAAAGGACCTGGTCAACATATAATTCAAGCTCAGTTATCTGCCGTTTTATCAAAGCTACCTGCTGGCAAGTACCGCATTATGGTTGAAGCTGCGCGCGAAGTTGGTGGGCGTGAACTGCTGCAACTGCCAATACAATTACCGTTAACTGAACAGTCGTTACCTGCGGAAATAGCGGGTAAAGCTGAGATTGAATTAATTCGCTTACATTTTTAATTTCGTTATTATTTTTAAGGAGTAAGACAATGCATTTAAAATTTATATTAGTAGCAGCTGCAGTAGTATTGATTTCAACACCAGTGAGTGCTCACCGCGCATGGATACAGCCTAGTGCAACAGTGTTGTCGGGTGAAGAAGCTACAGTAACGGTAGATGCTGCTATCTCTAATACGTTATTTCATCCAGATCATGTCGCTATGTCGTTAGACGGTATGCAAGTAATAGGTCCTACAGGTGACAAAGTTGATATTATCAATGCTGCGAAGGGCCGTTATCGCAGCGTGTTTGACATCGAGCTTAAAACTCAAGGTACCTACAAAATTGCGACATCTTCAGGTGGATTACGTGCAGTGTGGCGCGATGCTGACGGTAAGCGCAAAATGTGGCCGGCAAGGGGGCAGCAAGCCAATGAGTCTGAATTTGCTACAGCCGTTCCTATTAAAGCCACTGATTTGATAGTCTCCAGAAGTTGGCGCCGTGTTGAAACCTTTGTAACGGTTGGTTCGCCTAGCAAAGCTGCACTGCAACCTACTAACCAAGGTTTAGAGCTAATACCCGTAACGCATCCGAACGATTTATATGCCACCGAAACCGCTACCTTTAAATTATTGTTTGATGGACAGCCGGCAGCTGGGGCAGAAATCGAAGTTGTGCCAGGTGGTATGCGTTATCGTAATACGCAACAGACGATTAAAATCATGGCTAACCAACAAGGCGAGTTAAACATCACTTGGCCGCATGCAGGTATGTACTTTTTAGAGGCCAGCTATAGTGATGATAAAGTAGCTAAGCCAGCAACAGTTCGCCAAGGTAATTATTCAGCAACGTTTGAAGTATTACCTCTGTAATGACATTGCTAGCAATACTACTTGGTTTTATTTGGTTAAGCTGGACATTGAGCGTGCTGTGGCGTTATCGTCAGCGCCAGCCGGTTAATGGGCAACTGTCGGTGTCAATACTCATTGCTTACGCCAGCCAAACTGGGTTAGCTCGGACGCTGGCGTTACAACAGCAACAGGCATTGGGTGGGCCAAAGATAGCTAGCTTAATGGCATTGTCTGAACTGATACCAACTCAGTTAGCTCAGTTTCAAAAAGTCGTATTTGTTGTCAGTACATACGGCGATGGCGAACCCCCAGATAATGGTCGTCGCTTTTATCGTGATTTGCTAGCGTTAAATAAAACCACCTCGGTTAATCGAGGTGGTAAACATAATGCAAATAACGGTATTTTAAGCAATGTTAACTATGAAGTGTTAGCACTAGGTGATAGTCGGTATCCAAAGTTTTGTCAGTTTGCTGAGGATCTTAATCATGAGCTGACTAAGCTGGGGGCTAAGTTAAATACGCCAATACATAAACAAGATCAATGTCAGCCAGAACCGACACAACATACAGTGCAACTTTGGCAGCTAAAAGCGAGAGTAAACTTAACCAACGAACTAGATACTGGCTTATTTCATCTTCGTTTATCTAGTAAACAAAAGGGAGTGCAATGGCAAGCTGGCGATTTGGTTGTTATTTATCCCTATAATGATCTAAAAGCAATACCGCGTCGCTATTCAGTGGCGTCAGTGCCTGATGATGGCGAGATGAGTTTGATTGTGCGGCAACATCAAAATGATAATGGCACTTCTGGATTTTGCTCTGATTGGCTAACCTCAAAATTAGCTTTAACGGACTCTGTTATGTTGCAATTAGAACAGAATGTGTTATGCCATATAAATAACAACCAATTGCCACTACTGCTGATTGGTGCTGGCAGTGGTTTGGCGGGTATTCGCGGCCACTTAGCACAGCGAACACATCGAGTAAACGCAGGCGAAACATGGCTTATCTATGGAGAGCGCGAAGTAGACTCAGCACAGACGCTTTATCAAGAGTTTAAACACTGGCAGCAGACAGGCGTACTAACGCAGCTAGATTATGCATTTTCACGTGATCCTGTAACTCCTTGTTATGTTCAAGATGTAATGAGGGATAAGTGGCTGCAAATTGCTGATTTCTTAGGTGAAAATGGGCAGATATATGTATGTGGTCGCTATGATGGTATGGGGACTGCTGTAGATAGCTTACTTCTTAATGCACTTGGCTCGGATGGTTATCAGCAAATACAGTCGCAGGGGCGCTATCTACGCGATTTATACTAACGTCATTAGCCCAACTTATTACAGATTTATGGATGTTTAAAATGGATATTTCAACAAATGAAGCTAATTGGTTTGAACACTTAATGTATTATCTTTTATTTGATTTCGCCATAATTGCGGTAGTCGTAGTAGGCTATTTAAGTATTAGAAATATTGCAATGTCGAAAGGTAAGCATTCAAAAAATCAGTACAAACATTATTAATTCTCGCCAACAAAAATGGTTTTAATATTTACAAACTAAAGAGTGAAATTTCATCAATAAGTTTTACTGCCTGTGCCAGCGATAATAACAGGTTTAATCACTTTTGCGCGCTCACTCAAGTCACACACTAATATATTTTACGGTATTAAATAGCTAACATTATGTCATCTTTTGCTTCAGTCGATGATTTTTGCATAGGGTTCGGCTGGCAATTTCTGTAAGTAATCTTGTTTTACGATCTCTAAAGCGGCCAAAACAATTTTGGGCGTAATATTGTTTTGTTCTAGCAATAGAATTAAATCTACTGCTAATTGAATGTGATCTGGCGCTTGTTGCAGTGATTTATTCACCATGCGTTGCCAAAAATTCTTGACCGCGAGCCACTGCCTCTTTTACTTTTATTTCCATTTCAATACGTTCATTTTGCGGTAAATAAAAAGCCATGTCGACGGCATAGCGAATATAGCGGGGTGGTAAAAGGTTTAAACTAATACAGCATAAGTCTGCTAAATATTCAGCATCTTGGCTTTTATCTAGGCCGAGTTCTACTAAGTGATCTAACAGCATTTTTTCATAATAATTATGGATATCATCGTGCAGATTCATTTTAACCTCATTCAGTCTTATCAAGGCTAGAGCATAATCAGCTTTAGTCTAAAACACCACTACAAACATTGAGTTCGGCTTAATGCTTGTTACAATGCCTTATCACTAGGTTAGCGAACAACTAAGCGGACAATAATAATGCAAAAAAATACCACACCTTGTTACTACGGTGACTACTTACAGTTAGAAAAACTTCTTACTGCCCAAGCACCCGAAAGCGCTAAATATGCAGCTGAGGCCCATGACGAAACCTTGTTTATCATTGTCCATCAAGTGTATGAATTGTGGTTTAAACAAATTTTGCATGAATTAAAAGCTGTGATGGCTGAGTTTGCCCATGCAGAAGTAAAAGACGAGCAGCTAACCGGCATAGTACATAAATTAAAACGTATTATTACCATTCAAAAGTTACTGAATACCCAAATTGGTGTAATAGAAACCATGACTCCGCAAGACTTTATGTCGTTTCGGGATTATCTGGTGCCAGCGTCGGGTTTTCAAAGTGTTCAATTTAAAATGTTGGAAATAGGCTTAGGCTTAAAAAGTGGCTTTCGTATCGACTTTGATAAAAACTCCTTTTATAGCCGTCTCAATGTAAAAGATCAGGACTTTCTTAAGCACTTAGAAGATGAGCCCAGTTTATTTGAGCGTATTGAAAAATGGCTAGAGCGGATGCCTTTTTTACAATTAAACAACTTTAGTTTTTGGCAAATGTATCAGCAAGCCACCGATACTATGTTAGCGGATGATAAAGCAACGGTGCAGGGTATAGAACAAATTGCTGAGCACGAACGCGAGATGCAGTTAAAAGAAATTGAACGTACTGCAGAAAAGTTTGCTGCGCTGTTAGATGCCGATAAATACCAGCAGTTACAGCAAGACGGTACGTTTCGCTTAAGTCAAAAAGCCATGTTATCGGCTTTGTTTATTACGCTGTACCAAGAAGAACCGATGTTTAACTTGCCGTTCCAGCTGTTAACCTGCTTAACCGAGATAGATGAAAACCTGACTATTTGGCGTTATAAGCATGCGATGATGGTGCAGCGAATGTTAGGGACTAAAATTGGCACTGGCGGCTCTTCTGGCCATGACTATTTAAAACGGACTACAGAAAAGAATCGCATTTATACCGACTTGTTTAATATGGCGACCTTTTTATTACCTAAGTCTGATTTACCGGCATTACCAAAAGAAATTAAACGTGGCTTAGGTTTTTATTTTGCTGGCCAAGAGTGAGCCAGTCACGGTAAAAGCGGCTTTAAATAATTGCAGATGCAATTGCACCAGCGCAGTTATATTGCGCTGGTAGCCACCACCTATTACAGCAGCGACCGGAATATTCTGCTGATAACAACGGCTTAATACTAATAAGTCGCGTTGAAAAATCGTTTGGCTAGATAAATTGAGTAAACCTAATTCATCATCTTGGTGGCAATCGACGCCGGCATCATAAATAACTAATTCTGGCTGATGCAGTCTTATTAACGTATCTAAACTTTCAGCCACCGTGGCTAAATACTCGCTATCGCTACAATCTTTACTTACCCCGACATCCCAGTCAGATAGCTGCTTACGCGACGGGAAGTTTTTTTCACAATGAATTGAGCTGCTAATGATCCGCTGCTCATTTTGTAGCATGTGTGCCGTGCCATCGCCTTGATGCACATCTAAATCAAAAATCAGTATTTTGTCGACACCTTGCAGCAACATTGACTGCGCGGCAAACACTAAGTCATTAAATAAACAAAAACCTGAGCCAGCATTGGCAAAGGCATGGTGATAGCCGCCCGTTAAGTGGATAGCTATGCCATGCTGCATAGCCAACTGAGCTGTAGCTAAACCACCGCCTAATGAGTGCAGCGAGCGGGAAAATAAAGTTGCTGACCAAGGAAAGCCAATGCGGCGCATGGCTTTAGGACAAATAGTGCCATGCTGCAGCGCAGCAATATAGTCAGCGCTATGGCTTAACTGCAATTGGTCAGCTGTAATAGCATTAGGCGTAGTAAAAGCACTAGCTGGCACATTAAGGTTTAACAGCTGCTGATAAAGCTCGCGATACTTGGTTATTGGATAACGATGCCGTTCCGGTAAATCTAACTCGCTATAGCAGGGGTGATACACTAAAGCCGGTAAGTGGGTCGCTGCCATTACATATTTTGCCGTTCAAATTGCTGTATTTGTTGCTCTACCTCTGAAATGGCTTTGCGGCAACGGCCTAGCCGCTGATGCAGGGCTAGGCTACGCTGAATTTGTTCTGGGCTAGAGCCTCGACTTTCAATACTAATCATATCTAATAAACGGCGCTCAAACCCCTGATACTCGCTAAGCTGCTGGTATAATTGCTGACTAGATTGGGTTATTTGTTCTACTACTTTTTTCGCGGCGCGGCGTTTAAAGCTTTGTTGGTGTAAACCAAGATTACGAAAAGCTTGAGTTAGGGCAGTGGTTTGCTCGCTAAGCCGTTGCACTAAGCGTTGCTGAGCGATTAAAGACAGGCTAGTTTTTTCAGTTAAATGCTTTAAGTTGCGCTGTGCTTCAGCCACATAATCAGCCAAATTAGCAGAGCGACAGCTAAATAAGTCACTATCAAACCAATGTTGTGGTTTGCCATAGGGGCGTTTTAAATCAGCCGCTTCCGCTTGCTGGCGCAACTTTATTAATTGTTGGTTAAGTACTTCTGTTAATTGCATGGCTAATCTCCACTGGCCTACATTACGTAATGTTAGTCCTAAGCTAGTCTTAAACTAGCCCCAAGCTTGCCAAGCTAAGCGCAGTGCTATTAGTACTACCACAGTAACAAACACTGGCCGAATAAAGCGACTACCAAAGCGGATGGCGGAATGGGCACCCAACCAAGCCCCAAGCATTAAACATAGGCCCATGGCAATGCCCAGTACAAAGTTAACATGACCTAGGGCAATAAAAGCCATTAATGAAAAGCCATTACTAATAAAATTCATACTGCGCGCTACACCGCAGGTCAGTAATAAATTTATGCGGTACATAGCCATGGTAGATACCATCCAAAATGCGCCCGTACCTGGCCCAGCAATACCATCATAAAAACCTAAGCTAAAACCTTGAATGCGTTGTTGCCATTTGGTTTTATTTGTAGCGACCGGCAAAGTTATTTTGTCGTCAGGTTGCATGCGATTAAATACACTGTAGATGGCAGCTAATAAAATAATTAATGGTAATATTTTCTCAAGCGTTTCTGTGCTTATTTGGTCAACCACAAAAGTGCCCAATAAGGCACCTATGGCAGTGAAAAACATACACTGACGCCAATATTTAATATCAAACAATTTTTTACGATAATAAGTAACAGACGCCGTAAAAGAGCCAAAGGTTGCCGCCAGTTTATTGGTGCCTAGCGCGGTGTGGGCGGGTAAGCCAGCGGTTAATAACGCCGGAATAGTTAATAAACCGCCGCCACCGGCAATGGCATCAATATAACCAGCTATAAAAGCAATACTGCATAATAACAGCAACAACGATGGCTCTAGGGCAAGGTCTAGTAACACTAAGGATTTCCTGTGATTTGTGATGGTTTAACTATTACTAAATACAACTGCTAAACACAGTTATTATATACAGTTGCTAAACAGTTACTAAAGAAAGTAAGTAACGCTAACTAAACATTAAACCACCGCTTTAGTATTCTATTTGCCGCCGAAACGGCGGTAACGCGTTAAGCATAGCGCTACCATAAGATTTATTGACCAGTCGGCGATCGAAGATGATTATACGGCCTTGATCCTGTTCTTGTCTAAGCAGTCTACCACAGGCTTGTACTAGCTTCTTCGCTGTTGCCGGAATAGCCAATTGAGTAAAGGCATTACCCCCTTTTTTGCTAATGGCTTCGGCTAATGCTTCTTCTAATGGCGATGTTGGAACGGCAAAAGGTAACTTGGTGATGACTAAATTGGTTAATAAGTTACCGGGTAAATCTAAGCCTTCAGAAAAGCTTTGGGTACCAAATAAAATGCTGGTTTTATTATGTTGGCAATTGCTGCCATGTAATTGCAATAACGCTTGTCTAGACGCTTCACCTTGCACCAATAACGAAAAGCCTTGCTCGCGCAGTGCAGTAGCCACCTGTTGCATCTGCCAATAAGAAGCAAAAAGCACTAAACTGGCTTGTTGCTGAGGCAAATAATGTGGCAACTGGCTAATTAATTCCGCGGTAAACTCCGCCACCGTTGGTTCTGTTTGCATTTTTGGAATAATAATAATGCCTTTTTCAGCGTAGGCAAACGGCGATGCCACCTGCACTATTTTTACGCCCTCAAAATCGTGGAGGCCCAGATCAAACTTTATATAGTTAAAAGAGTTCAGTGCCGTTAACGTCGCCGAACAAACAATAACGGCATAAGCTTCGGCAAATAACAGCTGGGCTAATTTATTCCCTACTGCCAGCGGGCAAGCATGGGCGATTAACTTATCGCTATGCTCTGCCAGCGCCACCCAGCGCGCTTGATTAACCGTATTGCTTTTACTGCTAGGCTGCACTGCATAAAGCTGCCACAACGCTTGCTGTTGCTCTAATTGCAGCCCCAAAAAGCTTAACTCCTGCAATAGGGTTAAACGCGGCTTTAGCGCCAATTGGTTCGACGTTATGTGTTCTGGCACTAACTGTTGCACTTTTTCTAACTGAGACTTAGCTTTACTGCTCACTCTGGCTAATTCCTCAGCTTGCTGCTGAATGAGTTTTGGCAATGCGGCTTCAGTAAATCGGTATAAAGGCTTACCTTCAAACCAACTAGATTTAAAGGGCGTAGCCACTCGCTCGATGGTTTTAAGCAAAGCACTTAGCTCGTTACAGCTGTCATCTAAGCGCAGTAAGCTTTTTATTTCAGTTTCGGGTAGCAAAGCAATTAATTGTTGAATGGTTTTGCCGGCTTTATCCAGCCAGACATTGTTATGGCTAATAGGCGCATTAGCGGCAAAAAAATCTCGGGCTGTTTCGGCTAAGTGATGGCCTTCATCAATAATATAAATACAGTCTTCTGGTGGCGGTAAAATAGCATTTCCGTTGGCTAAGTCAGCTAAAAGTAGGGCATGATTAACCACTAATACTTGCGCTGTATCTGCCTCGGCGCGGGCTAAATGAAACGGGCAGTTAATATGGGCTCGGTTACTTGAGCTGCAATGCATCGCATCAGCATTAATGTCTGCCCACTGTGGCTCGGGAATAGTGATGCTTAAACTATCTTTATCGCCCAACCACTGTCGTTGTTGCCATTGCTGTAATAGTTGTTGCCATGGTGCTACTTCTGGAGCAGAGCTATTGTTGCTTTTGCCTTTGGCAAACAACTCAGGATGTTTAATCTGTTGTTTTAAACGCTCAATACAGGCATAGCGCTGCCGACCTTTTACCAATGAATAGTCAAACGCTAATTTACTGTGCAGCTGAAAAAAAGGTAAATCTTTAGTGATTAGCTGTTCTTGTAAAGCGACGGTCGCCGTAGCAATAACCACGGTTTTCTTGTGCTGTAATGCATAGGGAATGCTGGCTAATAAATAGGCTAACGATTTACCAGTTCCGGTACCTGCTTCAATTAAACCTATACGCTCTTGCCGATGATATTGACCGGCAATAATATTCGCTATTTCAGCAATTAATTTATTCTGCGCCGGCCGGGGTTGATAATTGGGCATGCCAGTTTTTATGCTTTGATGAATGCGTCTAATATGGATTTTTAATTGTTCAGATAACATGGCTCATGTATTTATATACAGGTAATGTATGGATTACTTTAACCAGTTACGGGCTAAAGCGACAGTTAAAAAAGTTATAAAATAAATAAAAAAACCAATTTAGACTGTTTTTTCAGCAATTGTTTAATATAACAGCTAAAATGAGCTGTAAAGATTTATTTACATGTAAATGTAACGATAAAGGTTAAAATGTGTTACTGCTTTAACTTTTTAAAATCACAAATGCACTTAACTAATTGATTAATAAATGTTATGGTTTGTCTGGTAGTATATTTTTAAAAAAAACCTATGTACATTTATGCTTACTAATTAAGCAGAATAAACAGCCGACAATTTAAATTGCAAATTGTTCCATAAAAGCTGTTGACCCTGCTGAAAATTTGCGTTTATTATCTAGGTGCGACAAATCGGAGTAATTCCGAGGTAAACGGAGTGCCAGACGCCGTAAAAGGTTGGTAACTGTTTAAAATAGAATCACTACAACTAACGATAGTGGTCCAGGGAGAAATACATGTATACGAATAATAAATTAAGCAAAGCTGTACGTTTAGCGATTGCTTTTGGCGCTGCTTCAGCCACAGCATTTACAGCATCTGTAAATGCAGCAGAACAAGACGAAACTGCAAAAGTAGAACGTATCGAAGTTACGGGTTCACGCATTAAGCGTACTGACCTTGAAGGCGCAGTACCTGTTACCGTTATTGATCGCGCTGCGATTGATTTCTCAGGTCAGACTTCAGTATCAGATTTAATCCGTAACACTACCTTCAACTCATCAGGTTCTTTCCGTCCACAATCTGGTAGTTCTGCTCAAGGTATCTCGCAAGTAAACTTACGTGGTTTAGGTGCTTCACGTTCATTAATCTTAGTTGATGGCCGTCGTTTACCTAAGTCACCATCTACTGGTAGCTCGCAAGATTTAAACGCCATCCCAATGGCTGCAGTAGAACGTATTGAAATTCTGTCTGATGGTGCATCAGCGGTATACGGTTCAGACGCTATTGCCGGTGTAATCAACATTATCACTCGTAAAGATTTTAACGGTGCTGAATTCCGTATCGGTAAATCAACTGTTAGCATTCCAAACGAAGGTGGTGATCGTGAAGAAGGTTCAGCAGTATTTGGTTCAAGCAGTGACAACTCAAGCGTAGTTGGTGGTGTTTCTTGGAACAGCCGTGACATCATTTATGAAAATGCCTATGACTGGGTATCGCCAGGCGCATCAAGCTTTGGTGCTAACTGGCTAACTGATTCTGGTTATAAGTCAGTTATTTCTGCAGCAGAATGTGACAACTTAGAGAACTTTTTCTCACTAAGTTCAGGCTTATGTGCGTATAACTTTAACGCTACTAACGCCAACGAAGCTTCTACCGGTAACCAAGCTGGTTTCTTAAAAGCAGAATACAATATTAATGATGACTGGAAAGTTTTCTCGCATACATTAATTTCAAAAACTAAGTCATTTGGTCGTTATGCTCCATCGTTAAACGATGCTGGCGATGCGGCATTTATGTCTGCAAGCAGCCCAAATAACCCGACTAACCCTGATAGCCCATTCTACGATGCGGCTAACGGTGCTAACCGTGACGTACAATTCCGTCACCGTTTTGCTGCCTTAGGTAACCGTGATAGCGAAGTTGATAACTGGTCAACTGACTTCTTAGTCGGTGCTGAAGGTGCTATCGGTGATGTTATCGTTGATTTTGGTGTGCGTAAAAACAAAACCAAAACTTACGAAATTGGTCGTAACTACTTAATGGGTTCTAACGCGCGTAAAGCTATTGATAGCGGCGACTATATGTTAAACGACCCGTTTGGTACTCGTTTCACGACTGACGCAGATAGAAGTGCTTATGAAGGCGTATTAAAAGGTTTAAACGTAACGACTTCACGTATCGGTACTTTCGATCAAGAAGAAGTATTCGGTTCAGCGTCGTTTGACGTTATGGATACAGACGCTGGCGCGATTCAAATGATCGTCGGTGCAGAATACCGTAAAGAAGATTACTCAGATACCTATGACTCATTATCTGAAGCCGGCCAAGTAGGTGGTTCAGCAGGTAACAGTGCTGGTGGTGGTCGTAACCTTAAGAGTGGTTTCGTAGAAGCGTTAATTCCAGTAATGGATGGCTTAGAGTTCTCAGTAGCCGGTCGTTACGATAAGTACTCTGATTATGGTAGTGATTTCTCGCCAAAAGTATCAGTACGTTATGAGCCAATGGACGGTTTAGTATTCCGTGGTTCGTACGGTGAAGGTTTCCGTGCGCCAACGTTAGATATTTTAACTCAGAAGCCATCTCCTGATAATCCAAGTGTACAAGATGACCCATCATGTATTAACTTCGGTTTAGAAGCAGGTTGTGATATCCAAGTTAATGCTTTAACTGTTGCTAACCCAGAAATTAGCTCAGAAACATCTAAGCAACTTTCTTTAGGTTTGGCTTATCAGCCAACAGAGTGGTTAAACTTATCACTTGATTACTACGATATTGAAATCAGTAACATGATCCGTTTCTTCGGTTCAGATACGATTTTAACTCGTGAGCAATCAGGTGACCCAATCCCAGCTGGCTTAGGTGTAGCACGTTTAGCAAATGGTGGTATTGACTTAATTACTCAAGGTTATGCTAACGAAGGTAAGTGGGCTGTAACGGGTGTTGATTTCAACTTAAACACTAACTTTGACTTCGGTGCTGCTGGTCGTTTAAAGCAGACAGTACAGTTAAGTCACCGTTTAAGCAGCGAAATCGATGGTGGCCGTAACTCAATCACAGATCCGGGCGATCCGCGTCAACGTGCTTCATTATCAAACGTTTACGTTTGGGAGAACTTAGACTTCGCGTGGAACATCAACATGATTGGTTCACAGTTTGAAGATGTCGATCAAGTTCCAGGTCAACCAGGCCAAGTTGTTCGTACTGGCCACGTTGGTACATGGGTAACGCATGATATGCAAGTTAGCTATACCTTACCTACCAATACTAAGATTTCTGTTGGTGCGCAAAACGTGTTTGAAAAAGCGCCTCAGTTAATCCCATTTGGTGGTCGTAACTATAACTTCGATTTATATGATGCTTATGGTCGCGTAGCTTACGTTCGTTTATCACAGTCTTTCTAAGACTAAGATAAAGCTTAGGTAGTTCTTAAGTCATTGTTATTAAGATTTAAGTAATACTTGAAGAACCTTAAAAAGGCGGGGATTTCCCCGCCTTTTTCTATTTTTAAACGGGACAATAGGATTGCAGATATGCAGCATTGGAATTCGTATTGGAGCAATACCAAAACCTTAAATAGTTTTGCTGAAGGTCAGCAACAACATGGTTACAGTGGTGATATTGCCCAGTTTTGGCAGGCTATATTGCAACCAGTAGCAGAGAATAGCACTATTGTTGATATTGCCACCGGTAACGGAGGGTTAGCGGTCCTAGCCCAGCAGCACAACGCTAGCTTTAACATTATCGCTACTGATGCCGCCGATATTAACCCGCTCACTTTGTTTAGCCCCAGTGATGACTGTTATCCAGCTTTACAGCAAATTCAGTTTATGGCCAATGTACCGACAGAGCAGTTAACCCTAGCAAGTAACAGTGTCGATTTAGTAATTAGCCAATTTGGCTTTGAATACGCGCCCTTAGCAGCAGCGTTAGCGCAAATACATCGCGTGTTAGGTAAGAAAGGTAAGTTTATTGCGTTGGTGCATAGCCAACATTCGTTTATTACCCAAGATTGCCAAGACGGTGCCACGGTATTACAGCAACTGTTACAAACCGACGGCTTACTTAGCCAATTAATGCAATTTGCTAACCTGTGTCAGGCACTGGCGACAGAAACGCAATTAAGCACCGCACAACAGCAGCAGTTTTCCGAACATAATACCGCCTTATTACAATTTTTTAGGCAGACCCAACAGCAGTTTACGGTACAGAATCAGCAAGAGTGGTTTAATTTAATCGCAAAAGATTTAGTGCCATTAATTATGAACTGGCAAAGTTTAACATCGGCCACCGTTGACAAAACCAAGCAGAATTTGCAGCATTTCTTACAGCGCATCCAAGATCAAATAGCCAGTGCTTGGACTAATCAACGAGCCGAAGAAGTTAAAGCGCTATGCCAAACCACATGGCAACAGGTAAGCGTAGAGCAAATGCAGATTGAAGAGGGAGTTTTGTGCTGGATAGTGCAGTTACAAAAATGATAATTTTAAAACTCTAGTTTTTTATACCGGTATTTTATTAATTATTATTATAAAAAGCTAAAAGGAATAAATTAACTGAAATACAGTATTGGTTAAAACGGTCTATTATTAAGCAAGCTAAACCCAACAAACCTCAACAGGTGAAAATAATGAAAACAATTAAACATAGTAATGTAGCAATGGCAGTGGGTGCTTTAGTTTTTGGCTCATTAGCCACAGTAAGTACCAGTGCAGACGCCAACCCTTTTACTGCTCAAGAGCTCACTTCTGGTTATCAAATCGCTGCTAGCGAAGGTAAGTGCGGTGAAGCTAAGTGCGGCGAAGAGATGAAGAAGAAGCATGCTGAAAAAATGAAAGAAGGCAAATGCGGTGAAGGCAAGTGCGGCGAAGAGATGATGAAAAAATCAGCCGATAAAATGCAAGAAGGCAAATGCGGTGAAGGTAAATGCGGCGAAGAGATGATGAAAGAACACGCCGATAAAACCAAAGCAAAAAGCAAAGAAGCCACTTGTGGTGCTGGGAAAACTCAAGATGCCAAATGTGGTGGTGCAGTTTAATAGTTGATAGTGATCTTATAATAAGCAGCATATTGATCTGCATTATGAGTACCATATGCTGCATTATTAAGGATAACAGGATATAACCATGACAGCAGTACAAGGTGTAGGTTTAGGCTTGCGGCGTGAAATGCTGGGGCAAATGTTGCAGCATAAACCTGCAGAAATTGATTTTTTTGAAGTGGCGCCAGAAAACTGGATACCGTTTGGCGGCGCGCTACAAAAACAATTTAGCCAATTAACTGAACAGCACCAGTTTATTTGTCATGGTTTATCTTTATCTATTGGTAGCCCAGCCCCTTTAGATATTCAGTTTATAAAGCAAGTTAAAACATTTTTACAGCAGCATAATATTAGTATGTATAGCGAACATTTAAGTTACTGCTCGGGTGCCGGCCATTTATATGATTTGATGCCTATTCCGTTTACTGCTGAAGCGGTAGATTATGTTGCCAAGCGTGTGCAGCAAGTACAAGATATTATAGAGCAGCCTTTAATATTAGAAAATGTGTCTTACTATGCTGCCCCTGGTCAAGAAATGTCAGAGTTAGATTTTACTCTAGCCGTAATACAACAAGCAGACTGTAAGATGTTGTTGGACGTGAACAACATTTATGTAAATTCGATTAACCATAGCTACGATGCTAAGCAGTATTTACAGGCTATTCCTTCCCAGCGCATCGCCTATTATCATATTGCCGGTCATTATAAGCAGGCAGAGGATTTACTAATAGATACCCATGGCGCCGATGTAATTGATCCGGTGTGGCAGCTATTAGCATTAGCCTATCAACAACATGGTGTTAAACCGACCTTGTTAGAGCGCGACTTTAATATTCCTCAGTGGAGTGGCTTGCAACAAGAACTAAGCCAGATCCAGCAATTACAACAGACTGCACATGCTACAGCTTCGACACCCGTAACAGCAAAGCGAGCTTAATAATGAAGTTTCAGCAAATTCAGCAGCAATTTATGGATCATATTCAAGATCCTGAACACAATGCTGCGCCTGCCGATATTGAGGATAGGCGCTTAGCGATTTATCGCGAGTTGTTTTTTAATAATGTAGTTGGCTTTGTTAGTACTGGGTTTCCGGTTTTGCGCTCGTTATATTCCGAAGCCGAATGGCATAGGTTAGTACGGCAGTTTTATGCCGGTTATAGTTGTCACAGCCCGTATTTTTTGCATATAGCAGAGCATTTTTTACAGTTTATACAGCAGCAGTATCAGCTAACAGACTCTGATCCTATCTTTATGCTGGAATTGGCCCATTACGAATGGTCAGAACTTTATTTAGCGACTTTACAGGACAGTCAACAGGATGATCTAGCCGCTATACCCCTTGCTAGTGCTGCGGTATTAACGGCGCCACTGCAATTATCGACCTTGTGTTTATTGTTAGCCTATCCGTATCCAGTGCATCAAATTAGTCAAGTGTTTCAGCCCACGGCTGCTAGCGAGAATCAATTTTATTTACTCTATCGCAATGCGCAAGATGAAGTGAAATTTATGCTAATTAATCAATTAACGGCTTTGCTATTACAACAGCTCCAACAAACACCGGGAATAACCGCTAACAGCCTGTTTTTACAGCTGCAACCGCAAGTACCGCAATTTAGCCAACAACAATTTCAGCAAGGCGCAAGCACTATATTGCAACAGTTTGCGTCAAAAGGCGTGATTCAGGCTTTTCAAATGGGCTAAAATTCATTACCATATCACTATAATTTAATCGCATTATAAAGAGTAGCGCAATGTCAGACGAGAACTTCAAAGACTCATTCAATTTTTGGCAATTCTTGGCGTTAGTAGCAACTTTTGTTGGTTTGTTGTGCTTAGCACCAATTTTGCGTTGGATCCAAATACTGGGTTGATTAGCAGCATTTGCTGTCAGCCGTTTAAGTAAAAGCCGCCTTATGGCGGTTTTTTTGTCTCAGACCAGTGACTCGTTTCTGGTGAGTAAATTAAGGTTTTTATTATGGATAAGCAACTTCTTGCAACTGAGTTAAAACAAGTGATTAAAACGGTAATGGATTATCCTAAGCCAGGTATCGTATTTCGTGATGTAACCAGTTTAATGCAAGATGGTCCTAGCTTTAAAAAAGTGATTGATGCATTTTGCGAAATTTATAAAGACCACGGTATCGATAAAATTGTTGGTACTGAGTCGCGTGGTTTTATTTTCGGCGCGCCTTTAGCGTATGCCATGGGTATATCCTTTATCCCGGTTAGAAAGCCCGGCAAGCTGCCGCGTAATCGGATTAGCCAAAGCTACCAATTAGAATATGGTGAAGATACGCTTGAGCTGCATGCTGATGCTATTTGTGCTGGCGACAAAGTGTTGTTAGTAGATGATTTACTGGCAACCGGTGGCACTATTGATGCGACGGTAAAGTTAGTGCGTCAACTCGGTGGTATTGTTGAAGATGCCGCTTTTGTTATTGCCTTAACCGATTTAGGTGGCGTGGCAAAATTACAGCAAGCCGATTTAAAAGTGCTTAGCTTAGTTGAGTATGCCGACGAATAAGCTTAGTCTGGACTTAGAGCAATTATTAGAGTGTAAGCAGCGGTTATGAGTTATCAGGTTTTAGCACGCAAGTGGCGTCCACAGCACTTTTCTCAATTAGTGGGGCAAGAGCATGTAAAAAACGCGCTCAGCAATGCCTTAACCAATAATCGGCTGCATCATGCCTATTTATTTACCGGTACTCGCGGTGTAGGTAAAACCACGATAGCCCGCATTTTTGCTAAAAGTTTAAATTGTGAGCTAGGTATTACGGCGTCACCTTGTGGTGAATGCACAGCGTGCCGTGAAATTGATGCCGGTAACTTTGTCGATTTAATGGAAATTGATGCCGCGTCGCGCACCAAAGTAGAAGATACCCGTGATTTATTAGATAACGTGCAATACGCGCCAAGCCGTGGCCGGTTTAAGGTGTATCTAATAGATGAAGTGCATATGCTGTCTAAGCATAGTTTTAATGCCTTACTTAAAACACTTGAAGAACCACCGCCGCATGTTAAATTTTTACTGGCGACGACTGATCCGCAAAAATTACCGATCACAGTATTATCTCGCTGTTTGCAGTTTAATTTATTAGCCTTAAGTCCTACGCAAATAGCGCAGCATTTAGCCTATGTATTAACCGAAGAAAATATTCCTTTTGTTGAACCGGCATTAAACTTAATCGCCAAAGCGGCTAAAGGCAGTTTGCGTGACTCATTAAGTTTGACTGATCAAGCTATTGCCCAAAGTAATAGTGATATTCAGCTTGATGTTATTAGAACCATGCTGGGCTATTTAGAGCAAAGCTGGGCTGAGCAACTATTACAGGCTGTTTTGGCCCAAGATGCGGTTGGCTTACAGCAGCAATTAGCCACGCTGGTGCAGCAACATAATGACTATGCGCAAGTATTAGACGATATGTTGTCGATTTTACATCTAACCGCATTAAGTCAATTTACCCCCGCGGCAGCAGCGATTAGTGAAAGTGCAGATTTTATTCTGCAATTAGCTCAGCGCTTAGAACCGGCTCAAGTGCAGTTATATTATCAATTATTAATCAGCGGTAAAAAAGAATTGGCTTACGCCCCAGATGCCCTGATTGGTTTAGAAATGGCGCTATTACGGGCTATGGCGTTTGCCCCCGCTAGCGTTAACTTAGTAAGCGGTATTAGCCAACCGAGCCACCCAAATAGTGCAGTAGAGCCTGTAACGCTAAGTAGCCATGTTGCTTCCAAAACTGATGCACTAAGCACTGTTGAGCCAAGTACTGCTGAGTCAAGCACTGCTGGGTCAAATACAGCTATGCCAAAGCCAGTGGCGCAGCCAATGCAAACACCCGAGCTGCCAGCGCAGTCTTTAGCTCAAGCTTCTGCACCGGCAATAACAGCAAGCCCAGTAGCGCATTCTCAGGAAGTACTAGCACCTGATACACCTGAGGCGTCCCAAGAACAACAACGGCTGCCAATACAGCCGATGGCAATAGATGCCATAGTAGAGCCACAGCAGCCAGCTATAGCGCCGAATGCCGGTATTGACTCGGTAACCTCCGGCATTATGGCTAGGCGAGGCATAAGCTTAGAGCAAAACAGCCGCGCTGCTGAAAAAAAGATTGAGCGGCCATTAGCGCCGCGCTTGGCAGAGTCGGCTGTAACGGTGCGGCCAGAAGCGTCGCCGGCATTACCTCAAAGTCAGGCCAATAGTAAGGCTCAGATGCCACAACCTGCCATGCAGCAGCCAGTACATTCGCCATCCCAGTTACCAACACAAGCGGCTACGCCTAATAGAACAGCACCAGCTCAGTCAGCCGTTATTGATGATGCAGGCTATAACGATGCTGTTGCCGGCTTAAATGATGAGCCGAATTATGAAGCGAACTATGAGCCGAATGATGAACCTAATGACGAGCTAGCGCCATTTGATAATGGCCAAGCTGATGCGATGTGGCAGCAATATCAAGCAGAGACACCGCCATTAACGGAATTTGATGGCAGTATTAATCAGCAAAATTTTTCAATTAAATTTGCGGCCCAAGTAGATGCGTGGGCGGCCAGAATAGAGCAGTTAGATACCGGTGGTTTAAGTAGGTTGTTTTTACTTAATGCAGCCATCAGTTTACAAGGTGAGAATATGCAGTTAAGTGTTGCTAAAAGTCAGCAACATTTAGACGATGCTGAGTTTAGACAAAACTTACAGCAACTATTAGAGCACAGCTTTAATCAGCGTCTGCAATTACAGATAAGTTATCATGATGAAGTCGCTGATAGTCCTTTGGCTATTCAGCAACGCATAGTTGCTGAGCGGCGAGTATATGTGCATAAATTACTGCAACAAGATGACAACGTTATTCAGTTCCAGCAATTATTTGCGGCACAAATGCTAGAAGATACCATTCAAGTAAACTAATCTAGTGTTACAAACAAGACTTGTATTTATGCTACTGAATCTTTATCTTGTCGCGCTAAGGTCATGCAAAAGCACTGCGCAAATACGCACTGCTTTGCCAAACTAAGCTTTACCAAATCGAAAAAAGCGTAACACAAATTACTAAATACTAACTAACAGAGAGCGATATTATGTTTAAAGGTGGTATGGGCAATATCATGAAGCAAGCGCAAGCTATGCAAGAGAAAATGCAAAAAGCGCAAGCCGAAATCGCAACCATGGAAGTAACGGGAGAGTCTGGTGCAGGTTTAGTGAAAATAACCATGTTAGGTAATCACAATGTACGCCGTGTTAGCATTGACGATAGCCTGTTAGAAGATGATAAAGAGATGCTAGAAGATTTAATCGCAGCTGCGCTTAATGATGCTGTGCGTCGGGTTGAAGAAACCAGTAAAGAAAAAATGGGCTCAGTTGCTGGCGGTATGCAATTACCACCAGGCATGAAAATGCCATTTTAATGAGCCGTTATACGCCATTATTACAGCAGCTGATTGACGCCTTACGCATTTTACCGGGTGTAGGGCCTAAATCTGCCCAGCGTATGGCTTTTGCTTTACTTGAGCGCAATAGAGATGCCGGTTTAGCTTTGGCTGATGCCTTGGCACAAGCCATGACCAAAATAGGTCATTGCCAGCGCTGCCGTACGTTTTGTCAATCGACGCTCTGCGCAATTTGTGCTGATCCTAAACGTGAGCTCGATGGCATAATGTGTGTTGTTGGTTCAGCGGCAGATCAACATGCCATTGAACAAATTGGCCAATTTAAAGGCCGCTACTTTGTGTTGCAAGGCTATTTGTCGCCGTTAGACGGCATTGGGCCACAAGACTTAGGGCTGGATAGCTTAAGTTCACTATTAGCCGAGGGTGGCACCACAGAGCTTATTTTAGCCACTAATCCAACCGTTGAAGGTGATGCTACGGCGTTTTATATTGCCGAGTTAGCGCAAAAACATAACGTTAAAGTGTCAAGAATTGCCCAAGGTATCCCTATAGGTGGCGAGCTTGAGTTTATTGATGGCACCACGCTATCACACGCCTTTAGTGGCCGAAAACAGTTTTAGAAATTAAAAAGGGTCAGAGTGATTTTATTCGTTTTAAATAAAATCACTCTGACCCTTTTTAATTGTTATGAGCTTGAAAATCTGTAAATCCTCCCCATATTAGATGACAGTATGTTGCTGCCTTAGTTGGTTGCACATTAATGCCATTAACCTGTTATGTTTAGAGGATTAACACAATGAGTGACACCACAGCAAATTCAGCTGGCCAAAAGCAAACCCATGGCTTTCAGGCAGAAGTAAAACAGCTATTGCAGCTGATGATCCATTCACTGTATTCAAATAAAGAAATTTTCTTACGTGAGTTAGTATCTAACGCGTCAGACGCAGCCGATAAGCTACGTTTTATGGCGCTGTCTGATAGCAGCTTATACGGTGATGACGGCGATTTACGCGTTCGTATTAGTTTAGATGAAACAGCCCGTACCTTAACCATTATCGATAATGGCGTGGGTATGTCAGAACAAGATGTGATTAGTCATCTTGGTACTATTGCCAAATCAGGCACTAAAGAATTTTTCTCCCAGTTATCTGGCGATCAAAGTAAAGATTCTAATTTAATCGGTCAATTCGGTGTTGGTTTTTACTCCGCTTTTATTGTTGCTGATAAAGTCACCGTGCGTACGCGTAAAGCGGGTGCGGCTGCTAATGAAGCTATTGAGTGGGAATCGGCAGGTGAAGGCGATTACAGCATTACCCCTATTACTAAAGACAGTCGCGGTACTGAGATCGTTTTACACTTACGTGAAGGTGAAGATGAGTTCTTAAGCCGTTGGACTGTTGAAAAAATTGTCACTAAGTATTCAGATCATATCAGTATCCCGGTTGAGTTTTGGCAAGAAGAACAACCAGAGAGCGAAGGCGAAGACGGCGAGAAAGTCGCAGCAGTGCCAGGCCATTGGCAAGCAGTTAACAAAGCTACGGCATTATGGACCCGTGATAAGTCTGAATTAACAGATAAAGAATACAATGAGTTTTACAAGCATATTTCTCACGATTGGAATGATCCACTAAGCTGGAGCCATAACAAAGTTGAAGGTAAGAGTAATTACACCAGCTTGTTATATGTTCCTAAAAAAGCGCCATTTGATATGTGGAACCGTGATGCGCAACATGGTTTAAAACTGTATGTACAGCGCGTATTTATCATGGATGACGCTGAACAGTTTATGCCTAGTTACTTACGCTTTATGAAAGGTGTATTAGATTCTAGCGATTTACCGCTGAACGTATCACGGGAAATTTTACAAGATACTAAAGTTACTCAAAGCTTACGCAAAGGCTGTACTAGCCGTACTTTAAAAATGCTAGAAAAGCTTAGTAAAGACAGTGAAAAATACCAAGCATTTTGGGATGAGTTTGGCCAAGTATTAAAAGAAGGCCCAGCTGAAGATATGGCCAATAAAGAGCAAATAGCGGCTTTATTGCGCTTCTCTTCTACCCATACTGACGACACGGTGCAGAGCGTTTCATTAGCCGATTACATTAGCCGGATGAAAGAAGGCCAAGATGAAATCTATTATATTGTAGCGGATAGCTTTGCTGCGGCGAAGAATAGCCCACACTTAGAAGTGTTACGTAAAAAGGGCTTAGAAGTGTTGTTGTTATCTGATCGTATAGATGAATGGTTGGTTCAGCACCTAACTGACTTTAACGACAAAAAGTTACGCTCTGTGGCGAAAGGTGGTTTAGATTTATCTAAATTAGATGACGAAGACACCAAAAAGGCACAACAAGAAACCGAGCAAGCTTTTGCTTCTGTAATAGCGCGCTTTAAAACCGCACTAGGCAGCCAAGTTAAAGATGTCAAGGTTAGCCATCGCTTAACCGATAGCCCAGCTTGTGTGGTGACTGACGAGCATGATATGAGCACGCAGATGATTAAGTTGATGGAATCTGCTGGCCAAAAAGTGCCAGAAGTAAAACCTATCTTTGAAATAAACGCTGAACATAATTTGGTTAAGCATATTGCCGATGAGCAAGATGAGCAGCGTTTCAAAGAGTGGTCAGAAGTATTACTTGATCAGGCGTTATTAGCAGAGAAAGGTAGCCTTAAAGATCCTGCTAGCTTTGTGAATCGCTTAAACCATTTGCTGCTGTCTTTAGCAAAATAACCGCTAATTAAGCTAAAGCGTAAAGCTTTTCTAAAACCACCTTCGGGTGGTTTTTTTCTATCCAACTTTAGTCGAGGCTTTACGGCTGCTTTTGCTAAGTTAATGTTGGTTTTAATAACCTAGATAGCGTTATTTGTCTGGTGTTAAGCCATAACCAATTAACCACAGGTATGGCGCGCCAATTGGGCGATTGGGGCAACACGGCTGACAAACTTCTTGTTTCAAGTAACGCATTGTGTAAAGATCTGGGCTTTATTATATAACTATGTATCTCAGAAAATGAGGAATTTGCTATGCGCATAATATTGTTGGGTGCCCCAGGTGCCGGAAAAGGAACTCAGGCTCAGCTCCTGATGAATAAATACGGCATTCCACAAATATCAACCGGTGATATGCTGCGCGCAGCGATAAAAGAGGGCTCAGCTCTTGGTGTGGCTGCAAAGCAAGTGATGGATGCAGGTCAGCTAGTGTCTGATGATCTTATTATTGGTTTAGTCAAAGAACGTATTGCTAAAGCTGATTGTGCCAAAGGGTTCTTATTAGACGGCTTTCCACGGACGATTCCGCAAGCAGATGCCATGAAAGAAAACGGTATTGTGATTGATCATGTTATTGAGTTTGACGTTGCTGATAACGTTATTGTTGAGCGTATGAGTGGCCGTCGGGTTCATCCCGCATCGGGTCGTGTATATCATTTACGTTATAAGCCACCTGTGGTTGAAGGTAAAGATGACGTGACTGGCGAAGAGTTAATCATTAGAGCAGATGATGTTGAAGCGACTGTTCGTAAACGTTTAGCTATTTATCATGAACAAACCGAGCCATTAGTTGGCTATTATCGTGCAGAAGCACAAGCCGGTAATACCCAATATCATCATATCGATGGTAGTAAACCGGTAGACGAAGTTGGCGCTGAGTTATTATCGCTACTGAGTTAACCCGGTCTAAAACAAAAAACCCAAGTAATAACTTGGGTTTTTTTATGCTTAATCAGATCAGTGCCAAGCTTATTTGTTTTTTTCGATAACACTATTTAAGGCATTTAAGGCATCAGTGTAATCTGGCTCGGTAGCTAAATTTTTCACTAGCTGTTGATAAACCAGGGTGCCTTTATTATCAATAATTAACACTGCTCGGGCTAAAATGCCCATATCTTTAATCAGTAAGCCATAGTTAGTACCAAAGTCACGCCAAACGGCATCAGATAATACCGCCATCTCTTCGACTTGTTCTTGTTGGCAAAACCGTTTTTGGGCAAAAGGTAAATCAGTACTGATGGTTAATAACACCACTTGCTGCGGTAAGCCCGCGACTTCATTATTAAAACGTTTAGTTTGTAATGAGCAAGTGCCAGTATCTATACTTGGTACAACGCTAATTAATAGCGTTTTTCCTTTAAAATCAGCAAGTGTTACGGTTTTAAAGTTACTATCAACGACTTTAAAGTTTGCTGCTTTTTTATTAATTTCTGCTTTACTACCCAAAAGTACTACATTTTTATTACCTGCTTTGATTAAACTTAGCCGTTCGGGTAGTTTGGCTTGGAGATCAACTGCCGCTATACTGCTGCTAAAGCTACACAGTGTAATTAGGGTCAATAGCTTAATACTTAAATGAGATAGTGCAGTCATGATGCCGCTCCTGTTATGATAAATGGCTAAATAAACATGGCTAAATTGTGCTACATAATACTGCTATTGCTTGGTCTGTCAGTTTCAGGCTAGACTGAGTTGTAGCGAGTGCAAAGTGAGAATCGGATGCCCACAGCTGTTTTAATATGTGATGACTCAAACTTGGCGCGAAAACAGCTCGCCAAGATATTACCACAAGAGTGGCAAGAAAATTTATATTTTGCCGGTCACGGTGCTGAAGCACTTGCGGTTTTAAGCCAGCATGCTATCGATTGGTTATTTTTAGATTTAAATATGCCGGTCATGGATGGCTATCAGGTTTTAGCTGAATTAAAAAAAAGTAATAGTAAAACTAAAGTTGTTATCGTTTCCGGCGATATTCAACCAGAAGCCTATGAACGCGCCAAAGCGTTAGGGGCCATCGACTTTATTAAAAAACCGGCCGAAACGGCAAAGATTCAGCAATTATTACAACGTTTTGGTGCCAGTCCAAGTCTCAACTCTGCTACAGATATAGCTACAGATAAAACGGCAAAAATATTACAAGCTGAAGCAATAGAGTTAAGTTGTGACATGCGCGATGTGTTACAAGAGCTGACTAATATTGCCATGGGCCAAGCCGGAGATTTATTAGCCCGCTTACTCAATGTGTTTGTTAAACTACCCATTCCTAATGTCAATTTAATTGAAGTTAGCGAATTACATATGGCATTGGCCTCTGTTGAACGCGAAGCTAGTACCGCCGCGGTATGCCAAGGTTTTATTGGTGGAGGGGTTTCCGGGGAAGCCTTGTTGATTTTATCTGAGTCTAGTTATAAAGATATTGCTCGGTTAATGAATTATCATGGCAGTTTATCGGCACAGATTGAATTAGAATTACTGATGGATATTAGTAATATTTTAATAGGTGCGGTATTAAAAGGGTTATCCGAACAGTTAGATATCAGCTTTAGCCAAGGTCATCCTGTGGTATTAGGTCAGCGTGAAACCGTTAGTGAATTAATTAAATCTAATGCGCGGCGTTGGCGAAAAACTTTAGCAATAGAGCTGACTTACGGTATTGAAAATTACAATATAAGTTGTGATTTATTGTTGTTGTTCACGGAAGATAGTTTAAAAACCCTGAATTACAAAGTTGCTTATTTGTTGGAGGGTTAGCATGCCGCAAGCGCAAATAGATGTCTCAGAAATTCATTGGTTAATGGATATGTTTCGAACTGTGGATGTCGGGTTAGTGGTATTAAATTGCGACTATCGGATTCAAGTTTGGAATGGTTTTATGGAAAACCATAGTGGCTTAACTCCGAGCCAAGTAAGAGACCGTTATTTATTCGATTTGTTTTCAGAGATTGATGAAGATTGGCTCAGACGTAAATGTGATCCCGTCATTTTATTAAAAAACCGCGCTTTTACCATCTGGGAGCAGCGACCTTATATTTTTAAATTTCGTAATTATCGGCCTATAACGGGCTCTGCGGATTACATGTACCAAAATTGCACCATTTTTCCGATAACCAGTAACAGCGGTGAAGTAACTCATCTGTGCTTTATTATTTATGATGTAACTGATATTGCCGTTAGCCGTTTGGAACTTGAACAGATGAACACACGGTTGCAGCAATTATCGAAAATTGATTATTTAACCAAGTTGTATAATCGTGGGCATTGGGAAGAAAATTTAATACAAGAATTCAAGCGGTTACAGCGTTATTCGCACTATAGCACCCTGTTAATGTGCGATATTGATCACTTTAAGCAGGTTAATGATACTTACGGTCACACTGCGGGTGATTTAATGATCCAAAAAATTGCCGATGCGATACGCTTAAATTTACGTGAGACCGATATAGCTGGCCGTTATGGTGGCGAAGAGTACGGTGTACTATTAGTTGATACCACTTTAGAGCAGGCCACGCACTTTGCTGAGCGCTTACGCCACTCAATCGAGCAAATGGTGGTGATGTATAATCAAATGCCCCTTAAAGTGACGATAAGTTTGGGGCTGGCCGAGTTTAATAGCACCATGAAACAACATGTAGATTGGATTGAAGCGGCAGATAAAGCCCTATATGAATCTAAAGTATCTGGACGCAATCAATTAAGTTGTTATCAGCCTTAGTTTAAAATGAAAATTAAACCTTTAAGCAATAAAAAAAACCCAGCTTTTGCTGGGTTTTTTATTGCTAGATTATTTGCTTATTTAGCAAAGTTTTCTGCAGCAAACTTCCAGTTTACTAATGCCCAAAACGCATCTAGGTAAGCTGGGCGCGCATTACGATAATCGATATAGTAAGCGTGTTCCCACAAGTCTACTGTTAATACAGGCGTTAATGACTTATCAGTTAAAGGTGTAGCAGCGTTGCTGGTATTCACAATATCTAATGTGCCATCAGCCTTTTTAACTAACCAAGTCCAGCTAGAACCAAAGTTATTTACTGCTTTATCGTTAAGTGCCGCTTTAAACTCAGCAAATGAACCCCATTTAGCGTTAATAGCATCGGCTAATGCGCCTGTAGGCTCGCCACCGGCGTTAGGTGCTAAGCAATTCCAGTAGAAGGTATGGTTCCATACTTGAGCTGCGTTATTGAAAATACCGCCTTCAGAGGTGCGAACAATTTCTTCTAAAGACTTACCAGCGTAATCGGTACCTTCAATTAAGCCGTTTAATTTTACAACATACGTATTGTGGTGCTTGCCGTAATGGTACTCTAAAGTTTCAGCAGAAATGTGTGGTGCTAAAGCATCTTTTGCATAAGGCAATGCAGGTAATTCAAAGGCCATAGTTGTTCTCCGTTAGCGTTGTTTAACATGTCTGTGTGGCGTAGACTACAAAACCTGACTAGTTTACTCAAGTTTTGCTCTGCCAAGTTTAGGACGATTTTGATTACTTTTTACTATTAAAGTAAAAATCGTTTTTCGTTATCTACATAGATATGGGGTTTTTTTCTCAAAACTCAAGTGTAACTAAGTAAAGAACAGCGTAAAATAGTATTAGGCTCATTTTTTTGTAAGAGGTAATCATGGAAACAATTGATAAAATTAAGCAACAAATTGCAGAGAACCCGATTCTTTTATTTATGAAAGGCTCACCTAAATTTCCAAGCTGTGGTTTCTCGGCACAAGCGACTCAAGCTTTAATTGCCTGTGGTGAGCAGTTTGCTTATGTCGATATTTTGCTCAACCCTGAAATCCGTGCCGAGTTACCTAACTACGCTAATTGGCCAACCTTTCCGCAACTTTGGGTTGATGGCGAATTGGTAGGTGGTTGTGACATTATTTTAGAAATGTTTCAGCGCGGTGAGTTACAGCCGTTGATTGCTGCAACTGCGGCTAAAACAGCTACAGATACAACAAGCAATACTGAAGCAGAGTAATGGCTATTGCTAACGCCTGCTTTAAGCGGGTGTTAGCATAGTAGTTGCTTAAATAGAGGCTTAAACAGAGACTTAATCAAAGTAGTTCTGTTTAAGCTTGCTTAATGTCAGACTCTGCATCGTTTTTGTCTTTTGGCTTAGACTCTGTGCAATCAGTATCCTCGCAATCAGTATCTTCGCAATCAGTATCAGCAGCTTCATCGTTAGCTTCAGCAGTGCCACCTAGTGGCCAACCACCCAGATCACGCCACTTATTAATAATATGACAAAATAACTCAGCAGTACGTTCAGTGTCGTAAAGTGCGCTGTGCGCTTGTTTGCTATCAAAGGCGATACCGGCATACTGACAAGCTTTAGCTAAGACCGTTTGGCCAAGAGCTAATGCCGATAGGGTAGTGGTATCAAAAGAAACAAAAGCATGAAAAGGTGAACGTTTATACTTTAAGCGTTCAATTGCCGCATTAACAAAAGCCTGATCAAAAGCAGCATTATGAGCCACGATAACACTGCGTTGACAGCCAGCTGCTTTTTGCGCGGTACGAACAGCTTTACATATTTCACTAATTGCTTCGCGCTCGCTTACGGCACCTCTTAATGGGTTAAACGGATCAATACCGTTAAACGCTAATGAGCTGGCATCTAAATTTGCCCCTGCAAAGGGTTCAACATGAAAATGCAGCGTTTTTAGCGGCAATAAGTTGCCTTCATCATCCATTGTCAGCAATGTTGCTGCAATTTCTAATAGTGCATCGGTTTTGGCATTAAAGCCTGCTGTTTCTACGTCGATAACAACAGGATAATAGCCACGGAAACGTTGAGCTAAGAGTGAAGTAGGTTTTGTCATAATAGCGCCATATTACAAATCAAAGGCTATTATGCCAAAAAATTAGGCAAACGTCTTGGTGCGGCATAGTGTTTGCTTATGTTAGAGTCAAATAAGCAATAGCTTAGCGTTAATTAGTGGTGAAACATGCAGATGCGTTCGATAATCATAGCTTTAACCGGTTTGTTAACGGCAACCAATGTTGCTGCAGCGCCGCAATTGCGTCAATATTCTGCCGCTATTGAAGATTCAGCTTGGCAATTAAGCAAAAACACGCCAGTAGAATGTCAATTACAACATACGATACCGCGCTTTGGCCAAGCGATATTTCGCAGTGTCGCCAGTAAAGGGCTTAATATGGCTTTTGAGCTGCAAATGCTGCGCTTGCCAGATAACTATGCTTTAGCACAAGTATTGTCGGTACCGCCCGCTTGGCGAGCGGGTGAGCCGAGCAAAGCCATTGCTAATATGAAATTATTAAAACAATATAATGGTGAGCTACCTAAAAAAGCAGCATGGACCTTACTCACTGAACTTGAACAGGGTTTTAGCCCAAGCTTTTATTTTAATGATTGGTATAGCCCGTACGACAAAGTGGTGGCTGCGATTAATCCGGTACAATTTACCGCTCGGTTTGCAGAATTTAATCAATGCATAGCCGCTTTACTGCCTTATAGCTTTGATGATATTGCCTTTACGGTACTAAATTACGAATCAGAGAGCGATGAGTTAAGCCGTGAGTCTAGTCGTCGTTTGCAACAAATAGCTGAATACCTTAAGTATGATCAAGATATCGACTATGTTGAGATTCAAGGTTATAGCGACAGCTATGGTGGTCGTTGGATGAATGAGCAATTATCAATTAAACGCGCAGAAAAAGTGAAATCGTTTTTTGTTGCTGCCGGTTTAAGCGCCGATAAAGTTCAGGTAGCTGGGTTTGGTGAGCGGCGGCATATTGCACCCAATCAATTAGCCATTGAACGCAAAAAGAACCGCCGTGTAGTGTTACAACTTAGTAAGCCTTAATTTGGAACAAGCATAATTTATGCTGTACCATAAAACTATTGCTGCACCATAATGTCAACTTGGCGCCAGTCATTGCGTTCTGACAATAAGATCCGCACTTGATGACCGTCGACCTGGAAATATAAATTTTCTCGGCCGTATATGGCTTCAGTTTTTACTGGTTCACCTAAGTGCTGCAGATAATACTGGCGCAAGGCGGGCATGCTCTGTTGGCTAAAGTAACTTAATACCGCTGGTAATTTGCTGTCTAAGCGGGCAAATTCCCGCGCATCACTAGCAAGCGGTACCTGATAAAAGTCTGCCGCTACTGTCAATCCTGATGTACCTAAGGCGACGATAAATAATAAAACTAAACGCATATAATTTCCTTACTTACTATGCTGTTATTTTAACTTTAACAAATTTCTAGTGAACTTACCCGTAATTAAACGTCTGTTTAGATTTAATTTTTTAAGCGATGTTTAGCATATAAACGCATTGCCGCCATTATTTTATCGCCAGTAAATGGCTTAACTATAAAGGTGGCTGCGCCCGATTTAATACTGCTTTGTACATTCTCTAAGGTGCTATTAGCGCTAACCATCACAATAAAGCAATCTGGTTTAACCCGTTTTATTTTGGCCAATAAATCTAAGCCTGAGCCGTCAGGTAATTCGATATCAAGAAAAATAATGTCGGGGCTTTGTAAGCTAAATATATTCATAGCGGATAAAGCCGAATTAGCATTGAAAAATTGAAAATTATCGACAGCCACCGTTTTGCTTTTAGCCAGTGACATAATATTGTTGCGTAATAACTGTCGAGTGTAGTCAATATCGTCAACTAATAATATTTTAGCTTGCTGCATTCGTTACTCCACACTGGTGTAATAACAGACTAAAGTGCTGGCATACTGATAACAGATCAGCATCAAGAGTTGATTGCTGCAATTGAGTTTGTAACTGATCGGCTGTGTTGGCCAATTCGGTATGGCCAAAACTTGCTGCTCCGCCTTTTACCTTATGGCAAATTTGCCGCATTAGGGTTTGGTTGCGTTCGGCTAAAGCCAGATTAAACTCGACACTTTGTTGGCGTAAATTTTCATAAAACAGCCTTGTTAAGGCATCATCTATTACTAACGGAATACGTTGTACAGCAGAAGCTTGTAATAACGCGTCGGCCAATTGTTGATTATTAATCGGTTTAGTTAACACTTTATTGAAACCATCTTCTGTGACGGCATCGGCAGACATAGCATAAATAGGCCGATCATAGCCCAGCTGTCTCAGTAATTGCATGGCTTGGATACCATCACAAATTGGCATTTGAATATCGGTAATAATAATATCGTATTGATAGCTTAAGGCTGCTGTAATGAGTAATTCACCATTTTCAACGGTGTCTACACTTAAGCCTAATTCTTCGCATTGCGTTTGTAATAATAATCGTAAAAAATCATCGTCTTCAGCGATTAGAATGTGCTTATTTGTTGTCATGGAAATCCCTAATGCTTAAAACGATAAGCTTATGCTGTATTTCTTATTATCATTAATTGTTGTTAATAGCTGTTATTTATTCTTAGGTTTAAATCTAGCCGCCGACAGATTATGGCGTTGCAATTGAGTTAACGGTAGAGGTTCTGTACAAATTTGGCAAGCAATTAACTCAGCCAACATAGGGGCATACATAATGCCTCGGGCACCAAAGCCGCCTAAGGCAAAAAAGGCCGGCTCAATCTCAGCAGCAATAGGCGACTGATCTGGTAAGCCTGCGCGAAATGCGGCACAGGCGCTATGTACTTTTGCTCCACTAAGCCACTCTGGAGAGTCAAGTTGCTCAGCAACTTGTTGCATATTTTCAGCATCATCATTGCTACTAATAAAAGCAGTAGTTGATTGGCGATCAAAGGTTGCGCCTATAGAGTGTAAACCTTGCCATGCCGGTGTTATATAACCTTTGTGGCAAAGCACTGTTTTTAAACCTGCCATTTTTGGCTGGCTAACATGGCTAACTTGGCCGCGAGTCGTAATAATGGGTAGGGCATGGGTGGTGGCAAACTTTGCTAATTGGCTGCCTGCAGCCAGCACGATATAGTCGCTAGTGAAAGTTTTGCTTGCAGCGCTAATTAGCCAGTTGTCGGTTTGGCGCTGCATGTTCAGTACTTGAGTATTATTACTAAAACGAAAATTAGACTGCTGTTGTAAATAAGCCAGTGCAGCTTGGCAAAACTGTTTGGGGTTTAACCAACCGGCTAACGGATAATAAATACCAGAGTGTTGCAATGCTAAGCCTGCTATAGCTGTCGCTTGTTGGGCATCGACCGCGCTAACAAGTTGCTCGGGCCATAATGTTACTATCTTTGATTGGCGATACTGTAACTGAGGTGTGGTGCCTAGATGGATCATGCCACAAAAATCCAGTTTAAAATCTAACCCACGTTGTTGCCAGCGCTGATAAAATTGGCGTGCATATAAAAAAGCTTGTACTTGTAGCTGACTATTTTCAGTAACTTGGGCATGTAAACTTGGATAAATTGCGCCTTGACGATTTTGCGATGCTTGCATGGCGACGTCGTTATCTGCACAAATTAAGTGGACGTTAATATTGCGTTGTTGCAGGGCTAGGGCGGTGCAAAGCGAAGCAATGCCACCACCAATAATAGTTACTTCTTTGTGTGCATTAGCTTTAGTTGCATGAGCTGTTTCAACGCTAGGCGTATTAAAGCAATTATTATTGTCGCTGGTGACAGAAGGTGCCGTCGCGGTTAGCATTTCACGCTTGCGGCCAAAGCCTTGCACTTTCTTTACACTAAAACCTGCCTGCTGAAGGCCCCGCTTGACCATGCCTGCGGCAGTAAACGTCGCGATGCTAGTATTGGCGTGACTAATTTTTGCTAAGTCGGTAAATAATTTAGGCTGCCACATTTCTGGGTTTTTACTGGGCGCAAAGCCATCGAGATAAATGGCATCAGCAGGCGTTAAGTTCGGCAACACTTCACTAACATCGCCCAACCATAAATCAACAATAACCCTGCCATGGTCAAACACTAAACGGTGACAGCCTGAGACGCCCAATGGATATTGCTGTAACAGCTGCTGTATTAACGGCTGTAATTCAGGTTGATCCGCATGCACTTGCAGTGCTTGCTGTAAATCGGCGAGGGTTAGCGGATATTTCTCAATACTGCTAAAGTATAAGCGTTGGCACTGAGCGTCAGGGTGTTGTTGTTTAAATTGACAAAAACGCTGCCAGGTTACTAAAAAATTGGCGCCAGTTCCAAAACCGGTTTCTACAATATGAAAAGTGTCAGCAGTGTGGGTGTGCCAACGTTGCGGTAAACCATTTTGCTGTAAAAAAACATAATCTGTTTCAGCTAAACCCCCTGCATCTGAAAAATAAACATCTGCAAAGGCTTCAGCATAAGGGATGCCTTGTGCTGTAAAGTGTACTTTGGCATGGGTAAGCTGCGACATATATTGAAAATCCACCACATTTTGGGCTTGTAGTTTACCCGAAGCTTAAGCAAAATTGGTAATAGAGTACAAGTGTGCGCTGAAAGCTGACCACTTTATGAAACAAAGTCCGTACAATAGCGCTGATAAATCATTTACAACGGTGTGGTACTGAGCCAGCCAATGGGAGATAGCATGAAAAGAGCCGTAATCACCGGTATGGGAATCGTATCGAGTATAGGTAATAACAAAGACGAAGTATTGGCTTCATTGCAAGCTGGTCGTTCTGGTATTAGCTTTGCTCAGGAGTTCGCTGATTTAGGCTTACGCTCGCAAGTATGGGGTAATATTAAACTTAACCCGGCTGAGCATATTGATCGTAAAGCCTATCGTTTTATGGGTGATGCCGCTGCATTCGCTTATATTGCTATGCAAGAAGCCATCAAGGATGCCGGTTTTAGCGAAGAGCAAATTTCTAATCCGCGATTTGGTTTAGTAGCTGGTTCAGGTGGAGCATCTTCTAAAGTGCAAGTTGAAGCGGCAGATATTCTCCGCGAAAAAGGTGTTAAGCGGGTAGGCCCTTATGCGGTGCCTAAGACGATGTCTAGTACCTGTTCTGCTTGTTTAGCCACACCGTTTAAAATTAAAGGTGTTAACTATTCAATTAGCTCGGCATGTGCCACCAGTGCACACTGTATTGGCCATGCTGTTGAGTTAATTCAATTAGGCAAGCAAGATGTGGTATTTGCCGGTGGTGGTGAAGAAGTTCACTGGACCCTAGCCATGGAATTTGATGCCATGGGCGCATTATCGTCAAAATATAATGAGACTCCAGAAATTGCTTCGCGTACTTATGATGCTAACCGTGATGGTTTTGTAATCAGTGGCGGCGGCGGCATGGTCGTAGTTGAAGAACTTGAGCATGCGTTAGCACGTGGCGCGACTATTTATGCTGAAATTGTTGGCTACGGTGCAACATCTGACGGCTTTGATATGGTCGCTCCAAGTGGTGAAGGCGCGGTACGTTGTATGGAAATGGCCATGCAAAATGTTGACGCTGAAGTGGACTACGTTAATACCCATGGTACAAGTACTCCAGTCGGTGATGTAAAAGAGTTGGCTGCTATTCAGCAAGTGTTTGCTAATAAATCACCTGCCATCAGTGCGACTAAAGCCATGACAGGTCATGCTTTAGGTGCTGCCGGTGTGCATGAAGCGATTTATTCATTATTGATGATGAAGCATAGCTTTATTGCGCCATCCATTAATATTACCGAGCTTGATCAAGCTGCAGCGGGTTTAAATATTGTTACTAAGACCCAAAAAGCTGAGCTAAATACAGTGATGTCAAATAGCTTTGGTTTCGGTGGCACTAATGCCACATTAATTATGCAAAAATATAAAGCATAAGCCAGATATAAGATCTCGGATGTCGAGATCTTAAGAAAAAAACGGGCGCTAAGGCGCCCGTTTTTTATGCTTCATCTTCCAGATCCCAGTCATCAAGCAAACTACGTAAACGCTTTTGCTCCATCAGGTCGTCGATGCGGCGTCTTGCCTCTAATTTTTGTTGCGATTTACTGTCTTTAGGCGACAGTGCACTAAGCAGTTCAGTATCATCAGATACGTCATCTAAATCAAAGTCAGGGGCTTCAACTTCTGACATAATTATATCCTCAAGATTTTTTTGCTTATTTACTCAAATCCTAACGTAATTGATAGTGAATTTTTTTTATGTAGACGATAAATTATATTTCACTATAAATGCAGATTTAATTAGATTATTGTAAAACAATAAGTTACAGCTGAGGCTGGACGTAATGCTAGGCTGTTTTTACCTTGAGTAGAACAATTTATGTGGCTAAAATTTTGCTAATAAATACGATCTTAATGCTGAGCGCCAACGTATAATCTAGAGTTAACAGATCACTTTTTGTTAGCTTAATAGACTACACTAACAAATAACTATCAGCGTAAAACAGCCCATATTTAGGTGGTTATTAATTGGAGAGAATTGGCATGAAAAAGTGGATAGCAACAGTTGCCGTAGGGGCCAGCTTAATGGCTACGTCGGTATTAGCGAATCAATGTGGTGATATATTAGGCCATTCGATGCAGCAATTGAAAACCCGAGAAAGCATAGATTTATGCCAAGAATATCAAGGTAAAACTTTACTGATTGTTAATACTGCCAGTAAGTGTGGTTTTACGCCGCAATTTGACGCCTTAGAAGCCTTATATCAAAAGTACCAAACTGCCGGTTTAGTTATTTTAGGTTTTCCGTCAGATAGCTTTAAACAGGAATATGACGACGCGGAAAAAACCGCAGAAGTGTGTTATTTAACCTACGGTGTGCAATTTCCCATGTTTGCTAGCTCAAAAGTACGAGGCGATGACGCTAACCCAGTCTTTAAAGCCTTAATTAGTAAAACCGGTGAAGCACCATCTTGGAACTTTAACAAATATTTAGTCAGTGCCGATGAGCAAAACGTAAAACACTTTGGCAGCCGCACGACACCTGATGATAAAGACTTTATTGTAGAGTTAGAGAAAATGCTGGCGGCAGCGAAGCCAGTAACAGAGGCTAATACTAGCAGTGACTAGCGGTTAATATGCTAGTTTTGAGTGCTAAGTGCTAAGTGCTAAGTGCTAAGACTTTAGCGATAATTGTGAACTGACTAAGCTACATTAATGAGGACCGGTTTTACCCTAAACTAACCATTGCAGCCCTGGACGGGCGGAAATGAGCCCCCAGGGATGGGTTTACGGCGTGTTAGTGTGGGTAAACCGATCCGTATATACACTTAAATTTAAGTTTAAAC
Organism: Rheinheimera salexigens; assembly: GCF_001752395.1. NCBI lineage: Bacteria > Pseudomonadati > Pseudomonadota > Gammaproteobacteria > Chromatiales > Chromatiaceae > Rheinheimera > Rheinheimera salexigens. Next base: position 3,011,632 of record NZ_MKEK01000001.1, on the reverse strand, counting down.
TCTTAGTGTTGAGTGTCTACTATTTAATGAGGATCGGCTTTAGCCTAAGCTAACCATTTCAGCCCTGGATGGGCGTAAATGAGCCCCCAAGGATGGGTTTACGGCGTGTTAGTGTGGGTAAACCGAGCTGTATATTTTGGAGCCAGTCCATTGTTGCAGCTAGGCTTCTTTAGCTTGGCTAGCTTCAAACTCAGTATCTATAGTGGTTGGTTTAGCTTCAGCCGCCGTCCTTGCCAATACATCACAGCGCTCATTTTCAGGATGGCCGCTGTGACCTTTTACCCAGTGCCAGTTTATTTGATGTTGCTGGGTCGCTTTATCGAGTCGTTGCCACAGGTCTTGATTTTTAACCGGCTTTCTTTGACTGGTTAGCCATTTGTTGCGCTTCCAGCCTGCCAGCCATTGGGTAATGCCTAAACGCACATATTGGCTATCGGTCGTTAACTCTACATCGCAAGGCGTGGTGAGGCTTTCTAGGGCGATAATAGCGGCGAGTAGCTCCATGCGGTTATTGGTGGTTAAACGAAAACCACCACTTAATTCTTTGCAGTGTTGTTTATAATTTAAAACCGCAGCATAACCGCCGGCTCCGGGGTTGCCAAGACACGAGCCATCGGTGAAGATGGTAACAGTTTTACGCATAAAGCCTTTCCTCTTACATAATCGGCGTATAATCTACCTTAATTACGGCACAAAACGAAATGAACATGATAAAAAGACAACTTATTCTTGATACAGAAACCACCGGCATTAACCCAAGAGATGGTCATCGCATTGTTGAAATAGGCTGTGTTGAATTAATTAACCGCCGTTTTACCGGCAATAATTATCATGTCTATATTAACCCAGAACGTATTATCGAAGCCGAAGTCGTTAGGATCCATGGTTTAACCAATGAACGCTTAAAAGATGAACCAAAGTTTCGGGATATAGCCCAAGGCTTTTACGAGTATATTCAAGGTGCAGAATTAGTCATTCACAACGCGCCTTTTGATGTCGGTTTTATTAATCATGAATTTTCGTTATTACGTTCACCGCTTCCGCCGTTAGAGCAATATTGTACGGTGCTCGATACTCTTGCAATGGCACGAGAGCTACATCCTGGGCAAAAGAACAACCTAGATGCGCTTTGCCGTCGATACGATATTATAAACAGCCACCGAACCTTACACGGCGCCTTACTGGACGCCGAAATCTTAGCCGATGTCTATTTAATGATGACAGGTGGCCAAGTTAGTTTGAATTTGGCCAATGAGCAAGATAGTAATCAGCAGCATGAGGGTGAGTTGCGTATCCAACGCAGTGGTCGTTTAGCCGTTATTGCAGCGTCAGAGGCTGAATTGGAAGCACACCAAGCGCGTTTAGACTTAGTGCAAAAGAAAGGGGGATCTTGTCTGTGGCGAGATTAATATTATTAAGTCTGTTTAGCTTATTATTTACCGTAGCTGTTAGCGGTCAAGCTAATAATCCCGAAGCTAAAAATACCGACGCTAAAAATGTTAAACGGGAACAGGCAACACCAAGTCCGCAGTTAGATAATGAAAGTTTTGCCTTGCTGCAGGACTTACCGACCAAAAACCAAATACCGTTATTTGATAATCGCTTTCGCATTGACGAAGAAGTTGCAGAAATTACGTTATTGTTATTTCGCCGCCGCGGTAGTGCATCAGTGGTGTTAGTGAGACCTGACGGCAGTAAGCTACATTTTAATACCGCAAAGCAGCATGATGTGGCGTGGCATGATGCCGATAGTTACGATTTAATTAAAATAAAACAGCCGATGCCAGGGCCTTGGCAAGCCATTGGCAGTTTATTAGCAGAAAGTCGGGTAATGGTGCTAACGGAGATCGAGCTGTTAGTCGATCCTTTGCCTCAGCAGTTAATGGTAGGTGAGACGGTAAAAGTTACCGCGCGTTTACTTAATGGTGGTGAGCCCATTAATGCTAAAGAATTTCGCGATGTACTAAACTTAGAAGTTATTTTTGTTAGTACAAATAAACCCGATATGGATAATTTTGGTCGGGGTATTGTTCAAGTCGCTCATTTTCGTGACGATGGCAAAGGCTATGATGAGCGGGCACGTGATGGCGTGTTTACAGGCGAGTTTCAATTACGTTTTGCAGCGGGCGAGTGGTTACCTAAATATATCGTCAGAACGCCGTTATACACCCGTGAAATTGAACAGGCTGCAGTGATGTTAGAACCGGCAGCAATAGTGGCAGATATTAAGATGTCGCCAGCAATTAACGAGGCGTTATCAGATGAGGTGCCTCAGCCACATCAGATCATCTTTAATGTCAGCAATCCGGCAATCAATGCCCAAAGTATTTTACTGCAGGGTCGTATTCGTTATCCTAATGGTGAAGTTGCTGACTTTTCATTAAATGAAGCCGGTAATGCCATACGCCAACTTAATTTAAATAATCGGGGCCATGGCAGTTATATTGTCGAAGTTATGGCCTTCGGTACCCGGGTAGATGGCCGAGAGTTTGTATTAAGTTTACCCGAAATTAGTTTTATGTTGCCACCGGCCGAAATAGTTGCGGTGGTAAAACCGGTATCAACTGAACAGTTACAAGTGACAAATCCAACTGAAGCAGCATTTCCCTGGTTATTGGTTATATTCAGCAATGTTTTAATTTTAATTATTGGCATTGGCGCCATTTGGTTTGTGCTCAGTGATAAAAAGGCCGCAGATTTACTGTTTTGGCAAAAAAATCCAAGCAGGCAGAAAAAATGCCAGAAAGCAGTTTAGTCACTAATAATAACCAAGTTTCGGCTGCGACAAAAAATACTGTGCAAAAAAGCGACGATATAGGTGACATTCTTGATCTAACGCTACCGGATGATTAAGGATTAGACAAAAGCGGCGAAAAAGGAGTTGACGACCATGAACCTAAACCGTATCATTCCCGCCGCACAGCAGGACACCCTATTGAAGTCTTGCTGGGTAATTGTTGCGGAGTGGTAGTTCAGTTGGTTAGAATACCGGCCTGTCACGCCGGGGGTCGCGGGTTCGAGTCCCGTCCACTCCGCCAATTTTTGTAAAGAGTGCTTTTGTAAAAAAGTACTTTGTAAAGTGTACAGTGGAGCGGTAGTTCAGTTGGTTAGAATACCGGCCTGTCACGCCGGGGGTCGCGGGTTCGAGTCCCGTCCGCTCCGCCATTTTCTGTTGTTTTTCTTCCTGATTAAAATACCAAATTAATATTTGCTACATCCTGATTCTACAATCTAGAATGCTGGGAGCTAAGCCATTTGTTATATTGCCCTAAATTTATACTTAAGCGTTGCATCAAGTCTTAACTAGCTCAGCACAGTGCTAAGGTACTTAGCTAAGCTGTGCTGTATATCAGAGTTTGCGTTATAGCGCCCACTTACGACTAATAAACCAACCCACGATCATGGCTGCTACAAAGGCTAGGGTGCCAGTACTACCCGAACTGATGGCTGCAATGGCAGGCCCTGGGCAATAGCCGACTAATCCCCAACCAGCACCAAATAACACTGCGCCTATTACTAACGGCTTATCAATTTTTTGCTTAGTCGGTATCTGAAACTTTTCTGCGCAGACAGGTTTTTGTTTTGACCTAACTAACCAATAACCAATACTGTACGTTACTAATGCGCTAACCATCACCAGCAGTAAACTGGGATCCCAATTTTTATCTAAGGTTAAAAAAGCTAATACTTTACTCGGTTCAATCATTTGCGAATAGCTGATGCCAATTGACATGATTAAACCTGATATAAATGCGATTACTAAAGCCATCTTATGCTCCTGCTAAAACTGTATATGCAATGGTTAGTGGAATAAGGTGGCAACCATCACGCCAACTAACATAAATAATATTGTGGCGGTGATAGAGCGTGGTGAAAATCGGCTGATACCACAAATGCCATGACCAGAAGTACAACCGCTGCCCCAGCCGGTACCCATACCCACTAGTAAGCCAGCAATAAGCACTGGCCAGCCTAATTCAACGGTCGTGTAGCTAAAGTCGGCAATCATTAGGCTTAACACTAAAGGCCCAGCAATTAATCCCAGCACAAAGGCCAGTCGCCAACCACGTTGCGCCGTTGTAAATAAGGCATTTCTAGCAATACCCGATATACCGGCAATTCGGCCGGAAAAGATAAATAGGATTAGTGCTCCTAAGCCAATTAAGCTACCACCAATTAAGGCAGAAACAGGGGTGAAGTTTTCCATGTTATGTCCTTTTAATTGTTAATTAACGATAGGCTGTTTGGCATCAAGCCAGCCTTGCATGCCAGGGCTAACAGAATAAATATCGCTAAAGCCCATTTGTTGTAACGAGGCAGTGGCAAGTGCTGAGCGGCCACCAGAGCGACAAATAACATAAATAGTAGAAGTGGCTAATTGTGCTAAAGCCACTTCTGGCGCACAGCCGCTAGCCGCCACTTTAGGATGATTGTGGATACTCATCTCTAAGACTCCGCGTGGATAGTTAACCGCACCGGCGATATGTTGCTGGGCAAATTCTGCCGGCTCTCTAACATCGATAAGTACAGTGTCAGGGTTGTGCTGAAGTGCCGAGGCTAGCTGGGCAATATCGACTTCTTTAATTTGTGCTTTAGCTTCTGTGATCAGTTGCGCTGCAGTTTTCATTTTTTACTCCTATTTAGCTAAGTAGTTTTTAAGCTTATCGCTAGTTCAACTTACTTAGATTAGTCAGATTATTAAAAGTATGTAATTAATTTAAAGAGTTTAGTTAACTTAAAGAGTTTAAAAATTCACAGTACGGATTGATATATCACCACCGTTGCCATAAGTAACAAAAATAATGCAAAACCACGTTGCAGCAATTGTTTAGGAACATGTTTAGCAATTGCGCCACCAATGACGCTACCGATAATGCCAAAGGCAATAATGATGGCTATTGATGTCCAGTCAAACACGGCACCTTGAGCAACAAGTGTTGAGTAATACTTTAAAAAACCTACACTCGACTGTAAGGTAATAATCACTAAACTGGTGGCAATACTGCGCAGCATGGTTAAGCCGCCCAAGAGCACTAAAGCCGGAACGATTAAAAAGCCTCCGCCCACACCGACAAAACCGGTAATAATGCCGACGGCCAAACCAGTAAAAATTAAAATAATAGCTTTAATAGTTACCTTTGCTTCTTCTGGCAGCGTTTTTTTACGCCACATTAAAAAGGCGGAGATAAACATTAATATGGAGAAGAGTAATAGCTGCCATCGACTATCGACTAAAGTACCGAACCAAGCACCTAGATATGTGCCCAACATACTGGGTAGAGCAAATAGCGCCACATGTTGCCAACTAACCCAGCCTTTTAAACTACTGCGAACGGCAGCAAATAAACTAATAGACCCGACAATAAAAAGCGAAGATGCTATCGCTAACTCGGCTGGCATTTTTACTAAATAAAGCAAAACTGGCACGGTAAGAATTGAGCCACCAGAACCAAATAGTCCTAAACTTAACCCTATGCTGATAGCTGCTAAAAACACTAACATTAAGCCGTTGCTCCATATATCAATAAGTAATATGCTTATAACATTATTGAATTCTAATGTAGTTTTGTTTATGCTGCAATTGTAATTTAGCATTTGCTAATTTAAGAGGTTGTTATGAGTATCGCTAAGCCAGAACATCAGCCAGATCTCACCATAGAAATGTTTTTTGATACCGATAGTTCCACCTGTAGCTATGTCGTGGTAGATAACCAGACTAAACGTGCAGCTATTATTGATCCGGTGTTAAATTACGACGCAGCGGCTGGCGCTGTGAGTACCGAAGCAGCAGATGCGATATTGCACTATATTGAGCAACAGCAATTAAGTGTTGACTGGATCTTAGAAACCCATGCTCATGCTGATCATTTATCGGCGGCTGATTATTTAAAAGCAAAAACCGCGGCGCCTATCGCTATTGGCGAAGGCATTAAGCAGGTGCAGCAAACCTTTAAATTTATTTTTAATATTAATGATACTGAGCTGCAAGCGAAAGGCGATTATTTTGATAAGCTGTTTGGCGATAATGAACACTTTATGATTGGTAGCATTAAGGCACAGGTTATTAATACCCCAGGCCATACTAACGATAGTATTAGTTACTTAATTGGCGATAATTTATTTGTAGGTGATTCGTTATTTATGCCTGATGGCGGCACTGCACGATGTGACTTTCCGGGGGGGGATGCGCATGTGTTGTATCAGTCAATTCAGCGAATTTACCAATTACCTGATGCAACCAATATTTATATTTGCCATGATTATCAGCCTGAGGGTAGGCCATTACGCTATAAAACCAGTGTAGCAGAGCAAAAGCAGCAAAATATTCATGTTAAAGCCAATACTGCTGAGCAAGAGTTTGTGCAAAAACGCCAAGCACGCGATAAAACACTGGCGGTACCACGATTAATTTATCCTGCCGTACAAGTAAATATTCGTGGCGGACAGCTACCCAGCGCAGCGGAGAATGGCGTGAGTTACATTAAAATACCTTTAAAGGTATCAGCAGAGTAATTTGTCCAAGACTGGTTTAAATAATGAGTTGTTGAAATAAGCAATTGACACTCACCGCGTTATTTCACCCAGGTAATTCACCAAGTTAATTGCCACGTTTATATAAATTCTTGCACTAGGTTTAATTTTGCAGCTTAGCTTTAACATTAGCTTAGTGCACTTTATTTAAGCGTCTCAATCTCTACAAAATTTAAGCCCAGCAATCCCTACCAATCACCCCATTGATAAAATTTAACTTAGCTGCCTAAAAAAAATAAAAAATCTGCCTCTTCGGGCTAATTTAGCCAAAAATATAGACTATATTCAGTTAGCGTTGAGTTAATGGGTATACCGTAAATGATTAATTTTCGCTTAAGTTAAGCGTAAGCGAGTATTAGGCAAAAAAAAGGCCGGTAAGCGGGTTGGGACGCTGGCCGGCCATTACCCCTAAGCGAGAAAGCTAAAGTTTATGCTTAGGTGACACTATAATACTGAGCAGATTGTTAAAAGCCAGCAGCAATATGTAAGCGTTTATGTGAATTGTAAGTTTTTAATAGATATTGATTAGGATTAACTATGTTCGAATGGATTTATAGCCCAGAAGCCTGGGTAGCTTTAGCAACATTAATGGCTTTAGAGATTGTTTTAGGCATAGATAATATTATTTTTATCTCTATTTTAGTGGCCAAGCTACCGCCAGAAAAACGTGATTCAGCTCGTCGCATCGGCATCGGTTTAGCAATGTTATCTCGCTTAGCGTTATTGTTTAGTTTGGCTTGGGTTATAGGTCTAGTTGAGCCACTATTTACGGTTTTTGATTACGAAATATCCGGTCGAGATCTGGTGCTGATTTTGGGTGGTTTTTTCTTGTTGGCTAAGTCCACTCATGAAATACACGATAGTTTAGAGGGCAGTACCGGCTCAACCGCAACCAAAGCGGCAGCAAACTATATCTCAATTTTAGTCCAAATTACCCTGTTAGATATCGTGTTTTCGCTCGATTCAGTCATTACCGCCGTCGGCTTAGTCGATCATTTATCTATTATGGTCATCGCCGTTATGGCGTCAGTATTTGTGATGCTGTTTGCGGCTAAAGCTATTGGCGAATTTGTTGATTCACACCCCACCATAAAAATACTGGCATTATCTTTTTTAATGTTAATTGGTTTTACCCTTATAGCCGAAGGTTTAGATGTGCATGTACCTAAAGGTTATATTTACTTTGCCATGGCATTTTCGGTCGGCGTAGAGCTAATAAACCTGCGAGTAAGACGGAAAAATACAAAGACAGTGAAGCTACATAAGAAAATCGATAACCAATAGTTGCAGGTTTGCTTTTACAAGTTATGCTGCTTTGGTTAACATCTGCTAATGGATAATCCAAGTAGTCAGCAGCCACACTTTTGGCAGGTATCGAAAGATAACCAAGGTTATACTGAGCTTTGTAACGCTTTATATGAGCGTGAATTGTTGCGCTTGTCGCAATTGCCGGCCGAGCAACTTGTTAACTTAGCCGGTCGTTTGGCTAGCTTAACTTTCTATATTCGTCGCGCGGCCAGTAATATTCTAAAACAGCAGGCAGAGTTACAATTAGATAGCCAAAATGGCTCTTGGTATTCATTGCAAGCTAAGCGTTGCCCAGCCCGCAAACAACAAGCTGATCCGATAGATGTTTTTTATCAAAAACATGCTAAACCCGGTTTAGTAGTTCCTATTTATATTATGCATTTAAACCAAGAGCATATTTTGCTCGATACTATTGATGAAGTAGATCAAGCGGGTTTAAGACTGCATTGTAATCAGCATGGTTGGTTTGCGCTGTCGGGTACGCCATTACAAGCCGACAATAGTGAAAAGTTTTTACTTAAGCCGACTAAAACCATTATGACGGCAGCATGCTGTGGCCATCAGTGGCTAAAAGAGGATAGAACAACGCCGCGCTTACTCAGCTTACGCGAATTACTATTAACCAGTCGTTTAAACTGGCGCAATTTTGCTAAACCTTTGCCAGCGCTACAGCCATGAGCGAAAATATAGCCATGAACGAAAATACAGCCATGAGCAAAAAAGCCGTCATAATCCCAAATTACTTGCTTTGCAATGACAGCGCTAAGCTTCATAATAAAGTTCGAGTTCTTTTTTACCTGCAGCGAGTTAACACGCTATGATGCGATTATTTACCGTATTGCTGCTGGTGTTACTAGGGTTGTCACAATACCGACTCTGGTTTGGTCAGCACAGCATTACCGATTACTGGCGTAAGCAAGACGAAATACGCACTCAATTGTTAAGCAATCAAGAGTTAGAAAAGCGTAATCGCTTATTAAAAGCCGACGTAACCGATTTGCAGCAAGGGCTGGATGCGATTGAAGAACGCGCCCGTAATGAATTAGGTTTAATCAAACAAGATGAAGTGTTTTTTCGCTTATTTAGCCAGTCAGATAACACGGACAACATGAATGAAAGATAATGCAACACCGGCATCGCCTGCAATACCAGCGATTGCCGTGATTGTGCCAGCTGCAGGTATCGGTAAACGAATGCAAGCAGAACGGCCAAAACAATATTTAGTGTTACATAACAAAACCATATTAGAACATAGTTTAGCCCGACTACAGCAAGTGCCAACGTTAAGTAAAATATGGTTAGCGTTGGCAGAAGATGATCCCTACTTTGCAGATATCAATTTTGATCAGTCACAGATTGTAACAACCAAAGGTGGCACTGAACGCATGCATTCAGTATTAAATGCGTTACAGCAAATTGAGCCGTATAAATATCCTTGGGTGTTGGTACATGATGCTGCACGACCTGTAGTTCGCCAAGCAGATATAGAGTTATTGATTGAACGTTGCATAACGACTGGTGATGGTGGGGTATTAGCTTGTCGGGTACGTGACACTATGAAAAGAGGCGAATTAACGGTGGCTCATACCGTCAGCCGTGAGCATTTGTGGCATGCTTTAACGCCACAGCTATTTCCAACCGCATTATTAAAAGCCGCATTAGAAGATGCCATTCAAGCTGGGGTGTATGTGACGGACGAGGCTTCTGCAATGGAATGGGCCGGTCATCCGGTATTATTAGTGGAAGGACATAGCGATAATATTAAAATTACCCAGCCGACTGATTTAGCTTTAGCGGCTTTCTATTTGGAGCAATTAATATAATGAATATTCGCATTGGCCACGGCTTTGATGTGCACGCTTTTGGTGGCGATGGGCCAATTACCTTGGCAGGGGTGAAAATTGATTATGCACAAGGCTTACTGGCGCATTCTGATGGTGATGTAGTACTGCATGCGCTCGCCGACGCCTTATTAGGCGCGATAGCCTTAGGCGATATTGGCCATCATTTCCCTGATACCGACGCGGCGTTTAAAAATATAGATAGTCGTATTTTATTGCGTAAAGTGTATGCCGATGTCCAAGCTGCAGGTTATAAAGTGGGCAATCTTGATATTACTATCATGGCCCAAGCACCGAAAATAGCGCCGCATATTACCAAGATGCGTGAAGTCATTGCTGCCGACTTGCACTGCCAGCTTAGCCAAGTAAATATTAAAGCTACTACCACAGAGAAACTCGGTTTTGTTGGCCGCAAAGAAGGCATTGCAACAGAAGCCGTAGTGCTGTTGGTCAGCGCATGAGTGAGTTACAACCATTAGAGTATTTATATTCACAGCCAGCAGCAACGGCGCTATTACGCCAACAGCCTGAAGATTTTATTGTTGATGAACAGCTTAATTTCACTCCGTCTGGCGCCGGTGAGCATATTTTATTACAAATTGAAAAAACCGGCCAAAATACCCAGTATGTGGCTAAGCAAATAGCCGAGCTAACAAAATTACGGGCCCGTGATATTAGTTATGCCGGATTAAAAGATCGACATGCTGTTACTCGGCAATGGTTTTGTTTTAAGTGGCCGATTAAGCAAGAACTACCTTGGCAAGAGTGGCAAATAGAAGGCTGCCGTATTCTTAGTATGCAGCGCCATTATCGTAAATTACGCTTAGGCGCATTAAAAGCTAATAGTTTCCAAATATGCTTACGCCAAGTATCAGACCCACAGTCGGTATTAGACCGAGCCCAGCAAGTTATCCAAGGCGTGCCAAATTATTATGGTGAGCAACGCTTTGGCATTAATGGCGGTAATTTACGCTTAGCCGAGCAATTATTCGCAGGGCAAAGTATTACCGATCGTAAATTACGTGGTTTAGCCTTGTCTGCCGCCCGTTCGTATTTATTTAATCAGCAGGTAACTGCGCGTATTGAACAGGGTTTGTTTAAGCAAATTCTTGCTGGTGATGTGTTGCAGTTAAGTGGCACCGCATCTGTGTTTAAAGCTCCCATTGTTGATGAAGCTTTAAACCAACGGCTAGCAAGTCAAGATGTTAGTATCACAGCGGCCTTGCCAGGTATGGGTGAGTCGATGGCAACAGCCGATAGTTTAGCATTTGAAAGCAAAGTGTTAGCTCAGCATCCAGCCTTAATAAATGGCTTAATTGACTATCGTTTAAAGTCAGAGCGACGCACTATGCGTATTGTGCCGCAACAACTACAGCTAACAGCAGAGCAGCAAGATATTAGGTTAAGTTTCAGTTTGCCAGCAGGGTGTTTTGCCACTAGCGTGCTTAGAGAGTTAGTGCAGTATCAAGACTGTGGCCGCAGTGCTGCAACAGTGGAGTAGTAATTGATGAAAATTTTATTAAGTAATGACGATGGCGTGCACGCTAAAGGCATGCAAGTGTTACAACAAGCGTTAAGCCAAATTGCTGATGTAACCACCGTAGGGCCAGATCGTAATTGTAGCGGCGCCAGTAACTCGTTAACATTAATAAACCCATTGCGGGTGCAACAGATGGAAAATGGCTTTTATTCTGTTAATGGTACGCCAACCGATTGCGTACATTTAGCCATTAGCCAATTGTTAGATTTTACGCCTGATTTAGTGGTGGCGGGTATTAATCATGGCGCTAATTTAGGTGACGACGTCCTGTACTCTGGTACCGTTGCGGCCGCTACAGAAGGACGCCATTTAGGTTTGCCAGCGATAGCCGTGTCATTAGCCAGTACCGATCCTGACCATTTTACTACGGCAGCTTTTGTTACCGTGCAAGTGATTAAAAAATTGAAGTCGCATCCATTACCGCGAGATCAAATATTAAATATCAATGTGCCTGCGGTAAGCATTGAGCAATTAAAAGGCATTAAAGTGACTCGGTTAGGCAGACGGCATAAAGCCGAAACCATGACTAACAGTACCGATCCTTGGGGACACACTATATACTGGTATGGCTCATTGGGTAATGAATTGGATGCAGGTGAGGGCACAGATTTTGATGCCATAGCCAATGGTTATGCATCTATTACACCGTTACAAGTAGACATGACGGCTTATAAAAGCGTGGACACCTTACGGCAATGGTTAGAGGGGATTAAACTGTAACATGGCAGTCGCGACATCAAGAAGCGCCAGTGTGCTGGCGCAAAAGCTTCAGGCTGATGGTATTAGGCACCCGCTGGTGCTGCAAGCCATGAGCCAAACACCTAGGCATCTTTTTGTTGAATCAGTTTTAGCGCATAAAGCGTATGAGAATACCGCCTTGCCTATTGGCCAAGGTCAAACTATCTCTCAGCCTTATATCGTCGCGCGGATGACAGAATTATTGCTGCAAGATAAAACCCCAGGCAAGGTGTTAGAAATTGGCACTGGCTCGGGTTATCAAACCGCGATTTTAGCCCGGTTATTTCCGCAAGTTTGTAGTGTCGAGCGGATTAAGTCGTTACAGTTTCAAGCTAAAAGACGTTTGCAGCAATTGGATCTACATAATGTTGCCATGAAACATGGTGACGGTTGGCAAGGCTGGCCAAGTAAAGCGCCATTTGACAGTATTATTGTCACGGCTGCGCCGTCAGAAGTGCCGATGGCATTATTAGAACAATTAGCCGACGGTGGTCGTTTAGTTATTCCAGTTGGGGCACAAGAGCAAGTGTTACGTATTTATCAGCGCCACGGCGATACTATCACCAGTACCGACATAGAAGCCGTTCGTTTTGTGCCGCTGGTACCGGGTGAATTAGCTTAATAGCTAAAATTAAGGGTAAAGCATGCAGTATCTGCAATGGATCATCAAAGGAATGGCGATGGGCGCAGCCGATGTAGTACCTGGCGTGTCAGGCGGCACCTTAGCGTTTATTCTCGGCATTTATCAACGATTATTAACCGCAATCAGTGCCTTTAATTTAACAGCCGTTAGATTGCTATTACGCGGCCGCTTTAGCGCCTTGTGGCAGTATGTAGATGGCACTTTTTTAGTGTGTTTATTTAGCGGCATTTTAGTCAGCATCTTTGCTTTAGCAGGGGTGATTAGTTACTTTTTAGAATATCGGCCAGTGCCACTTTGGGCGTTGTTTACCGGCTTAATTTTGGCTGCTCTACCGCAATTATGTCGCAGTATTAGCTGGTCTTTGCCGCGGCTGTTTTTGTGCTTACTCGGTATCATTTTTGCTATCGCTATTAGTCTACTTTCGCCCACAGAATTACAACCCAGCGCATGGATGTACTTTGTTGCCGGGGCAATTGCTATTTGTGCGATGATTTTACCCGGCATTTCAGGTAGCTTTATTTTATTAATATTAGGTATGTATAGTCACGTATTGTTAGCCGTGACATCATTACAACTTGGCGTACTGGCCTTGTTTTTCGCCGGTTGTGTTACCGGTTTGTTAAGCTTTTCTCGGCTGTTAAATTGGCTATTAGCTCGCTATCATGATGCCAGCTTAGCTTTTCTAATTGGTATTGTTATTGGCGCCTTATATCGCATATGGCCTTGGCAATGGCAAAATCAGCTGTATTTTCCTTGGACTTATCCAAACGCTGCTGGTGCTGCAGACATATTGGTGGCCGCTGGTTGTGCGTTCGCGGGTGTAGTTATTATGTTGCTGTTATTGAATTTAGAGCGCTGGTTAGGTATGCCGTCGGCAAGTAGCTCTAAACAACAAGTCGACTAAGTAGAAGGAGCGGGCTATTCGCTTAAAAATGCGTACGGCATTTATTGTAATAAGTTTGTTATTATTCAATATCATATTGCAAGGGTGTTCGTCCAGAACCGCCCCAGCACCCGTGACGACATTAGAATTAAGGCAAAATTTTTATAATGAGCGTAATAAAGGCAGTTTACAAACCAGTCAATACACAGTGCGTAAAGGCGATACCTTATACGCTATAGCGTTTCGAGCCGGCTTAGATGTGCGACAGCTAGCGGCAGCCAATAATATAGCTAATCCTTATATAATTTACCCCGGTCAAGTCATTAAGCTTAAAGTTTCCCGTAACCACAACAACACGACTCGAACCGTAGTAGCAAAACAAACTACGGTTAAAAAACCATCAAGCCAAATCAAATCAAATAGTTCAGTAAATGTCCATAAACCAGTTGCACCAAAAAAGCAAACAGGTTATGTTCAGAGTGCAGGTAACAATAAAATTACAAATTCGGCAGCATCTGAGTTAAATAATAGCTTAGTACAATGGCAGTGGCCGGTTAAAGGTAAAGTTATTGCGGGCTTTTCGTATCAAGAACAAGGCAATAAAGGGATTGATATTGCTGGAGTGGCGGGTAATAGAGTCAATGCGGCCGCGAGTGGCCAAGTTGTCTATGCTGGCAACGCATTACGAGGCTACGGTAACTTAGTAATAATTAAGCATAACGATGATTATTTAAGCGCTTATGCGCATAATCGAAAGTTATTAGTTCAAGAGCGACAAATGGTTTCTGCAGGCCAGCAAATTGCAGAAATGGGTAAGTCAGATGCAACTGATGTCCGTTTGCATTTTGAAATACGTTATCGTGGTGGATCAGTAGATCCTTTGAAGTATTTACCTAAATAATGATATAGCGGTAGTTGTAAAAGTTATAGTCAACGTTAGCGTAAGCATGGATGCGATAAGCAACAAGCTCACCCTGCACCCAATAAATGTGGGAGAAAGGATATGGGAAAACATAGTGACGACGACGTAGTAGATTTAAAAGACGACGATATTGTTGAAGACGAGACACTGTTAGATGCAGACAAGCCTGAGGATGAAAATTCCACTAAGGATGAAGTGTTTAGTAGTGATGAAAATTATAAAACCATGGATGCTACCCAAATTTATCTGGGTGAGATAGGTTTTTCCCCTCTATTATCAGCCGAAGAAGAAGTGTATTTTTCGCGCTTAGCTCTTAAAGGCGATGAAGCAGCACGCAAGCGTATGATTGTGAGTAATCTGCGTTTAGTGGTAAAAATTGCTCGACGTTATATCAATCGAGGCTTAGCCTTACTTGATTTAATTGAAGAAGGCAATTTAGGCTTAATTCGTGCGGTAGAAAAGTTTGACCCAGAACGCGGCTTTCGCTTTTCAACCTATGCCACTTGGTGGATAAGACAAACCATTGAACGTGCCATCATGAATCAAACCCGAACTATTCGGTTACCTATTCATGTGGTGAAAGAACTAAATATATATTTGCGCTGCGCCCGTGAATTATCGCAAAAGCTAGATCATGAACCGACACCAGAAGAAATTGCTGCTGCCTTAGATCGGCCGGTTGAAGATGTGCGTAAAATGCTTAAGCTAAACGAAAGAATTACCTCAGTAGATATGCCGGTTGCAGGTGCCCCAGAAAAGCAATTACTAGACATAATAGCTGATGAAAAAGAGCTTGGCCCCGAAGGTAATTTACAAGAAAGTGATATTAAACAACACTTAATTAAATGGTTAGATGAGTTAAATCCTAAACAGAAAGAAGTATTAGCTCGTCGGTTTGGTTTGCTTGGTTACGAGCCATCAACATTAGAGGATGTGGGTCGTGAAATTGGCCTAACCCGCGAACGGGTACGGCAAATTCAAGTAGAAGCGCTTCGTCGCTTACGTGAAGTGGTTACCCAGCAAGGCTTAAATATTGATGTTTTATTTCAAGAATAAATGTAACGCTAAGAGTTTTGTTTAAGCAATAGAGGCTGCAACAACCTATTCGCTTCACTAATATGTGCAGAGAGTAGCAGACAAGCCGCCTCTATATCTTGTTGGCGTAATAATGCAATTAACTGTTTATGTTCATTAGCATTGGTTGCTTGGTAGTTAAGGGCGTGCTCTTGATAACCTAAATAACGCGCTACTTGTTGGTGTAGCTGATGTAAAATCCGCAGTAAGTGCGGTTTGTGGCAACTTTGATACAATATTGCGTGAAATTGCCAATTTAATTCCCCGCGCTGATACAGCGATAAATTCTCAGTACCTTCAATAATATTTAACATATCTTCGGCTTGACCTAACTGGCTAAAGCTCATGTTTGCTGCGGCTAAGCGTAAGGCGAGTGGTTCTAACTGCAAGCGAATTTGGCACAGTTCCTCTGCTTCTGTAGTGCTTAAACCCGGGATCTGGATCCCAGCTTTGCCGTGAGGTATTAACCAAGCTTCTGCTAATAATTGGCCAACGGCATCCCGCACTGGAATGCGGCTTACTTGATAATGTGTTGCCAGTTGTTGCTGGGTGACAACTTGCAATGGTAACCATACACCTTGTTGAATATCCTGTTTTAATAATTGGTATAACGACTGTTTCTTTAGCATTTAGTTTTTGCTCGCGTTTTATTAATTAGCAACACGGTTAACCCACCGCCAATAATGCCCCAAAATGCAGAGCTTATGCCAAACAATTGCAATCCAGATGCGGTAACTAGCAATGTGACGACGGCTGCTTCACGGTAATGTTCATTAGCAGTCGCATTGGCTAAATTTACCGCTATAGTGCTAAATAATGCTAACCCAGCTAAGGCGGTAATAAACTCGCTAGGAAATGCCGCAAATAACGCCACTATGGTGGCCGAAAACAAACCAGCCATTAAGTAACATATCCCAGCAGCAATACCGGCAATATAGCGTTTTGCGGGTTCTGGATCCGCCTCTTCACCAGTACAAATTGCTGCAGTAATAGCGGCTAAATTAAGTGAAAACGCGCCAAAAGGAGCCAAGATTAAGGTTAGAAAAGAGGTGGTGGTAATGAGTGGTGAAGCTGGCGTGTTAAAACCACTGGTACGTAAAACGGCAATACCGGGTATATTTTGCGATGCCATCGTCACTAACAATAGCGGTAAACCAACGCCGAGTAATGCCGATAAAGACCATTCTGGTTGGATAAATATCGGTGTAGCCATACTAAACTGGATAGTGGATAAGTCGGTATCACCTTGTAACAGCGCCACCATAACACCTACGACTAATACCCATAAAATGGTATAGCGAGGGGCCAAGCCCTTAGCGAGTAAATAACTTAGTAGCATTAAGCCAACCAGCAATTGTTGCTGCTGCAGCGCGGTAAACACATCTAAACCAAATTGCAGTAAAATGCCGGCTAACATGGCGCTGGCTAACGGTAACGGCAGCAATCGGCTTAATTTATCAAACCAACCGCTGATGCCGATGAGAAGACCCAAAGCGGCAGCAAAGATAAACACGCCAATGGCTTGGTTGAGGCTTAAACCTTGTAAGCTGGTGGCCAGTAAGGCAGCACCTGGGGTAGACCACGCGGTAATAATCGGCGCTTTATAATACCAAGATAGCCCGATACAACTTACCGCCATGCCAATGCCTAAGGCTAATAGCCAAGACGCGGTAATAGCATCATCGGCACCAGCAGCATTGGCAGCTTGCAGTACTATTGCCACCGAGCTAGCAAAACCGACTAATACCGCGACAAAACCGGCGACTACTGCGGACATGCTGAAGCGCTGAAAGGTCAACATTATTTACTTCACTAAAATGTATACAATAGTAATAAATTGTATACATTAATAATGAGTAAGCAAGTTATTCGTTGTCGCTTAAGCAACGCTTGTGATCGGGAACTACAGCTGAGCTTTTAATTGATATAGTAAATCTAGTGCTTGCTTAGCCGATAATTGGTCAGGATCAATAGCGCTAAGTTGTTGCACTATTGGGTGCTCAACTAAGGCTAATTCAAGTTGCGGTGCTGTATCGGCAGTTTTACCCGGCTCTGTTAATAAACTTTGCTGCTCTAATTGGCGCAGTTTCTGTTGCGCTTGGCGAATAATGGTCTTTGGCACCCCCGCTAATTGAGCCACTTGTAAACCAAAGCTTTTACTCGCTGCGCCTTCTTGCACATTGTGCATAAAGACTATTGTTTCGTCATGCTCAATGGCGTCTAAATGAACATTAACAATGCCCTCAGTACGCTCTGCTAGCTCTGTTAATTCAAAGTAGTGGGTAGCAAACAAGGTTAAGGCTTTAATGTTTTTAGCTAAGTGCTCGGCGCAAGCCCAGGCTAAACTTAGACCATCATAGGTACTGGTGCCACGGCCAATTTCATCCATAAGCACTAAACTATGCTCAGTTGCATGGTGCAAAATAGTAGCGGTCTCAGTCATTTCTACCATAAAGGTCGAGCGGCCTGAGGCTAAATCATCTGAAGCACCAATACGGGTGAAAATACGATCTATCGGACCAATCTCAGCACTGCTTGCTGGCACAAAACTGCCAATATAGGCCATTAACACTATAAGTGCAGTTTGGCGCATATAGGTTGATTTACCCCCCATATTTGGGCCAGTCAACATTAACATCCGCCGTTGTTGTTGCATGGTTAGTGGGTTAGCTATAAAAGGTGTGCTTAATACTTGTTCAACGACTGGGTGACGCGCTTGCTGTAACGCAATGCCCGTTGTGCTAACTAAAGTTGGCCGGCAATAGTGTAAGCTATCAGCACGCTCGGCAAAGGTGCAAAACACATCTAATTCGGCTAAGGCTTGGGCTAATTGTTGTAGCGGTGCTAAATATTCAGCACAAAGATCAAACAGCTGTTCGTATAACTGCTTTTCAATTGCCAGTGCTTTACTTTGGCTACTTAATACTTTGTCTTCATATTCCTTTAACTCAGGAATAATATAGCGTTCGTTATTTTTTAAAGTTTGCCGACGAACATACTCAACTGGCACCTTGATATCAGCGCTACGGCCGGTTTCAATGTAATAGCCGTGAACCCGATTAAAGCCTACTTTTAATGAGCTTATACCGGTACGCTCGCGTTCACGTTGCTCTAATTGCACTAAATAATCTGAAGCGCCAGTGGCTAAGCTGCGCCATTGATCCAACTCGGCATGGTAACCATCGGCAATCACGCCACCATCACGAATTAACACCGGCGGCGCGGCAACGATGGCTTGCTCTAATAATTGGCATAAGGCTGGGATAGGTTGTGCGGCATGGCCAATGTTTTGTAATGCTACAGCTTGTTGTTGGCTAAGCTTAGGCGCAAGTTCAGGTAATAACTGCAAGGCTTGGCGCAACCTGGCAAAGTCACGCGGTCGGGCGCTACGCAATGCCAAACGGGTAATAACCCGCTCAATATCACCAATATTTTTAAGATCAGGTTGTAAGTTTTCGTAATGCTCAATTAGCTCGGCTACGGCATCTAAACGCAGATTCACTAATTGTTGATTGCGTAGCGGGGCATGGATCCAACGTTTTAATAACCGTGAACCCATTGCGGTTTGGCTAGTATCTAACACGGCCGCTAAAGTGTGCTCGTAATCACCGGACAAGTTTTGGGTGAGTTCTAAATTACGCCGAGTGGCAGCATCTAGTACGATATTATCTTGTGGTCGTTCTAGGCCAATAGCACGGATGTGGGGTAAATGAGCGCGTTGGGTATCGTTAACATACTGCATTACACAACCTGCCGCCATTAATGCGACAGGGGCATCTTCAACGGCAAAGCTCAGTAAATCTTTCGTGCCAAACTGTTGGCATAACAGCGATTTTGCCGTGGCTAGATCAAATTCCCAAATTGGCCGACGCCGAGCGCCTTTGCGTTTTTCGGTTAATTCCGGCGCATTAAAGTCTTCGGGATACAATAATTCTGCAGGGTTTAAACGTTGTAATAAAGCGGCTAAATCGTCTAGGTTAGCCACTTGATTCAGTAAAAAGCGGCCACTGGTTAAGTCTAGTTGGGCTAAACCATATTGCTGGCGTGAATGGCTAATGGCACAAAGTAAACTATCTTGACGCGCATTTAATAAGGCTTCATCGGTAACAGTACCCGGAGTGACAATGCGCACAACTTTGCGCTCAACGGGCCCTTTACTGGTAGCCGGATCGCCAATTTGTTCGCAAATCGCAATAGATTCACCTAATTGAACTAAACGCGATAAATAGCCTTCAACGGCATGATAAGGTACGCCTGCCATGGGGATAGGTTGGCCATTACTTTGGCCGCGCTTGGTCAGGGAAATATCTAATAACGTTGCTGCACGTTTGGCATCATCAAAAAACAATTCGTAAAAGTCGCCCATCCGATAAAACATCAAAATATCGGGATGTTGGCTTTTAATCCCTAGATATTGCTGCATCATAGGGGTGTGAGTGCTTAACGCTTGCTCCATTTTATTATCTGACGGCATAATAACGCTATGTCTTCCTAGTATTTAGTTAAATTAAGGATAGTTATGGTCAACAGTCTGCAGCTGGCAACCGAATTAGGCCAGCTATTATTACGGAAAAAATGGACTATCACCACCGCAGAATCTTGCACCGGTGGTGGTATCGGTTATTGGTTAACGGCTGTGGCAGGTAGTTCAGCCTATGTTGACCGTGCTTTTATTACCTATAGCAATAAAGCTAAGCAACAATTATTGGCCGTGCGCAGTGCTACATTACTGCAATTTGGCGCTGTCAGCGAACAAACCGCGACCGAGATGGCAGCGGGTGCAGCTAAAGCCGCTGGGGCACAATTTGCGATATCGGTAACAGGAATTGCCGGTCCAGAAGGTGGCTCAAAAGATAAACCAGTGGGTACAGTCTGCTTTGGTTTTTATCTTGATGGCTCTATAATTAGCTTAACAGAAAGGTTTAGCGGCGATCGTCAGCAAGTAAGGCAACAAAGCATTGATTACGCCTTAAAACGTAGTATAGAGTTGTTGACAGCTAGCCTAAACTAGAATACTGTACGAGTATACAGTATTAATTGTTCGGTGTTACCAACATAAGCACCTTCTTAAGCACCGACTCAACCATGGAATTAAAAATGGACGACAATAAACAAAAAGCGCTAGCCGCGGCATTAAGCCAAATTGAACGCCAGTTTGGTAAAGGCTCTATTATGCGTCTTGGTGATAGCACCGCGCTTGATATTGCTGCAGTGTCAACGGGTTCAATAGGTTTAGATATTGCACTTGGCATAGGCGGATTACCTTATGGCCGTATTGTTGAAGTTTATGGCCCAGAGTCTTCAGGTAAAACCACGTTAACATTGCAAGTTATTGCTGAAGCGCAAAAAGACGGTAAAACCTGTGCTTTTATCGATGCTGAACACGCATTAGATCCAGTATACGCCAAAAAATTGGGTGTAGATGTCGAGTCTTTATTAGTATCACAACCAGATACGGGTGAGCAAGCATTAGAAATATGTGACATGTTAGTGCGTTCGGCGTCAGTCGATATCATCATAATAGACTCAGTAGCTGCATTAACACCGAAAGCGGAAATTGAAGGCGACATGGGCGATAGCCACATGGGCTTACAAGCGCGTTTAATGTCGCAAGCATTACGTAAATTGACCGGTAATATTAAGCGTTCAAACACCTTAGTTATTTTCATTAACCAAATACGAATGAAAATCGGTGTTATGTTTGGCAACCCTGAAACAACTACAGGTGGTAATGCCTTAAAATTCTATGCTTCAGTGCGTTTAGATATCCGCCGTATTGGCTCAGTTAAAGATGGCGATGAAATAACCGGTAACGAAACCCGCGTTAAAGTGGTAAAAAATAAAGTGGCACCGCCATTTAAACAAGCTGAATTTATTATTCAATATGGCTCTGGTATCAATAAACATGGCGAGATAGTTGATATAGGTGTTGCCCAAGGTTTAGTAGACAAAGCGGGTGCTTGGTATGCTTATAAAGGCAGTAAAATAGGCCAGGGTAAAGCTAATGCCATTCGTTATTTACAAGAAAACCCGACAATTTCAAATGAAATTGAAGCAGAATTACGTAAGCGGTTATTGCTAAAACCAGGTGATAAACCAACAGAACCTCTTGCTGAAATAGAAGCAGAATAAACAACCAATAATAGTCACTTAGCATTAAGTAGTACGCATAAAGAATTAATTGCTAAGTGCTAAGTGCTAAGAGTTAAATTGTTAATAAAAAGCCAGTTTTAAAACTGGCTTTTTTTATGACTAAATTTCAGCAATCGGTAATGGTTGATAGCAAAATTATCAGCGAAATATGAGTGTATACAGTTAAGCGGGTTATAGCTGTATCAAAGATGGGAATACAATACTGCTTATTCGCTAGCAAGGCGTAAACAAAAGGTAATAATAACTTGCTCTACTTTAGCTGCAACGATAAGCTACCAAGACAGTTTGTAACTGTATGTTAATAATAAAACTTAGAAAACCGTTGCCGGTGTATAAATAATGATAATAATAAAGTGGTTATACTTGGCACTGATTGCATTTGCTTTGATAAGCTGCAAAGCCGATATCAGTATTCAGCAAGAACCTGAAGACACAGTAGTACAAGAGTTTGCGTTAGCTTTTATAGAACGCAGCTTGCCTATGGCTGATCAAGACAACATAAGCCAAGATCTGTTTACACCTGCTGCTTCTCGTCCAGGGGCTAAAGTCATTATTAAGAAAAATGCCTTTGCTGCCTCAAGCGAAACTGATATTACTAGCCAATTATTTGCCGATGATGCCGCTTACGATGTAAAAGATTTAGCCTTATCGGCAGATGGTAACCGTTTGCTTTTTGCTTTAAGAGCACCAGAAATTGCCAATGTTGACGATGAGTTCCAGCCAAAATGGAACATTTGGCACTATGATCGTTTAAGCGATAGCTTAACCCCTATAATAGCTGACCCACTGCAAGCTGAAGCTGGTCACGATATTAACCCCGCATTTTTACCCGATGGCCGGATTATATTTAGCTCTAGTCGACAAAAAACCGCCCGGCAAATTTTATTAGATGAATTTAAACCGCAATATACGGCGTTAGATGAAAGTCTTAATGATGCCAATTTTAATCTGCATGTTATGAATGCGGATGGCAGTAATATTCAGCAACTAAGTTTTAATTTAAGTCATGATTTATACCCAGTGGTGTTAGAAAACGGCAAAATATTATTTAGCCGTTGGGATAATCACCCAGGGCGTAGCATGCTTAATTGGTATCAAATGCAGCCAGATGGCACTGAAACTGAACTAGTTTATGGTTGGCATTCGCATGATAGTGGTGCGGATAATACCCGTGTCGAATATAGTAAAGCCATAGTATTAGATAACGGTGAAGTCTCCGTTGCCTTGAGTTCAAATCAAGTCGCTTACTTTAATAGTTGGCCACAACAAGTCGCTTTAGCTATTGCCAGCGATAATTTACAACCACTTTATGCCGAAGTGTTAAATCAGCCGGCGCAAACGCCGCTGTTTCCGTGGGCGTTTAGTAACAGTGATATCGCCACTTCCGCGGGCGCTGTAAATAGTTATTTTCCGCTAAAAGATGGCACCGGTCGATATTTAGTCAGCTGGTCACCTTGTCGGGTTATGAACGAACAGCAAGTGCTAAGTTGTGCTCAAGTGGAGAATATTGCCGACTATACGTTAGCGGCGCCACTATATGGTTTATGGCTGTTTGATAACCAGCAACAAACTCAAGTTCCAGTACGCTTAGGCCAAGACGGTAAAATGCTGTCAGAGCCTGTCGTTATGCAAGCCTTTGCTCGACAAGTCTATTTACCAGACAATCCCAATATAGATCCAGAATTAGCGGCTCAAGATAGTGCGATTTTAGATATTCGTAGCGTGTACGACCTTGGTGGTGAAACCACTGCCGATATAGCTGCATTAGCCGATCCGATGCAAACTAATGCTCAGCAAAGACCTGCCCGTTATTTACGTTTGTTGCGTGGTGTACCTATACCACCTGAAGAAGTATTAGAGCTAGATAATAGCGCTTTTGGTGTTAACCGAAATCAACAAATGCGCGATATCTTAGGCACAGTGGCAATAGCGCCAGATGGTTCGGTGCGGGTTAAAGTACCCGCTAATATACCGTTTAATTTGGCAGTGCTTAATGCGGATGGTCAGGCTATTAGCCCTATCCACCGTAATTGGTTAACTTTAAGACCTGGTGAAATACGCAGTTGTAATGGTTGCCATACCGCAGATAACACTAGGCCCCATGGCCGACTAAGCGGTGAGTGGCCCAGTGTTAACCCCGGTTTAGATTTTGCCGGTTTAATGCCAAATATTGCGCCAACCCTTAGCTCTGAGGCTGGAGAAACCTTAGCCCAAACGTCAGCAAGAGTATTGGGTACACCCACGTTAACACCAGGTTTGTCTTTTATTGATATTTGGACTGATCCAGCTCAGCGCGAACCAGATAGCAGTGTTGAGCTAAACTTTGCCAATTTAACCACTGCACAGCCTGCAGGTAGCGAATGCTTTGACCAGTGGCAAGCACGCTGTCGTTTACGCATTGATTACCCAACGCATATTCAACCGTTATGGCAACTCGACCGTCGTCAGTTTTCGCCGTTAACCAGTGAGTTATTACAGGATAATACATGTGTCAGTTGCCATAGCCGTACCGATGCAGCAGGCAATACCCAACTTCCCGCAGCGCAGCTAGAACTAGATGCTGAGCCGTCAGATTTAGAGCCTAACCATTTTCGTAGCTATCGTGAGTTATTAAGCCCAGACAATGAACAAGAGTTAGTCGCGGATGTGTTAGTCGATCGCATGGTACAGGCGACAGATGCCAACGGTAATTTATTATTTTTAACCGATGCTGATGGCAATTTAATCCTAGATGAAAATGATCAACCCATTGCCATTATGGTTACTGTGCTCGTTTCGCCAACCATGCGGGCAGGCAGCGCAGCCAATAGTAGTGGCTTTTTCAGTCGCTTTGCTGCTACCGGAAGTCATGCTAATTACTTAACCGCTACTGAGTTAGCATTAATAAGTACTTGGCTAGATATTGGTGGCCAATATTACAACTCACCCTTTGCTGTGGTGGAACCCTAATATGCGTTTAATGGCGGGTATCTGTTTATTGTTAGTTAGCTTTTTTAGCGCAGCAGAATCACTTAGCGTCAAAGTGACAGCCGACTTTGTTAATTTATACTCAGGCCCGGGTCGTGGTTATCCCATAACCCAAGTGGTATTAAAAGGTGAGCAACTTGAATTACAGCAACGGCGTACTGACTGGGTGCAAGTGAGTTTTAAGCAGCAACAGTTGTGGTTAGCCCGGCAAGATTTAAGCAAAGTAGTGAGTTTAGATAACGAATATTTTCAGATTAGCGATGATAAACGCGCCGAATTATTAGAGCAACGCTGGCAACTCGGCTTAATGTTTGGTGACTTTAACGGTAATAGTTATTACCAGTTAAATACTCAATATGCCTTTAGTCACTATGTGCAAACTGAACTTGCTATTGGCCAAGCCCAAGGCGAGCAAGCCAATAATCAAATTTTAGAATTAAGTGTATTACTAAGCCCCTTTCCACAGTGGCGATTATCACCCTATTTTGCCATAGGTGGCGGCATGATCCGGATTAATCCACGGACAATATTAGTGCAAAGCACTGAGCGTAATAACGCTTTAGCCAGTACCGAGTTAGGGTTACGTTTTTATTTAACGCGGCAGTTTATTCTGCGAGGTGGTTATCGGCATAGTGTGATCATGACCGATAGTGATGACAATAAAGAGACAGACACATGGAAACTTGGCTTCAGCGTATTCTTTTAGTTGCCGGCGGCACCACTTGTGTAGTGCGGACTTATTTAGTGCGGACTTATGTAGTGGCGGGTTATTTAGTGCTGGGTTTAGCCACTGTTGTCACTAGTGCAGCAGTACAAGCCCAGCAGGTCACGCCAGACATTGAACGAAATGTGATCAGTGAAAACATACTGGATAGTGAAAATTGGTCTTTTGGCATCAGTGCCGGTTTATTAAGTATTGAAGATTTTGGTAGCAGTAGCCTATTCAGTGCGAAATTAGCCTATCACATTAACGAAGACTGGTATTTAGGTACTGAATATTCCATGGCCAAAGCAGGATTAACCTCTTTTGAGGAATTAAGTGGCGCGGCACCATTGTTAACCGACAGTCAACGCAACTGGCGCTTTTACGGCGCGCACCTTGGTTATGTGGTGTTGCCAGGCCAAGCTTTTTTATCAGAAAACTATGCCTTTAATTCTGGTTTGTCAGTATTTATTGGTGGCGGTAATGTGCAATTTGCCGGTGATGATGTGTTTGCCTTGCAGCTAGGCAGCCAATATCGGTTATTTATTACCGATTGGTTTGCCGCAGAACTGACGGTAACCGATTATATTTTTGAAACCACTATTTTAGCCAATAGCAAAACTAGCCATAACTTAGCGTTGAGTTTAGGTTTTTCAATGTATTTTTAATGTATTTTTTAGGTTGCACGCTAGTGCGTTTTAACTAAAGGTAGAGAATAAATAATGAACAAAATAGCCTCTTTAAGTGTAGTACTGCTAGTCATGCTGGGGTTAGCGCCAAGCTTTGCATCTGCTGAAATGGCACCCGATTTTAGCCTGAAAACGCTGACAGGCGATAATGTTCGATTAGCCGAACAGCGTGGCGATATTATCTTAATTAACTTTTGGGCTAGTTGGTGTGGGCCTTGTATTCAAGAAATGCCTAAGTTAGATCAGTTAGCCGAAAAATATCAGGGATTAGGTGTTCAGGTTTGGGGCATTAATGTGGAAACAGATACCGCAGCGGCCAATGCTTATTTAGCCAAACTACCAGTTACTTTCCCTATTTTGTTTGATAGTGAAAATAACGTATCAAAGGCTTATGCCATAAAAGCCATGCCGACAACCGTTATTATTAATAAAGATGGTGAAGTAAGTGCTGTGCATCACGGCTATCAAAGTGGTTATGAGAAAAAATATGAAGCTGATATTAAAAAGCTACTGCGGCAATAACGCTATGACTAGCCGGCAACGATCTAGTTTGTACAAATTAAGCTTATTGGTCGGTATGCTGATGGTAACTGGCTGCAGCTCGATACAGCCTTGGGTGCAACCTTATGAGCGCGATAAGCTGGCCGATCCCATAATGGCGTTTGGTCGCCATCCTGTTGCCTTGCAACATGTTGCCCATGTTCGCGATTCACGTGAAGCTGCTAAAGGGGCTAACGGCAGTGGTGGGGGCGGTTGTGGCTGTAATTAAAGCGGGTAGCAGTTTAGTGCTAATGCCATTACTAATACTAGTGGTACTAACCGCATGCTCGGTTAGCGCAGCAGTATTACCCCAAGATAGAGCTGATATTATGTATCACCGTTATGAAGGCGGTGGTGTATCTATTGATGGCCCAGCATTAATGTTACGCAAAAAAGCCTCAGATACCTTAGCCTTATCAGCTTATTATTATGTCGATACCGTATCCGGCGCCTCAATCGATGTTGTTGCAACCGCATCGGCTTATACCGAGAAGCGTAATGAAGCGCGCTTCGGTATCGATTATTTAGCTGGCGATAGCATCATTAGTATTAATTACGCCCAAAGTGATGAGAACGATTACAACGCTAAATCTATGTCGTTTGGTATTGCCCACGATACGTTTGGCGGCATGACCACCCTAAGTATGGAAGCTGGGATGGGTGATGATGATGTTAGCCGTAATGGTGATGATAGTTTTAAAGCCAACGTACGCCGCTTTAATTATAAGTTGGGTTGGAGTCAAATTTTATCTAGTAACTGGATCAGTGCTATTAATTTGCAACTGGATCAAGATGAAGGCTTTTTAAATAATCCCTATCGCAGTGTACGCTATCGCGATGCTAGTCAAGCCTTAGGCTATGGCTATCAAAGTGAAATTTATCCTGCCACCCGTAATGCCGTAGCTGTAGCCTTAGTCAATAAAGTGTATTTACCTTATCGCGCTGCCGTTACTTTAAACCTGCGCCATTATCAAGATAGTTGGGATATTCGGGCTTTTGATGCCGAGTTAGAATATGTCCATCCGCTAGGGGCCAACTGGATACTTGAGGCTAAAGCGCGGTTTTATAGCCAAAATCAGGCCGACTTTTATCAAGATTTGTTTGAATTTAAAGACCAACAAAACTATATGGCGCGAGATAAAGAGCTAAGTGAGTTTAGCAATCTTACCATCGGTTTAGGTGCAAGCTATCAATTAGCAGCATGGTCGTTTTGGCCGCAAGTCGCGCCAGAGGTTACGCTGCAATGGGATCATATTCGGTTTGATTACGCTAATTTTCGTAATGTTACGGTAACAAGCGCTGAGGCTGGCTTAGAGCCACTTTATCAGTTTGACGCTAACGTGTTTCGGGCCTTTTTTAGCCTGTATTTTTAGTAGGACGACACCATGAGGTTAGTATTAATTTGTTGTTTATTTTGGTTTAGTAGCCTTGCGTTTGGCCAAGCTGAAAATCAGAGCCAAGGCCAAGCAAAGACTGAACCGGCAGCCGAACAACTAGAGCAGTTAAAACAGCAACTCGTTCAACTGAATCGCGAATTGTTTTTGTTGGAGGAAGAGTTGTTATTCCCACCTGAAACCCAAGTGGCGGTTTTTGTCTCGGTTGATACTGGCCAGTTTTTCCGCCTTGATAGTATTGAATTGTTATTAAATGACAAACCGGTGACGGCACATTTATATACTGCCCAGCAATTAGAGGCATTAGGCCGTGGCGCTATTCAACCTTTATTTAAAACCAACATCAAAGCCGGTAAGCATAACCTTACGGCGGTATTTGTTGGTAAAGGGCCAGACAATCTAGATTATCGACGTGCGGTAAGTTATGGCTTTACCAAACAAGACGATGCTGTTTTGCTTGAATTGCAAATCAAAGATCGTAGTAGCGACTATCAACCAGAATTTATTGTTCAGCCATGGTCCGCCAATTAAGCTGGCCGCTGCTGGCGGCGCTTTTATTAGTTTGCAGCTGGGTCAGTAATGGTTCAGAACAAGCTGGTGCAGTAAAAGCTAGCTCAACCAAAAGCGATATTACTGAAAAGCATTATCGCCAAGCCGCTTGGCAATTTTATTTACAACAACCCGCTGCAGCGTTAGAGGCCTTACAATTAGCCCCTAGCCGCGATGCGCGCACCCAATTATTAGAAGCAGGCTTATATTTACAATTAGATATGCCACTGCATGCGGCTACTATTCTACAACAAGTATTAGAGCAACCAACTGATAGCCAAAATGCTTTACCGCAAGCGCTACGCAATATCGCTTTACTGCAGTTTTCTCGTTATCAATTAGAAACCGGTAATAAAATCGCGGCAAAACAGTACTTAGCCCAAGTCAATATGACGGCAGATAAGCAATATTTGGGGCAACAACAGTTATTAAGCCAATTACTACATTGGCCAGATATTAGTATTCCTAAAACACCAGACTTTAACTTGTTAGCTGACCAAGCTGAAATGCCTTATATTGTGAGTAATCAGGCGTTAATCATCGCTAAACAGCAGCCTGAAGTGGCACAGCACTGGTTAGCGCAGCTACAAACTCGGTTAGGACACACTGTAGAGTTAAGTTTTTGGCAGCAATTATTTAGTGGCCATTGGTTAACCTTAAATACGCCAACGGGCTTTTCATATCCACAAGCAGAGCGAGCAGCGTTGGTGGATTATGTACAACTTAGCCGTGCTGAGCTGTATATCAACAGCCAAGATTGGGCCGCTGCCGATGCCATTTTAAGTCAATTTCCGCAAAACAGCGTACTAAGTAGTAATGCACTGGCGTTATACCGACAGATTTTAACCGAACAGCGGCATATTCCTACTTTACTTGCCGTGTTACAGCAACAAATAAAACAACAGCCGTATAGTGTTACCGCTTGGCAAGCGGCTACCCGCATTGGTGAGCAATTAGAGCGAAATCAACAGCCAGAAGCGGCATTAGCAGCCTATCGCTGGGCAGATAAATACTATCAGCAGCAACAATATGGCTTGCTCAGAGAAGCAAAACCGATTGACGTTAGCCAGCTAGCAGAACCGCTAACGCCATGGCAGCAGTTACAATTTAGTAGTGATGATCAACTGCACCAATTACAGCAGCAAAGCATTATGCTGCAACAACATATTAATCAGGCACCAGTACGCCAAGCGCGGTTAGCTAGGTTGCAACAAGTAGTCGACTACAAATCAGCCAAACAGCACAGTCTTTTAACCAGCCAGTTGCCTGCTTTCCACGCTCAACGCCAAGTCCTAACTCAGCAAGTCGCGAGTTTACAGCAACAAATTGCCGAGCAAGCTCAGCAGCCAAGTTCGTTGTTTTTAACTCAAGGTGAATTACAGCAGCAACTAACGACGGTGCAGCAAGCACAAGGTCGCTTAGTGCAATTGCAGCAACATGATAGTCAAAAGTATCAAGCTCACGCCCAGCGCTTACAGCGTTTATCCGGTTTATTATTATGGCAATATCAACATGATCAGGCTGATAGGTTATGGCAGTTAAGCAAACAGCAGCAACAGTTAGTGCTGCAACTAGAGCAAGTAAGCACTAAATTACACCGCCTAAGCCAATTAGGGGATGGTGAAAACAGATTACAACAACAGCAGCAACGGTTGCAGAATTTAAGTGCCCAACAGCAACAGTTGAATATGGCATTATTAAGTAATCAGCAACGTAAATTAGCTCAATTGAATCAAAAGCTACAGCAACATCGTCTGTTGCAAAGCGAGCAGTTGCAGCAATTACAACGGCATAATAAGCAAGCCATGGCCAGAATGATGGAGCAATTATTGACTTCTGCTAGTCGCTTAAACGAGGCTAAGCATGCAGATTAATCAATCCATATCCATGCCAACAAAACTGCTAAAGCTCGCGCTAGTACTGTCTTTAACCAGCTGCGCGGTGTCTAAAGAGGTTGCTAACACAGCTACCTTGAATCAATTGCCGGCATTTGAACAAAGCGCGTTTGCTGAACAGGCCGAAGTAACTGAAACGGCGTTAGATGCACTATATCAACAAATACTAAGCTTAGCGCCGCAGCCCGAAACCAGACAAAAAATACTGTATCGTTTATCACAACTGCATACCGAGCAGTATGAACGCCAAGATTTAAGCCTTACAGAAGAAAAATCTGCGCTACATGCCTTAATAGATCGGTACCAGCAGTTGCTGCAGCAATATCCCGATGATCCTAATAATGAATTACTGCGTTACCAATTAGCTCGCAGCTATGATTTATTAGCGCAGCCAGAGCAAAGTTTAAGCCAGTTAACGGTTTTGTTAGCACAATATCCAGACTCTAACTTTGCCCCAGAGGCGTGGTTTCGTAAGGCTGATATTCACTATAGTCGCGGCGAGTATGAATTAGCGTTACAGGCTTATTTACAAGTATTAGCTGCAAAACAGCCTAGTTTTAATCAGCATGCACGCTATATGGCGGGTTGGAGCCACTTCAAATTACAGCAATTTAATTTAGCCGATCAGCAGTTTTTACAATTATTAGATAGCAGTTATAACCAGTTACTCCAGGCTGATCAGCAACAAAGCTTACGCCAAGAAGTGCTGAATATTTTAAGCATATCGTTAAGTTATCAGCAACAAGCCGAAAGCTTGCAAGCCTTGTTACAACAAGTGCCTTATGCCAGTGGTGAACGACCCATCGCATTAGTGGCTTTGTTGTATCAATCTTTAGCCGATTTTTTACAACAAAAAGGCTTTATGGCAAAAAGTTTAGCCAGTTACCGTATTTTTATTGCTGACAATGCCGATACTTATACCGCAGCACAATTTCAATTGCGTTTAATCCAGCATTATTTAGCCAGCGCAAATGCCGAAGCAGCCTTAAATGCCCAGCAGGAATATATCAGCTTATTTAATGCTGATTCGGCATTTTGGCGCCGAGCTAGCCCAGCGGATATCAGTAAAGTAACACCACGACTGTTACAGTATTTAGATTATTTTGGCCGAGCTCACTATGCCGATGCGCTAGCGACTGTATCAAGCCAAGATGCGACAACGCAGGTTGATGTGAAGCAGCAAGCCTTTACCAGAGCTATTCCGTATTGGCAGCAAATGCTGGTTATTCTTGGTAACCGAGCAAGCTATAGCCCAGACTCTACTGCGGATACTGAATCGGCTAATGGCCAAAATAAGCCCCGTTATATTGCCGCCGATATTAATTATTTATTAGCCGAATCTTACGCCGGTAGTCAGCAGTTAGAATCAGCGTTTAGCTTATATGCAGCTTTGGGCTATACCGATACATCGCGTCAAGCAAGTCTGTTTAAGCCACAAGATGCCGCATATAAAGCGCTGCTTTTAGCTCAATCTTTAGCAGAGCGTACAGCCCAAAGTGAGACATCAAGTGTTGATTATAAATCGCTGCAACAGCGCTGGTTACAGCAACAAATAGACTTTGTTAGCCAGCATCCGCAGCATCCAGCCGCGCAGCAAGTTGCCCTACAACAAATACAACAAGACTATACAGCGCAGCGCTATAGCACGGTAATTGCACAAGCTGAAGTTGTTATAAACTGGCCCTATGCTACCGAGCAAAGTACTCATTTTGCTAATGAAGCACTTTTTTTACGCAGTCAATCAGAGTTGGCTCTGCAGCAGTATGCTGCGGCTGAACAAAGCTTGCAGCAGCAACTTAACTTGAGCTTAAACTCAGCTCGACGTCAGCTTATTACCGAGCAATTAGCCTCGAGTATTTATCAGCAAGCGCAACTACCAGGCATAACTAACCTTGCTGCTATAGCCCATATACAGCGGTTACTGGCTGTATTGCCAGACTCGCGTTTTCATGAAGCGGCAGCTTTTGAGCAGATTAGCTTATTAATCGCCGAAGCTAATTGGTCTACCGTGCCGGCTTTATTACACAGCTTTATGGCAAAATATCCTAAGTCAGAACGGATCGCAGCGGCTAATGCGCAACTGATCCAAAGTTATCAGCAATTAGAGCAATGGCAATTGGCGGCCGAGCAACTGTTAAAACTCTCAGCAAACTCTACCGATCCAGAGCAGCAACGAGATGCCTTATGGTTGGCGGCAGAATATTATCTTCAAGCTGAACAGCTAGATTTAGCCAGACAAGCATTTCGCGATTATGCCAATCAGTATCCGCAGCCACATGCTATAGCCCAAGAAGCGCGGCAGCATTTAGTCCAGCTGTATCAACAGCAAAATGATATTTACCGTAAAAATTTCTGGTTAGCCAAAATAGTCAGTTTTGAACAAGCCGAAACCGCTAATAGCAACATTACCAGCAACAGTGCAAGTAACAATGCCAGTAACAATGCCAGTACTGAACGAACTCAACAATTAGCTGCAACGGCTGCACTTATGTTAGGCCAGCATGAAAATAAATTGTTTGCTCAAGTAAGCTTGCGTCATCCACTACAGGCTAATTTAACTAAAAAACGTCAGCATATGCAGACGGCCATTAGTCATTATCAGCAGAGTATTGATTACGGGGTGGCCAGCACCTTAGCAGAAGCGCAATTTAGTATTGGCCAATTATATGACGATATGGCCCAAGCGCTTTTAGTCTCAGAGCGCCCGCAAGGACTAACGGCGTTAGCTGCAGAACAATATGATTTATTACTAGAAGAACAAGCTTATCCGTTTGAAGAACAAGCTATCGAGCTTTATCGGCAAACTACGGCCTTAATTCAGCAGCAAATTTATGATAGCTGGGTTAAGCAAAGTTTTACCCGCTTACAAGTATTATTACCGGCTGAATTTAATAAAACTGAAGCCTATTTGGAGGTAG
Source organism: Rheinheimera salexigens (assembly GCF_001752395.1). NCBI lineage: Bacteria > Pseudomonadati > Pseudomonadota > Gammaproteobacteria > Chromatiales > Chromatiaceae > Rheinheimera > Rheinheimera salexigens. The sequence continues at coordinate 2,978,344 of NZ_MKEK01000001.1, read as the reverse complement.
CTGATGCGCCGCATTAATTATAGCCTTCTGCTGTTGGCGTTATTGCTCAGCACAGCTTGTAGCCAACAGCCAACAGCTATTAAGCCTGCGACAGCAACTGACAGCGTTAGTATAGGAACGAATGCGGCAGCGTTACCCAAGGTGGCTAAGTCGCTACCTGGCAGTGAGCAACAGCAATTTACCCAGGCCAAACAGTTAATGCAGCAGCAAGACTTTGACAATGCGGCTGAATTACTGCAAAACATTGTCGCCAGCCAAGCAGACTTTGCTGGCGTTTGGTACAACTTAGCGGTTTGCCAATGGCAATTAAACCAAGCCGGTGAGGCGGAATCCAGCTTGCAACAAGCCTTGGTTGCGGATGCTAAAAGTGCGAGCCTAAACCAAAGCGCGGGCCTGAACCTAAGTGCCAGTCTAAATCAAAATGGTAGCCTAAATAAAAGTGCCAGCCTAAATTTATTAGGAATTTTAGCCCGAGAGCAAGGCCAATTTGGCCAAGCCGAGCAGTATTGGTTGCAAGCAGTGCAAGCCAACGATACTGCTGCGGCACATAAAAATTTAGGTATTTTATATGAGCTGTATCTGGGGCAATTAAACCAGGCACAACGCCATTACCAACGCTATTTTGAATTAAGCCAAGATCCACAAGCTAAGATGTGGCTAACCCTAATTGACCGGCAATTAGCCGCGCAGGGCAGCAGTGACGCTGAGGAAAGTTTATGAAGCCACATTATTTTTTAAAATCAGAGCACGTTTTAAAACCAGAACACATTTTAGCATTTTGTTGTTTTGGCCTATTGGCAGCTGCACCGTTACAGGCTGCTGAACCAGAGCCAGCTACGGTGAAGTTAACCACCACCATTAGTGGAAACCAAGAACAACCTAAAACCATTTATATTTTACCGTGGCAAACACCGGTTAGTGTTATTCGCATACCAGCCGCCACTTTACCTGAGGTTAACGCCAGCAGTTCGCCGTTAGATCGGCAACAGTTTTTACGTTTTATAGCGGTGCAATCGGCAACGGTCAGTATCCAATCAACACCTGAATCAAACCAATAATTTATTAAATAATATAATAATAAATGTATAACGAGGAATAGCAGTATGGAGTGGTTAAACGGCATCGTTTTGTTTTTACAGCAAGGTGGCATATTTATATATCCCATTGCTTTTATTTTAGTGTTAGGCATCGTGATAGCAGTAGAGCGCTGGTGGTTTTTACGCTCTGTGCACCGGGTTAACCATAAAGCTTTTTTACAAGTTCAGCCGGCAGTAGCGCAAGCAGATACCCAGCGCATAACTGAATTAGCCGCTACTAGTAATGCACCCATTTTGACCATGCTAGCCAGTGGCGTGCATCGCTCACAAGGCTCCAAAAGACGGGAAGACATGGAATATGCCATGGAAGAAGTGGTACTTGAGTACAGTTTACGTTTACAAAAACGGACCCCATTTTTAGCTACCTTAGCCAACGTGGCCACGCTACTGGGGTTATTAGGTACCATTATGGGATTGATTACCGCGTTTTCTGCAGTGGCCAGTGCTGATCCATCTGAAAAAGCCAGCTTATTATCTGCCAGTATTTCGGTGGCCATGAACACGACAGCCTTTGGCTTAATGACCGCTATCCCATTAGTGTTTATCCATGCCTTAATTCAAGGTAAAACGGCCAGCGTGATAGATACCATGGAAATGGTCGGCATAAAACTAATGAACAGTATTGCAAAACGAAACACAGGTGATGCGGATGTTAAACAGGCGTAAACCCCCGCTTATGGAGGCCGAGCTAGACATCACATCATTTATGAACTTGATGATCGTTTTAGTGCCGGTATTACTGTTAAGTTTAGTGTTTGCCCAAATTCGAGTGCTTAATATTCAGTTGCCAGCGATGACCGAGCAATTAATTCAGCAAGAGCGCGAGCAGCCACAGCAATTAGAGTTAGAGATTTATGCCGATAAATTACGCTTAAATTATCCGGCGGGCGAACCTTTGCACGAGTTTTTGTTAACCGAACAAGGCCAGCTAGATTTTGTAGGGTTAAGTGTATACCTGCAAGATTTAAAGCTCACCTTTCAACAAAAACAGATAGAAAAGCAAGAGATCACCATTTTAGCGGCGCCAGAACTCGATTATCAAACCCTAGTCACGGCTATGGATACCGTGCGCTCATTTAAAGCCGTGGTGGTAGCACAAGTGGTGGATGCGGAATTGTTTCCATTAATTTCGCTTGGTGAGTTACCTACAGAGGAGCGCTCGCCATGAAACAGTCGTTTAGAGCAAAAAGACTGCAACGGCAAAATCGACGCTTAGGCCAAACCAGTAAGTTAAACCTAGTGGCGTTAATGGATATTTTTACCATTCTAGTGTTCTTTTTAATGGTAAATCAGTCTGAAGTTAAAGTATTACAAAGTAATAAAGATATTAATTTACCTAAGTCGGTTTCAGAAATATTACCGACCGAAAAAGTTATGCTAACTATTACCGCCAATGGTTTATTAGTGCAAGGAAACCCAGTATGGCAAGGCGATTGGCAAGCGCTTACGGCGAATGACTCAGCGGCTAGTGACTCTGCTGCTATTAAAGCTGAGCTAAGCCAAGCCGTTACAACCGAGCTTAACTATCTTGCGACGCGTGCCGGTGCGTTACCTGAAGCTTTAATCGAAAGCGGTCGGCAGTTAACTGTTTTAGGTGATGCTAGCACCCCTTATGCGGTGCTAAGGCTGATTATGGCTATTTGTGCCGACACTGAATATCGTGATCTTTCATTAGCGGTAAGTGCTATGCCCAGTCGTAATGTGGCGAACGCGCAGGAGCAGCTATGACAGAAGCAGCTATGAGTAGCGGTTACGCCAACCACTTACAGCAATTAGATTGGCAATTTGAAGATAAACGCTTTTATCAGTTATTAATGCTAGGTGCCGTATTGTGGTTGGTGCTAGCGATTATCGTACCCGCGTTAACGGTGCCAGAGCCCAGTCGGCAGCAGCAAGAGCGCATACCGGCGCAATTAGCCAAAGTGATGTTAGAGCAACGTAAAACCCCGCCGCCTGAGCCGGTTAAAGCGGAACCTAAGCCAGAGCCGGAAGTTAAAAAGCCAGAGCCTAAGCCTGAGCCAGTAGAAGCAGCAAAAACGCCGACAGTGCCAAAGCAAGACATTGCAACGGCTCGTCAGCAAGCTCAACAAACCGGCTTACTGGCGTTGCAAGACGATTTAGCCGCCATGCGGCAAAGTTTTAGCGCCAATAAAAACCAAGCTAAAGTGAAATCAACCGGCCAACAGCAAGCAGCACAAGTGCAACGCGATGTAATTAGTAATCAAGCCAAACAACAATTTGCCCAGCAGCAAGCGGTAACCGCGACTGGCGAAGTGGCCCGCACAAAATTAGCCGATAATGGCAGCGCTCAGTTGCAAAAGCAGCAGATCGAAGGGCTAGCGGATCAAGATGCAGCCAATGCGCTGGCCGCACAAGAATCAGCAAATAGTACAGCAGAAACGGCGTCTAAAGGACGTTCTGAAGCCATGATCCGGCAAATATTAGAAGCAAATAAAACCAGTTTATATGCGCTATACAGCCGCGCTTTACGCCGCGACCCGTTATTGCAGGGAAAAGTGGTGTTTGAATTTGTAATTAATCCAGATGGTAGCTTATCCACTGTCAAGATAGTGCAAAGTGAATTAAACAATAGTGCATTAGAGCGCCAATTAAGCTTGCGCATGCAAAGCATTAATTTTGGTGCCGAGCCGGTTGCGGTGACTCGCTCCCAATGGACGGTAGAGTTTTTACCAAGCTAAAATAGCTGAGGTTGTGATGAAGATAACAACAATAATACGCAGGATAAGATATAGCCTTAGCCTGTCACTTTTAATCAGCCTTACGGGCTTATTTGGCCTAGCTAGCTTATCGGTTCAAGCTGGTTCGCTACAGCAAGCCAAACGGTTGCACGACCGCTTAGCCGGGGTGCCGGCAGATGCGGCAACCTTAAGCCAAATGCAGCAATTAATAGACGCCGGTAATGCTAAAGGCGCCGCAGAATTAGCACTGCAGCATCCAGATTTTTACCGCACCACCTTAAAGCTATTTGCTTCAGCCGCCACCAATCGGGATCAAGATGTATTTGAGCCGCTAAATGATTACTCGGCGACGGTAATTGGCTTAATTCGTGACGATATAGACTATCGCCAGCTATTACAGACCGATCTGCTGTATGTCGGCAGTGATAGTTTAGATTTGCCACCTTATAACAGCACCGATAATGCCCACTATGTCGCCCTAGAGCAGCAAGCGGTCGATTTAGCCCAGTATTTAGAACCTAGAGCTCAAAGCAGTTTAAATGCTATCCCAGCAGCAGCAAGCGCCGGTGTTATGACTAGCCGCGCCGCAGCCAAAGCGTTTTTTTATCTGGGCACTAACCGAGCCATGTTTCGCTTCACCTTGCTTAACCAATTGTGTACCGACCTAGAGCCACTGCAAGATATTAGTATTAGTCCAGCGCAAATTCGCCAAGATATCAGTCGTAGCCCAGGCGGTGATAGCCGGTTATTTAATAATAACTGTATTGGCTGTCATGCCGGTATGGACCCGATGGCGCAAGCCTTTGCCTATTATGATTATCAATTTAGCGATGAAGATGGCAGTAATGGCCAAATTTTTTATCAAGCCGCCGGCACCGTGAATGAGACAACCCAATCGCGGGTACAAAGCAAATACCATATAAACTCGGGTAACTTTGTTTATGGCTATCAAACTGAGAACGAAGATTGGGCTAATTATTGGCGTGAAGGCCAAAATCAATCTTTGGGTTGGTCAGAAAGTTTACCCGGCGCCGGTACTGGGGCCAAAAGCTTAGGTGAAGAACTCGCTAACACCCAAGCTTTTGCTCAGTGCCAAGTGAAAAAAGTATTTCGCACTGTGTGTTTACGCCAACCGCAATCATTAGCCGATGTTACGGCTTTAAACGCCATTACTGATAGCTTTAGCAGTAGTGGATATCGCATGAAACAAGTATTTGTCGATACTGCAACTTACTGTATGGGAGATTAAGCAATGCGTTATTTCATCCTTTGTATGTGCAGTATGTTCAGTATATTGCTACTTAGCGGCTGTGGTGAATCAGCAGTAGAGCAGAATCCGCCACCACCAGTGCAATCAGATAATAGTAATTATGATGGCCCAGCTGCGCAAACAGAGGCTATTCAACAATTTAAATTAAGTTTTTGGGATAATGTTGCCTCTAATGACCGCTGTGGTGCTTGTCATACCGCTGGCGATACAGCGCCATATTTTGCCCGCAATGATGATATCAATTTAGCTTACGCTGCTGCGTTACCGGTAGTTGATTTAAGCGATGTCAGTAAGTCGTTAGTAGTGACTAAAGTGGCGGGCGGTCATAATTGCTGGTTAGCCAGTGATAGCGCTTGTGCCGATACCATTAGCCAATGGCTACGGAACTGGGCCAGCACTACCGAAGCAGAAGCCGCTACTATTACTTTAGTTGCGCCAGTAATACGTGAGCCGGGAAGCAGTAAAAGCTTGCCAGAAGATAGTGGCTTGTTTAGCAGCAGCGTTTATCCATTATTGCGCCAGCATTGTGTTGCGTGTCATGCGCCAAATGCACCGCAAGTGCAGTCGCCATTTTTTGCCGACGAGAATGTCAGTGCCGCCTATCAAGCCAGCCAGCGCTTAATAAACTTAGATAGCCCAGAATTATCGCGTTTAGTGCGACGTTTAGCCGACGAGTTTCATAATTGCTGGTCAGATTGCGCCAACGATGCCGCAGTTATGTTGCAAGCTATTACCGATATTGCCGATAACGTGGTGGTATCTGAACTGGATCCGCAATTAGTGCCGTCGAAAGCCTTACGCTTAGACGATGGTGTCGTGGCATCCAGTGGTGGCCGTTTTGAATCAAATCAAATTGCTTTTTACCAATTTAAAACCGGCGAAGGCAGTATTGCTTACGATACATCAGGCGTAGAGCCCGCTGCCAACTTAACCATGCAAGGTGATATTGATTGGATTACCGGCTGGGGTATTAAGATTAATCAAGGACGGGCGCAAGCCAGTACCCAAAGTAGTAAAAAACTAAGCCAGTTAATGACGGCTACCGGCGAGATGAGCGTGGAAGCCTGGTTAATACCGGCGAATGTTAGTCAAATGGGGCCCGCGGCGATTGTTAGTTATGCCGGTAGTGCCACAGAGCGTAATTTCACCTTAGGCCAATCGCTATATAATTATGATTTTTTATTACGCAGAGGGGCGAGTGGCGCAGATGGTTTACCCGCCTTTAGTACCGCTGACGCCGATGAATTACTGCAAGCCAGCTTGCAGCATGTGGTGATTACGCACGATCCGGTTAAGGGCCAACGTATTTATGTAAATGGTGCTGATAGCGGTGTTAGTGCCGCGCCAGAGGCAATACGTAATTGGGATGACAGCTATGCCTTAATGGTGGGTAATGAAGCCAATGGTAATCGACAATGGCAGGGTAGTGTACGCATGCTGGCGCTACATAATAAAGCCTTAACCGCCGAGCAAATAGGCCAAAATTATGCTGTTGGAGTCGGTCAGAAGTTTTATTTGCTGTTTAGCATTGCCGACTTAATTGCACTGCCAGAAAGCTACATTGTGTTTGAAGTAGCCCAATTTGACGAGTATTCGTATTTATTTAACACGCCCTATGTCATCAATCTGAATGGCGATTCATTACCTCAAGACTTAAACATTAGCGGCATGGCGATAGGCATAAATGGTAAAGAAGCCAGTATTGGTCAAGCGTGGATTAAACGGCAGTTTAGCTTAGCGGCTAGCACCGATTTAAGCCAAGCCCAGGTACTGTCTGAACAAGGCACTATTATTGCTGCCGAGCGCGGCGTAGCCAGTGATGAGTTCTTTTTATCCTTTGGCCAAATTGGTCAGTTTACTAATGTTAGAACCGGCATTAGTGTTGCTACTCAGCAAATTACCATGCAAGCAGATCAAAGCGCTGATATAGGTTTGCGTACTTTTGCAAAAATTAACGCCAGTATGAGTGCGTTAACAGGTGTGGCTCAGCAGCAGACAGCTGTGGCTAACACCTACCAAACTATTCGGCGCCAACTACCGGCAGCAGATAGCATTGAAACCTTTGTTTCAGCGCAGCAAATGGCGGTAACTCAGCTTGGTATTGCTTATTGCAACGCTGCGATTAATGATGACGCTATTCGCAACACTTGGTTTGCCGGTATCAACTTTAACACCAGCCCAGATCAAACTTATACCGCAGCCAAAAAAAAGCCAGTTTTTACAACAACTGCTCGATCAGTTAATGCCGTTATCGGCCTCGTCGGTTGCCTTGCGTAATGATGCAGAAGCAGAATTAAGCGCGTTAATTAATCAATTAAGCCAGTGCACGGGAAGTTGTGCGCCTGAGCGCAGTGCCACTATTGCTAAAGCGGCTTGTACCTCAGTATTGGCCAGTGCGGAACTGCTATTGCAGTAGGAGTATAAAATGAAACAACCTAAAGCATTACATCCAGACAGTCCGTTACTGCATAATTGTCACAGCAAGCCAGTAACACGCCGCGATTTTATTGCCACCGGCTTAAGTTATGGTGCCGCTATACTGACGACAGGCTCAGTCATGAGTATGTTTGCTAATCCATCTAATGCATTTGCTGAGCTGGCGCCTGATTTAGAGTTATTAAAACGGCAATGCGGTATTAATGTAGAAGGCGCAGGCAAAATACCCTTTATCTGTTTTGACTTAGCCGGGGGAGCCAGTATTGCCGGCTCTAACGTGTTAATTGGTGGGGCAGGAGGTCAACACGATTTTTTATCCACTCAAGGTTATAGCAAATTAGGTATTCCAGCCGACATGGTACCGGGTGCGGTGAATGCCGCCGATCCAGCCGGTGGTTTTATTAATCAGCAATTAGGCTTAGCCTTTCATAGCGACTCGGCCATGTTACAAGGCATATTAGAGCGCACCAGTATGGCAACGCAGGCCATGACCAATGGTGCAGTGTTACCAAGCCGCTCTGAAAACGATACCAGTAATAACCCACATAACCCTATGTATGCTATCGCTAAAGCTGGAGCCAGTGGCTCGTTAATGCCGCTTATTGGCTCGCGCAGTTCCGACTCGGGTGCTAATTCAATGGCACCGCTAGCCTTTAATAACCCTGAATTTAGACCGACTAAGATCGACCGGCCAAGCGATGTCACCGGCTTAGTAGATGTCGGTGATTTATTTGGTTTGCTGAGTCAAGATGATGCCGTTGCCGTAATGGAATCTATTCAGCGTATTAGCGACAGTAAGCTTAGCCAAGTAAACACTAAAATTACTAAAGATGCGGTGATAAAAGACTTAGTGCGTTGTGGCTATGTTAAAAGTGCCGATTTGGCCGACCGCTTTGGTAACCCCGCAACCTTAGATCCGGCAGCGGATCCCGATATTGTTGGTGCCGCAGGTATATTTAGCGCAGATGAATTTAATAGCGATGCTGAATTTAGAAAGACCGCCTCCGTTATGAAATTGGTGGTAAATGGTTTTGCTGGCGCAGGATCTATTACCATGGGTGGCTTTGATTATCATACTGGTGAGCGTGGTACCGGTGAATTACGCGATTTACGTGCAGGCCGTTGTATTGGTGCGTGTTTAGAATATGCAGCTCGGGCCAATAAACCGCTTATGATGTATATCTACAGTGATGGCTCGGTCGCCAGTAATGGCCGAATAGACGAGTCGGAATTTGGTCGGGGTAAAGGCGAATGGACTGGCGATAACTCGTCTACTGCCGCGTCTTTTATCTTGGTTTACAATCCACAAGGCCGACCCACTTTACTCGGAGGCAATGCGGCAGAGCAAGCCAAGCATCAACAAATTGGCTTTATGCGCCCAGATGGCTCGGTAGAAACCGGATCTTCTATGGCGGCCAATAACGTTAATTTACTTGTCCAGACCGTGTTACTAAATTATATGGCCTTACATGGCGAGCAAAGCCAGTTAAGCAGCGTAGCGCCGTTTCATGGTTTAGGTAATGCCGCTAGCATGGATAGATTAACCGCTTTTGCGCCCATCGTATAAAGGTTAGCAACAAAGCCAATATCGAGCGGTATAGCTTATTTTCTAGCGGCCCAATCTTGAGGTGTGGTATTGAGCTTAGTCTTGGGCTAAGCCGCTAGAAAAGTGCATGTTTTTATTTTCATCAATAAAAATAGCTTCATAATCGGCTAGGGTTTCAATTAGCTGCATGCCTTGTTGTAACCCCAAAACAAACAAGCTAGTAGATAGGGCATCGGTATAAGTAGTATCGGCGCCAATCACGCTAACGCTAAGCAAGCCGGTGCTGCTTTTGCCAGTACTGGGATCGATAATATGATGATAACGCACGCCATCTTCAATAAAATAACGCTCATAATCACCCGAAGTACTAATAGCAGTGTCTATTAACGGTAGCTGGGCAGCATAGCGATCTTCTTGTCGCGGATGTTTAATCGCCACCAGCCAAGGAAATCCCAGTTTGTCACCTAACAAACGGGTATCCCCGCCCGCAGTCACTAACGCATGTTTAACGCCTGCCTTAGCCAATAGCTGAATAGCTTGTTCGACCGCATAGCCTTTAGCGATGCCGCCTAAATCTACTTTTACGCCTTGCTTGGCATAACGCACCTGATTAGGGGCGGTTAATAGCACACTGTTATAATTAATTAACTGTTTAGCTTGCTGTAATTGGCTGGCATCAGGCTTTTTATGCTGGCGATAATCATAATAAAAACCCACCGAAGCAAAAGTAATATCAAAAGCGCCTTTAGTCACAGTAGAAATTTCTGCCGCGCGTTGCAGTAACTGAAATAACTCAGGCGACACGCTAATACTTTCGCTGCTAGCCTTAGCGTTTAATATACTTAGCTCGCTGCTAGCAATATAAGGGCTCATTAACTGGTTAATACGTTCAAACTCGGCTTGTACTTGCTTAATCAGCGCATCAGCTGATGCCGGATCTTTACTCCATAATTCCACGTAAGCCGCTGTACCCATGGTCTCAAACGCTAAGCGATGCCACTGTGCTTGGGCTGGTACAACAGAGTGCGCCGCAGGTTTGGTTGCAAGCTGAGCTACAGGCTGGGCATTTGTTTGTGCAACGGTTTGCGCAACTGTTTGCGTATAAACAGCTGAGGCTGAAAATAAACTAATAATAAAGATCAGATACTTTGCCATGCTGGCCTGCTATTAAATACTAATGATCGTGTGGAAGTACATTGTTACAGAGCTAGTGGCTTAGCACAATTGGCTTGAGGGGTTGCTAAACTTTTATTAAATGTTAATTTAGCCATCTAAACGTTTAGATGTTGACATCTGCTTGCTGTTTTTGCACAGTAGGGCTATTAGATATTAATCCCAGCCTATTGAGTGTTAGCTATGCCTATTAAAGTTGTCGATCAGCTACCAGCTGTTGAGGCCCTGTTAGCCGAAAACGTTTTTGTAATGACAGAAAGCCGTGCCGCTCAGCAGGATATTCGGCCGCTAAAAATTGCTATTTTGAATTTAATGCCCAATAAAATTGCAACCGAAATTCAATTGTTACGGTTACTGGCTAATAGCCCGTTACAGCTTGATGTCGAGCTATTACGTTTAGACGATCATGTTAGTAAAAACACCTCAGAAAATCATTTAAATTGTTTTTATCACTACTTTTCTGCAGTGCAGCATAAAAATTATGACGGTCTTATTATTACGGGCGCACCGTTAGGTTTAGTGGATTATGAAGAAGTTACCTATTGGCAGCAATTTGCTGATATTTTAGACTGGGCCGATAGCCATGTAACCTCTACTTTATTTTTATGCTGGTCAGCCCATGCTGCTTTGTATCAATATTATGATTTGCAGCGCGACATCCGCGGCGAAAAACTATCTGGTGTGTATTGGCAGCAAGTTAAACAACCCTTATCGCCCTTAGTTCGCGGCTTTGATGATGCTTTTTTAGTGCCGCACTCCCGTTATGCCCAAGTGGCCGAGCAAAAATACCAGCAACATCCTGATTTACATATTTTGGCCGCAGCCAATGCAACGGGGGCTTACTTGCTACAAAATACCAGTGGCAGTCGGGTCTTTGTTACTGGCCATCCAGAATATGATGTAAATAGTTTAGATGATGAGTACCAGCGAGATATTGCCGCGGGCATTGATAGTGTGCTGCCAGAAAATTATTACCCTAATGATGATGCTACCCAGCCACCGCTAAAATTATGGCAAAGCCATGCCTTTTTATTATTTAGCAACTGGCTTAATTATTATGTGTATCAAGCGACACCGTTTGATTTAAGCCAAATTGGTCAGCCTTTAGCTTCAGTTAATTTAGCCTCAGTCAATAAATGAGTCCAATATGAGCCAAGTACTAGCTTCAAAACAGCGTTTAACACCAGAGCAATTTCGGCAACAATTAGCTCAACGGATTATGATTCTAGATGGCGCTATGGGCACCATGATCCAGCAACATCAATTACAAGAAGCCGATTATCGTGGCAGTGAATTTGCCGATTGGCCTTGTGATGTTAAAGGTAATAACGATTTATTAGTGTTAAGCCAACCTGAGCTTATTGCCGATATTCATCGCCAATATTTATTGGCTGGCGCAGATATTATTGAAACCAATAGTTTTAATGCCACCTCTATTGCGATGTTAGATTATCAAATGCAAGATTTGTCGCCGCGCATTAATCAACAAGCAGCCGCTATTGCTCGGCAAGTCTGCGATGAAATAACCGCCCAGCAGCCAGATAAACCGCGTTATGTGGCCGGTGTGTTAGGGCCAACTAACCGCACAGCCTCATTATCGCCAAGGGTAAATGATCCGGGTTTTCGTAATGTTAGCTTTGATCAGTTAGTTGAGGCGTATAGCGAATCGACACTGGCGCTTATCGAAGGTGGTGCTGATATAATCATGCTCGAAACCATTTTCGACACCCTTAATGCTAAAGCGGCGGCCTTTGCCGTCTTACAAGTATTTGAGCAGATAGGTTACGCCTTACCAGTGATGATTTCTGGCACCATTACCGATGCCTCAGGCCGTACGTTATCTGGCCAAACTACCGAAGCGTTTTATCATTCATTAGCCCATGTTGAGCCGGTCAGTTTTGGCTTAAATTGCGCTTTAGGCCCAGATTTATTAAGGCCTTATGTCGAAACCTTATCTAAAGTTTCAACCGCCTTTACCTCAGTGCACCCTAATGCCGGCTTACCTAATGCTTTTGGTGAGTATGATTTAGACGCTGCTGAAATGGCAGCTGAAATTGCCGACTGGGCCAAGCAGGGCTTTGTGAATATCGTCGGTGGTTGTTGTGGCACCACGCCTGAGCATATTAAAGCCATTTATGAAGCCATACAGCATTATCCTCCGCGGCAGCCAAAAACGGCTGATCATACTTTTCATTTAGCTGGCCTTGAAGCCTTTTCCGTGGAGTGGTAATGAAACAGCAAGCACGATTTATCAATATAGGCGAGCGAACTAATGTCACCGGATCGGCACGGTTTAAAAAACTGATTTTAAACGGCGACTTTGAAACCGCCCTAGATGTTGCTCGCCAGCAAGTTGAAAACGGCGCCCAAATTATTGATATCAACATGGACGAAGGCATGTTGGACAGTAAAGCAGCCATGGTACGATTTTTAATGCTATTGGCATCAGAGCCGGATATTTCTCGGGTGCCTATAATGGTCGACTCGTCAAAATGGGAAGTTATCGAAGCCGCATTAAAGTGTATTCAAGGCAAAGCAGTAGTGAACTCTATTTCGCTAAAAGAAGGGGAAGAGCAGTTTATTCAGCAAGCCAAACTGCTACGCCGTTATGGCGCAGCGGTTATTGTAATGGCCTTTGACGAAACCGGCCAAGCCGACACCAAAGCACGTAAAGTGGAAATTTGTCAGCGGGCTTATAAAGTATTAACCGAACAAGTAGGCTTTCCACCGCAAGACATTATTTTTGACCCTAATATTTTTGCTGTGGCTACCGGTATTGAAGAGCATAACAACTATGCCGTCGATTTTATTCAGGCCACCAGCGAAATAAAACGCTTATGCCCGCACGCCAAAATATCTGGCGGTGTGTCTAACGTGTCGTTCTCGTTTCGCGGTAACGATGCAGTGCGCGAGGCCATTCACTCAGTATTTTTATATCATGCCATAGCAGCGGGTATGGACATGGGCATAGTAAACGCTGGCCAACTGGGTGTGTATGACGATATTCCTGAATTATTACGCGAGCGAGTAGAAGACGTTATTTTAAACCGGCGTGATGATGCCACCGAGCGCTTATTAGAGATTGCTGCGCAGTTTAAAGGCGATGGCAGTGTAGCTGAAAAAGTAGATGATGCTTGGCGCAGTTTGCCGGTCAATAAACGCTTAGAGCACGCCTTAGTTAAAGGCATTACCGACTTTATTGAAATAGACACCGAACAAGCCAGACTAGAAGCCGAGCGGCCGTTGCATGTGATTGAAGGTCCGTTAATGGACGGCATGAACGTGGTGGGCGACTTATTTGGCGCCGGCAAAATGTTTTTACCGCAAGTGGTAAAGTCGGCCCGAGTAATGAAAAAAGCGGTGGCCTATTTACAACCTTATATCGAGCTAGAAAAGTCCGGCAGTAGAGCGCAAGGTAAAGTGTTATTAGCCACCGTAAAAGGCGACGTGCACGACATTGGTAAGAATATTGTTGGCGTAGTACTGCAATGTAATAACTTTGAGGTAATAGATTTAGGCGTTATGGTGCCGTGCGCCAAATTACTGCAAGTCGCTAAAGATGAAAACGTCGATATTATTGGCTTATCGGGCTTAATTACGCCGTCGCTAGACGAAATGGTTCATGTTGCCAAAGAAATGCAGCGGCTAGGCTTTGAGTTACCATTATTAATTGGCGGTGCCACCACCTCTAAAACTCATACCGCGGTAAAAATTCAACCGCATTATCCACATGGCGTCGTGTATGTGCCTAATGCTTCGCGCAGCGTGTCTGTAGTGCAGCAGCTTATTTCAGCCACACATAAACCGGTATATTTAGAGCGGATTAATCAAGAATATGACGTCGTGCGTGAGCAGCATGCTCGCAGTCGGCCGGGTGAAAAAATTCTGTCTTTTGCCGATGCTCAAGCCAATAAGTTTGTGCTTAATTTAGACTTAGTGGCGGCAAAACCAAAGCAATTAGGCGTGCAAGTGTTTAACGATATCGATTTAAACACGTTACGGCCTTATATCGATTGGACCCCGTTTTTTATTACCTGGCAGTTATCGGGTAAATACCCGGCAATTTTAAATCATGCCGAAGTTGGCATAGAAGCCCGCAAACTGTTTAAAGACGCCAACGACATGCTAGATTTAATGATTAATCAGCAACAGGTTGCCGGTAAAGCCATTTTTGGTTTATTCCCGGCCAATAGCGATGGCGAAGATATTATTATTTATACTGATGATACGCGGCAGCATGAGCGTTGCAGGTTGTTTAATTTACGCCAACAAATGCAGTTGCGTAATAAAGCGCCTAATTGCTGTTTAGCCGATTTTATAGCCCCGGTTAATAGTGGCATTGCCGATTACATGGGCGCGTTTGCCGTTAGCACCGGTTTTGGTGCCGATGAACTGGCGGCCAAATTTGTCGCCGAGCATGATGATTACAACAGTATTTTAGTGAAAGCCTTAGCCGATAGACTCGCCGAAGCTTTAGCTGAATATTTGCACTTACAAGTCAGACGCCAATATTGGGGCTATGCCGCCGATGAACAGCTAGATAACGAGCAACTTATTCGCGAGCAATACCAGGGTATTCGCCCCGCACCCGGTTACCCAGCCTGTCCGGAGCATACTGAAAAAGCCACCTTGTGGCAGTTATTAGATGTAGAAGCGCAAATAGGTATTCAACTAACCGAAAGCTACGCCATGTGGCCCGGCGCCGCCGTCAGCGGCTGGTATTTTGGTCACCCAGAAACCAAATACTTTGCTGTAAGCAAAATAGACCAAGATCAACTACAGCAATACGCCAGCAAAAAAGGCTGGGATCAGCAACAAGCAGAAACCTGGCTCGGGCCTAATTTGCGTTAATAACGGTTTTAAAAGCATTTTAACTGACTTAACGGGCTAATAACGCCATTAGCCCGCAGCCGCATTGCCTCCATTAACCGCAAGCCACTACCGTATAACTATTGCGCCAATAGCAAATATTGCGGTTCAATCATCACTAAAAGCTGTTTAACTTCTATTTTAGTTAATACTTCCAGTAATTATGCATTTCTTCAGCAATATATTGTAAGAAGGGTGATGATACAGGCATAGCCTACCCCTAAAGTTAACTGTTTAAATAAACAGTGTAGTTGGGAGTGTTAATATTGCCTTGTTAGAAGGGTTTTTCCGTATTTTATAACAAAAAAATCACTTTGTATTATTAACCTATTGTAAATTAAAGAGACGTGAAGTAATGTTCAATGCATTAAATTTACAAAAGCGGAAAAGCCCGTGTTTAAATCCGGATTGTTCCGCCCAATAAGCGTTAGCACTATTGATATAACTATCGTGTATAATTCAAAGTTTTAGGGACATCTATGAAAAATTACGTAAATCAACTCGACAAAGAAACTCGAAAAGTTGATTTTGATTCGTTTGATATATCTGTAAAAGAATTAGTTTCAATGTCGGAAGAAGGTATTATTGATATTGCCCCTGAATATCAAAGGCAATTTAGATGGCCTATTGACAATCAATCACGATTAATTGAATCAGTATTATTGGGAATTCCAGTTCCAAGCTTATTTATGGCTGCCAATAAAGATGGCTCTTGGGAGTTAATCGATGGTGTTCAACGGTTAAACTCATTAATACATTTTGTTGGAAATGAAGAGCAATTAGAAAAATTTGGTTTTGATAAAGCTTTAGTATTAAAAAATCTAGAAGTACTAACTGAATTCAATGGTGCATCCTACAAGGATTTACCACAGACATTAAAACTAAAGTTTTCATTAAGACCATTAAAAGTAACTACTTTAAGTGATAAAAGTGATTTAAAAGTACGCTTTGACCTTTTTGAACGCTTAAATACTGGCGGAATAAAACTAACCGATCAAGAAATTAGAGCTTGCGTATTTAGAGGGCAGTTTAACGATTTTCTTAATGAACTTGCTGAAAATGAACATTTCAACCAAGTGGTAAATTTACCTGCTGCTAAAAGCAATGATGGCAGTAAGAATGAATTGATACTCAAGTTTTTTGCTTATAAAAACAATCGAGACCGTTTTGATCACAGTGTTGTTGGTTTTTTAAATGAATTTATGTCTGAGGCAACCACTTCCTTTAACTATAAAAAAAATCGTACTATTTTCGAAAAAACATTTGAAGCATTAGCAGAAGAGCTACCTGATGGAATTAAAAGGGGAAATCGAAGTACTACTCCTTATAATCTTTTCGAGGCTATTACAATTGGTGCTGCAGATGCTATTGAGGCTGGTCATGATATTTCAGGGAAAAATGTTAGTACTTGGATTGACGATCAGGATTTAACCAAACTAACATCGGGTGCAACTAATTCAAGACCACGACTTAATGCTAGAATCGGTTACTGCTTCGATAGGTTTCGGTAGTATGTATCAAGCTGTAGAATTGGAAATTACTGATCGAGTGAATCAATCAAAAGAACTAATAAGCCATATTGCTTCATTAGAAGTATCAGAACAAAGTTCTGAGTTATTGAAAATACAAAAGGGTTTCCTTTTCATATCTCTTTATTCATCTATTGAATACACTATAACTAATGTTGTATCTCGATTTTTGGAAATATTAAAGCAAGAGCAACTCAAACCGATGGAGTATAAGAAATATTTATTATGTACTGTATTAGATAATAAATTTAATTCACTCCTAGGTAGCAGTAAAAAAAACATATGGAATAAGAAAAAAGAATTCTTTGATGCCTTGTTCTCTGATGAACCTGCAATAATTGATGATTCCGTTTTTCCAACTGACGGCATTAATATATCCCAAAAACAAATTGAAGATATTTGGGATATTTTCCATATTAGTGGTAATGCTATTCCTGAAACGGTCAATACTTGGGTTTTGAAGGAAATTAAGGAGCACAGGAATGCTATTGCTCACGGTAGGGAAAAAGCCTCGACTATAGGTGGGCGTTATACTGCAGGAACTCTTAATCAAAGAGTGGCTGATGTCGAATCACTTTGCTTCCATATCGTATCTGGTTTTGAAAGTATCTCTACGTCAAAAGATTACAAATACTCTGGAGCAGCATAGTGCTAACACATATGAGCCTTCTCGGAGTCAATAGGTAAAGCCGCTCTTCTGGCCGCGTTAGCGGCCAGTTAGTTATCCATCAGCAAGATACTCTGCTTCATCTGTCATCATGGTTGCCAGGCGATAGCCTGCAACAAACACAGGGCTCACTTATCTCACTCTCAGTGAGTGCCTGCTGATTTCTGCATCCTTGCTGACAGCAGGGGCACCAGACATTCATCGGTTAACCTGTTGCTGGCACTATTCAAGGCGACGGGCTTAAAGCCAGTTGTTTCATTCATAACATCGTAAAGCTTAAAAACTATAGTCAATTAGTGGCGTAGTTACCCCACACCTATCCCAAATAAGCTAGCTAATCCATTAAAGTTGCTTTGTTAGTTAACGTAAAACTAAAAAAATAGCAAAACGCCTAGGAGTCTCAGCTGGAGCATCGGCTACAGGAATAGGTGCTCCTATAGGCTTACTTATGATGCAGGGACTTATGCAGCGCTCTTCTCATGCCGCAATGCGTCTTAGAAATAAAAGCCCTAAGCTTTACGTCATTTTGCAGGGAAATGGTGATCTGCAACTACTCTACTTTTTACTGGAAAAGCCTCTAGAGAAGTACGTCCAAGCCATTTCAACTGCTGAAAGAAACAATGCACAATTTAAAAATACAATAAAAATAAAGTATAAACTGAATTAATTTAGTAATTTATGAGAGACTAATTATGACTCCAAAAAAATGGACCTATTACTTATCGAAACTTACATTAATCGATGAGATTCTAGGTTTTATTTACTGGGCGCTTGCTATTTACGGTATGTTTCTTATTGCAGGTTATATTGAAAGCCAAATTGCTATGATATCCGCTCTTTTAATTTATATCATTACAGTAGCCATTTTTTACATTTTCATTTTAAAAAAAGTCAAAAGGTATTTTAAAGAAGATCCAAAGTAAATGTATAACAAAGCGCTGCACTTGGAAAAATTACTCGCTACGCTCCTAATTTTCCAGTGAGCAAAGCGTTAGCCGTAAAAAGAAGCTGTGTCTCATGATTGAAACTACAAAAATGAAATCGCCATGCGGCAGTCCCGCAGAAGTATTCTTCGCGTTCTTAAAGCTCGGCCTAACGTCTTTCGGTGGGCCAATCGCACATCTGGGTTACTTCAGGGCGGAAATTATTGAGCGTCGTCGTTGGCTGAGTGATGAGCAGTTCGGGCAATTGCTAGCACTCTGCCAATTCCTACCCGGCCCAGCTAGTAGTCAATTGGGTTTTACTCTCGGACTGCTTCGCGCAGGTTGGCTCGGTGCGCTTGCTGCCTTTGTCGCTTTTACCCTTCCGTCGGTGCTTCTGCTTGTAGCCTTCGCTGCCGCTATGCCGTTACTTAATGGCGCCATGGGAGACGCTGCAGTGCATGGTTTAAAGCTTGTAGCTTGCGCGGTGGTCGCTGATGCCGTTTTAGGCATGTCCAAGAAGTTGTGCTCCGATGCGCTAAGAAGAACTATTGCTGTGTTGTCAGCGGCGACGTTATTGCTGGTGTCTTCTGCTTTTGCCCAGCTTGCTGTCGTTATAGTGGCTGCTGTTATTGGCGCGTATTTTATACGAGAGATAAAGGCACCAGAAAATGATAGCGGGTTCCAAATTTTCTACGGTCCACGAGTCGGCGGGATGCTGCTTATCCTTTTTGTGGGTCTGCTGTTTGGCTTACCGCTCATTGCAACGGGGAGGCCGGATTTCGCATCTGTTGCGGAGGCGTTCTATCGAACGGGTGCATTGGTATTCGGCGGCGGTCATGTAGTCCTTCCCTTGCTTCAAGACTCTATCGTTTCGACTGGCTGGGTCGCTCCAGAGCAGTTTTTGTCTGGCTACGGTGCATCTCAGGCAATTCCCGGGCCCATGTTTGCTTTTTCAGCCTATCTCGGCGCGATATTGTCACCTTTGGAAAATACGTACCTTATGGCAGCTACGGCGTTGGTCTTCATTTTTCTGCCG
The DNA here is from genome assembly GCF_001752395.1 of Rheinheimera salexigens. Lineage (NCBI taxonomy): Bacteria > Pseudomonadati > Pseudomonadota > Gammaproteobacteria > Chromatiales > Chromatiaceae > Rheinheimera > Rheinheimera salexigens. Next base: position 2,959,099 of record NZ_MKEK01000001.1, on the reverse strand, counting down.
GGGTTCCTTTTGGTCGCTGGCGTTCTTCCGTTCTGGGGTGCTGTTTCACGCCATTCGACGGCGGGCAGAGCCATTGCCGGGGCTAATGCGGCAGTTGTTGGTCTGTTAGTAGCCGCCCTTTACAACCCCATCTTCACATCTGGCATAACCAGCTCGGCAGATCTGGCTATTGTGGTGGTCGCGTTCGGTATGCTTGTTGTGTGGCGAGTATCTCCGCTTATTGCGGTGCTATGGTGTGTCATCGCCAGCGTCTCGCAATTATGGCTTTTTCCTTGAGTCCGTGCAGTTGACGGCTAACAAATCGTTGAGCGGGACGCCTGCTCCGCTGCGCTCCACAGACGCCCCTGAACGTGGGCGTTAGCTACTACGGAGTGTATTTTGGATCTCTTGATATTTTCAGTCGTGTTGGCCGTCATAATGGTTCTTCTAACTTTCGTAGTTAGGCCATTAATTTTTCTGCCTGATCGCGTTTTTGAAAATAGCGGGGAAAATGTTTTAGTTTATAAAAACCCGACAAAGCTAAATGTTAACAAAGGTCAGCCTCTTGTCATCCCAGTATCGTCTATAAGCAAAATTCAATTGGCTTCGAATATCGTTACGCTGTTCAATAAAAGCGGTAACGCAATTGATATATCTGTCCCAAACACTAAATTTACAATGCAAGTATTTCAAAGTGCGCAGATTCACTTCAAGGAGGCCGAGGTTGTTGAAATACATAGCTAACAAATGCATCAAACCTGATTCTTCAAGCCGGCCGTTTTTTGCAAAACAAACGACGAAAGCAGGGAAGTCCAAATAGAACACCTCTGTCGTATATCTGTCGTAGAGAATTCAGGTTCCTGTCGTATGATATTCGTAAATGTTTTTGAGAACGTATGTGATGCTGTGTATCTCCACAACCTGGTTATGAATATAAAATGAAAACTAATGCAGAACTGATCGTAAAACTAAGAAAAAATAGATCTTGGTCGCAAGAGGAATTACTTCTTGCTAAGCAATGAACCATGAACTACGTTTTGTTAATGCGTATGTGGCAAAGGCTCCGACTAGTAATTTTTGCCAATAACACCTTTTATATATTTCCTTCCATTACCACGCCGTTACGCCAGTTAATTTTGAGAAGTTGAAAATCGTTCTGTTTATGGCGGTGTTTGGCGGCATCGGAACATCTTTCTAGCTCGTAGTTCTTCAAGTTCTGGAAGCGGACGATCTCTCTTACTGAATGTATGGCGGTTAGTGGCCAGAGGACATGCAATATGAACAAACCTTGGCAAATTTTCACACTCAAACTGACACTCGGCAATACTAGTTCGACTTCTGTGTCGGATGCTCGGAAATCTATCTGGTTTGAGGCGCGAAAAAGTTCGACGAGTCTTGCTGCGGCTGTTTGCGCTCTAATCCTGCTCAGTACTGGATGTGTACAGCACGAGACTTCACTTGAAGAAGACTCCAGCTCTCACTCTTGGCCGGGCGAGGAGTGGCAGACTTCATCACTTGAAGCGGAAGGCATCGCTGTGCTTCCTATCACTCGATTTGTCGAGGAAATCAAATCCGGCAAATACGGAATGGTCGATCATTTTCTCCTCATCCGCAATGGCCGCGTGGTGGTAGATGAGCGATTTACACGAAACTATGAGGCTGTCGCTGCTAAAGTTCGCCCGGAAGAGCGAATTGGCTTAAACAGACGTGATCCCAAATATGATTACGAAAATGTCGACTATCATCCATATTACAAGGGTTCAGAACTTCACACACTGCAATCCGTATCAAAAAGCGTAACCTCCCTCGCGCTCGGGATCGCGATTGACAACGGATATATCAAGGGGGTTTCTGCTCCCGTCCTCCCTTTCTTTGCCGCCTATGAGTTCGACAGATCAGACCCGAGGAGAGCTGCGATGACGGTCGAAGATTTGCTAACAATGCGAAGCGGCATCGAATGGGAGCCTGACGGTAGTTTTCAGGACCCTAAGACCAGCACGGTCAGTCTTGAGAATGCCGAGGAGTGGGTACAGTTTATTCTTGACCACCCAATGGATACCGAACCGGGCACATCTTTTGAATATAATGACGGCGCAAGCGTTCTTTTGGGCAAAATCATTGGCACCGCGACAGGGCAAAGGCTGGATAAATGGACCGAAGAACGCCTGTTTGATCCAATCGGAATCGAGAATTATTATTGGAAAGCTACACCCGATGGCGAGATAGACAGTATGGGCGGCTTGTACCTTTCGGCCCATGATCTGGCACGAATTGGGCTGCTGGTTTTACACCAGGGAATGTGGGCTGGTGACAGGGTGGTCAGTGAGAACTGGATCCGCCAATCAACATCCCCGCACGTCGTCGATACAGCTCCGAATGACGATGATGACAATAGAGTATATGGCTATCAGTGGTGGCTGCCAAACAGTAACACTGCCAGACCAAGGGCTATTGCCGCGACGGGTTTTGGTGGCCAGCGCCTCACAGTCATTCCCGAACTGGACCTCATTATAGTCTTTACCGGATATGATTTACGTGGTGAATATTGGGCGGCTGAGCAAGCCTTGCGCACCGGGATACTGCCCGATGCAGTGCGTAGATAGCTATCGATTTCACTTCAAGGAACTCAAAAATGCCGAATACTTCACTCAAAGGGACTAATAGTCGCCGGTTTTCGCAGATACATGTTTGTGCCTTGATGTTTTTGCTAACGATCATAAGCGTTTCCGTTACTGCAGAAGAATCTGCCGATAATAAGCCATTCAATAAGCTAGATGTTGTGCTTGATAATCCTTTTGATATGCCGTTTGAACGCGCTGATATTAATCTCCTGAATTGGCAACATTGGCCGTATAGTCGCTATGCCAGTCACCATCCAACTGAATTTGTCAGCATGGCTATAATTTATGCTGATAGAGAAGCGTTGGCATTGGAGGAAAATAGTAACGATCCCCTGGACCTTCGCTCACTTAAAATCACGCTTGCTCAGGAGCAAATTGTCACACTAGAGGAAGCACTGAAGGGGATTCAGATGAAAGGCTTTGCCATCATGCATGGCGGGAAGCTGGCTTTCGAAACCTACGGACAGGGTATGCAAAAGCAAAACATACAACTGCTACAATCTTCTTCGAAAACCTTTACCGGCATGTTGATCTATAAGTTGGCAAGTGAAGGGAAATTGGATTTGACAGCTAATGTTAAAGAATATTTACCGGACTTGAATGCGGGGGTTTTCGACGGTTCGACATTACAGCATATGCTTGATATGCAAGTCGGATTCCCAGATTTTGGTAGTTACAACAAAGCGGGCGATTTAGGTTATTTGAGTGAGGTTTACATGGGATTGAAGCCAAAGGTTTTGGGCGTTACTCAGCGCTCAACGCTTGCTTTTATTCGTCAATTTCAAAAACCCGTATTCGCACCTGGGACTGAGTTTACTTACGTTGATATGAATACTCAAGTGCTAGCGATGATAGCCGAGCGTGTAACAGAAAAACCGTATGCGCAACTTATTGAAGAGACGTTTTGGCTTCCTTTACAGGCACGTTATGATGCTGCAATTGCCGTAGACGAAGACGGCCACGCAGGTGCCAGCTGGGGTTTAGCCATCACNGGATCAGTTTTGCATTGTTGGTAACAATCACTCTGCGAGATGCAGCGCGCTTTGGTCAGATGATGCTAGAGCGTGGAGTCTTTAAAGGGAAAAGAATAATACCTGAAAGCTACTTTCAATCCACATTCGACACCCCTTTCACAGGACACTCAACTTCGTACAAAATATTAGGTATGGAAGAGGAGTACAAAAACCAAGTTTGGATGATTCAGGATGCCAACTTAATGTACACCGCCGGATCTTTTGGCCAGTATATCTTTGTCGACTATAAGAATAAATTTGCTGTGGTATTCATGGCGAATTGGGCCAACAACAGTATTCAGAAAAACCTAGATCATATGTTACGGATTGTCCTTAGTGTTGGTGAACATATCGCTAAAAAACAAAAAGATTAGAAATTGCTCAGATTTATTGGCGTTATGAAATAAGCATAGCGATGCTAAAGTTGCTGAGTAGTCATAAATACATAACATATATGAGCCTTCTCGGAGTCAACTTCGCAATACTACTACAACTATTTGTCAATACTGGACGACGCCACAAAATTCTGTCACGCCTTGCTAAAAAATTAACCATGAACTACGTTTTGTTAATGCGCATGTGGCAAGAACGCTTACTAGTAACATTCATCAGCAACACCTTTTATATCTTTCCTTTCATTACCACGCCGTTACGCCAGTTAATTTCGAGTAGTGCTTTTTAAGTGCCAACACCCTTAATAAGGTCATAAAACAGATGCTGAAAATCGCGCTGTTTATGGAGGCAATGGGCTATTTATTTTGTTGGAGTATGCTTGAATGAATGAGAGTAAATCTATGTTTATTGAAAGAATTGCTAGATATGCTCTAGGTGAGAATACCGACTATGACCTTAACATCAAGCGTTCTATGGGACGGCTCGGTTTATGCACTGAGACGCAGTCGATTATGGGTATCACAAATATCATCCTGAAAGAGGATATCAACATGGCTATTGACCCAGGTTTATTAGCAGAATTAGTAAGGTTAGTTAAAGATGTTATTGAAAAAGGACGTCGTGACCGATTGATTGAATTAGTGAACGATTTTTTTACCCGATACAATTTTGTATTGCGTAGCTGGACAAGGATGGAGGATCGGCATAAAAATTGTCATAAAAAAGATGACGAAGTTAATAAGCATTTACAGGATGCAAAAAGTGCGGCTAAAGCTGGCGATGCAAATGCAATGCAAGAGGCAATTGCCAAAGCCAAAGATGACCTTGAGGAGTTGGCTGAGTGTTTGGGCATAGAGATTATGCCTTAGAGCATATCCAGTCAAAAAAGCCTAACACATATGAGTCTTCTCGTAGTAATAGTAAAACGGCTCTTCTGCTCGGGTTAGAAATTAATCTGTTATACAACAATCGTATAAAAACACCGTCAACTCGTTTGCAATGCTCACTATCTGTGGTCACTACAAATGCGCCGGGGTGGGTAAGCGTTATGTTGATTAACAAAAATATGCTAATTATCCTAATAAAAGGAGTAGGGCGGATGAGTATTCTTTCATCAATAGGGAATGGATTGAAAAAGTTGGGGCTTGCCGTTGCTGGTGGCTTAGGGCAAATTTTTGCTGGTTTTGGTTCGTTTATTCATTGGTTAACTGGGAGCTTTGATTTTGGGCTGGGTTTGCTTGGAATTCGCCCTGAAAAGACATTGTATCTAAAAGTGGTGATACTGCGCGAAATTGATTCTAAGTCTTTGACGATACAGCAAGAGGTACAGGACTGCATTGACTTTACAAAAGATATTCTAAAACGTGAGTTGAACGTCAAATTAGTTCCAGTTGATGACGAGTTTATTGAAACACTGTCGGTGGTGTCGCCGCCCGAGGTATTGGATGCAAGTTGCGGGACAGCCGCATGGGCTGATGATTTTGGAGTTGCGGGTGATTTTTTTAGGATGAACAGCGCCGTCATGTTTTTCCGCAGCCAAACCGGTTGGGGTTCACCGATCACGGCATTTATCGTTAATTCTGTGGCCGACGGAAATTCGCGGGGGTGTTCGCTTGGGCCGTTGACAAGTTACGTAACTATTTCAGACGACAGAGGATTGATAGCGCCTGAAACCGGAACAGCGGCAAAGACGCTTGCTCACGAAATTGGCCATGCCTGCGATCTGACCCAAACGAGCGGAGCCAACAATCTAATGACACCATCCGCAGAAGCACCAACGGGGACTACATTAACCCACATGCAAAAAGCGCGCTTTCGTTGGTCACGCCATGTGAGTTACTGGGTTTAATTAATAGTAGTGAGTCACATACTGTATAGCCGACCGAAAATCGGTACTAATGGCGGCCTTTTAAACATCTAAAATTGTAAAGTTGAAAAATTGGGGTCAGATAAAAATTAATTCTGTTTCTGCTTAGACTTTGGTCGACCCGGTTGCTCTTTATGCTGGCGCCGACCGGTTAATGCTTCTATTTCTTGTTTAAAGCGATCATTTCCCAACGCCATGCCGCTTTTTATCGTACTGCGAATATCAGCAAGCATGGCTGCACTGACTTCAATCTTAAATAAATCCCGGTACGCTTGCTGCCGTTCAGCCGCTGTATCTGCCAATGCTAAATAACAGGCATGTGGCTGACACAACGCAGATTGCACGCCTTGAGCGTTTATGGCATAGCTCGACCAAGGATACTCAAAAGGTGACTCAACCATACCTGCCCGTACCGGGTTCAATTCGATATAGCGATACACAGCCATTACGTAATGGGCCTGCTGCACCAGACACGACTTAAAACGTCCTTCCCACAAGGTGCCACTACGCTGGTAAGCTCGGTTAAAATACCGCACATATTGCCTGCCAATGCTTTGCATCATTAGGCTAATACCGCTATTGTCAGACGCTGTGCAAAGTATATGCGCATGATTGGTCATCATTACCCAAGCATGAATTTGCACCCCAAAGGCCTCCGAATATTCCTTCAGCCAATGGGCATAAGCTGCAAAATCATCGTCAGTCGCAAAACATACCTGACGGTTGTTGCCGCGCTGAATAATATGCTCTGGTACGCCCGCTAAATGCACTCGGGGAAGTCTTGCCATAATGCTGCCTTACCATCTCAGATTAGGTTAAGCATAGCCTATTAAATTTTCATCTGACCCCAATTATTATGCTAAAGTTGCTGAGTAGTCATAAATACATAACACATATGAGCCTTCTCGGAGTCAACTTCGCAATACTACTACAACTATTTGTCAATACTGGACGACGCCACAAAATTCTGTCACTCCTTGCTAAAAAATTAACCATGAACTACGTTTTGTTAATGCGCATGTGGCAAGAACGCTTACTAGTAACATTCATCAGCAACACCTTTTATATCTTTCCTTTCATTACCACGCCGTTACGCCAGTTCATTTCGAGTAGTGCTTTTTAAGTGCCAACACCCTTAATAAGGTCATAAACAGATGCTGAAAATCGCGCTGTTTATGGCGGCGTTAGGTAAATAGGAAAGTACCGATAGGAGACTTCAATGACTGATGTTGTATTACTTCAATTAATGAGCTCGCTGTTTTGGCTTTTGGTGTTCGGCGTAATTGTATTTATATTTCGACGGGAAATCAGAGCTTTGTTTGGTTCAGTTGCTAGTTTTAAAATCGCTGGATCAAGTTTCGAATTTCAAGACAAAAAGGATACTTTGCAGTCGTACATTCTTTTAACAGAAATACTAATTGATATGCTTTTTAGAGAAAGCTGGGAAGTCCCGTTGGCACCCTTAGAAGTCTAAGGATTCACTTATTGTTATTTATTTGTCCACCTGAATGAGAGAATAAAATGGACCAAGTAGAAAAGACAATCGAAGAAGCTTACCAAGCCCATTTAGCCGCTCTGTATCAAGTATTATCGCAAGCTATATTAGCCGCTAATGGCGATGGTGAGGAAGTATCCGCTGCTGAAGATCGATATAAGCAAGGGCTGGCTCATGCTGCGGATGTTCGAACTCGCGCACGAGCTGCAGCCGGGATATCGTAAAAATTTGGGCTATTGGCGAAAGAATATTTTCAAGCATCCACACTCATCTATGGCAGGCAGTATATATATGCTAGGGTTTGAGCACGATAAGATTGCCGCTTCTACCAAGTTGATTAATTTAGTTTCCCTCGGTCACAGGGATGCTGCGCCAGCGGCTACGCGGCAGTTAGCAAGGGTTAAGCAATATAGGAGAAGTAATGAGAGAGATTAAACGCCCTGTTAATTCTCATAGGGCTTATCACGCCCATGTCTATTTTGAGCAAGAAACTTTGGAGTTTGCTGCAAAGTTATGTAAAGAGGCAGGTGAGCGATTTAACCTTAAAGTGGGTCGTATCCATCAGGCAATGGTAGGGCCTCATCCAAAATGGAGCTGCCAAATTACTTTTGGCGCTAAGCATTTTGATCAGTTGGTGCTTTGGCTTGAACAAAACAGAAAAGGCCTTACGGTGTTGATTCATGCTCTGTCTGGTAATGATCTAAATGATCATACTATTTATGCTTATTGGCTTGGAGATAGCGTTGAACTTGATATATCAATGTTTAGTGCCTAACACGGCTAAGCAACATCAGTCGCTGCGCTTGTTAGAGAGTTATTTTGCTGTGGTTAGCGGCGTTATACGATTGAGTACAGCAGATGGATAATATATTAATTGCATTGCTTATTTTTATATTAGTATTCGCCATGGCATTGTATTACTTAGTCTTTATAAAAAAGGAAAGATATCTACTCCCTGGTACTGTGGGTGGAATCATTTTCATAATATTTGTTTTAGTGCCAATTATAATAATTGTTCTGTATTTTCAATTTACGGCTAGTAGTAAATTACAAGCATTAGGGTTTACTCCGCACCCTAATCTAACCAGTAGTATGGGTATTGCTAGCGGACAAGGTGATAAGCCTATCTGGGTATTCTCTTATTCTGACCATGATGAAAATATTATTGATTTTTATAGAGTGCAGAAAAATTCTGTAGGTTGGATTCTTGATCATGAAGAAGCAAATAAACTGGTTTTTTTAAAAGATAATAAAAAAATGAATATAACTTCGGACAACAAAACCATTGTTTTTAGCTTATCAGAAGTCAATGAACGGCTAAAATAACTCAAACGAAAGCTAAACAGTTGGTTCGCTTTGCACCTCGCCTTTTAACGCAAATTGTATGGCTTTGTTGGGGGGAGTAGCCATGCTCGCGAGTAGTAAAAGCTAAAAAGGCCATTAAGTCTTCATAAGTTGCGCGCGCATAAACTGATGCCGTAGCTTATAACTTGTTGTCGAGAGGATTGGACATGACAAAGTTTGCAAACCATGACGCCTATATCGCTGCGGCCCCGGAAGAGTTTCAGCCGCTGTTGGTGCAACTTCGGGCGCAACTTGCTAAAACCCTTCCTGACGCGGAGGAGTTAATCGCCTACGATATGCCCGGTTTCGGCTTCGGAAAATCGATCATCGCAGGCTATGCGGCTTTTAGTAAGCAATGTGGCCTCTATGTAAGCAAGGGCGCAATTATTGCCCATGCTGAAGATATTGCGGCTTCTGGACTCAAAGCTAGCAAAACTGGCGTTACTTTTTCCCTGCGTAAACCTATCCCAGACGAGCTGGTTGAAAAGCTCGGTCTTGCCTCGCGAGAAGACCTTGGATTATAAGCGAGAAAACTACTCGCTCTCGCACTTTACTGACTATTGCAGTTGGTTTAGCTGAGGTTCTGCTTGTTCCTGATATAACCGTTTAGTTGATTCCCCCTTGCCATCATTTGAAAAAAACGCCCCAGAAAAGCCCTGTTTTTATGGGTTACATTTGAAGTGATTATCTGAATTTATAGCCGTCAATCTGTTCTAAAGCCTTGTATTTTCGCCTCTTACCGTCAAGCAGCCTGCAATAATTAATTAGTGCGCTAATATTCAGCGTATATAAAAGCTGGCACATTTTTAAAATAAATGTCACCGATTTTAATTGGCTGCGTCTAATAGTGTATGAGCAGCAATACCGGGATGGAGACTCTCTGTATGACTAATTCAAAAGCCGAAGCAGCGATACCACTGACCGAGTTAACTGATATTAATTTACTAGCGCGAGCGCGCTTGGGCGATGGCGCGGTTTTTGAGTTGATAGTGCGTCGGCATAATCGGGCGTTGTTTCGTGCCGCAAGAGGGGTGCTGGATGATGACGATAGGGCACAAGAAGCGGTGCAGGAAGCGTATTTAAGTGCATTTAAAAACATGGATGGTTTTCGGGGCTGCGCGTCACTTAAAACCTGGCTGACCCGTATTGTGGTTAACCAAGCAATTAGTATTAAACGCCGTCAGCGCCCGGAAGTGTCGTTGGATGACAACGTCACTATTTTGCATCGCCGCCAATTAGACGGGGAGCAGAATATGACCGATTTCGCCGATCAACATACGCCGGAAGGGGCGGTTAGCCAGCAAGAAATAAAGCATTTGCTAGAAGCGGCTATTCGGCGCTTACCAGATACGTATCGCAGTGTATTTATGCTACGTGCGGTAGAGGGGATGTCGGTGATTGATTGCGCTTTTTGCTTGCAGCTTAGTGAGGACGTGGTTAAAAAACGTTTATCGCGGGCACGCGACATGTTGCGCAAAGATCTGGTGCAGCGGGTAGAAAACCAAGCATCTGATACATTTGAGTTTGCGGGTAAACGCTGCGATGCGGTTACCGCTCTGGTAATGACAGAACTTATTCGTTGCGGAATGATCAAGCCAGTTTGAACTGACCTTTATTCCGCCCTTTATAACAACCAAAGGAGAATGATGATGAAAACGACACTAATGATACTGGCAGCGACTATAGCGACTATGGCTGCGTTTTCTGCCGGGCCAGTGTTAGCTGCTGATACCGAGCATGCTATGGATATGCAACAACAGCAGACTGGCATAAATATGTTTGGCGGTGCTATCTACACCGGTGAACCGGCATTGGCCGTTACCGGTGCATTGGTTAAAGCCGGTGGTGGTGCTGATAACTTTAGTTTTGCTAGCGCCTTGGTTGCCATGCTCGGAGAAGAAACCGTGAATGCTGAAGTCGCTAAGCTGACCAAGCAATATGGCGAAGATGAAGTAAATACCTTTCTTGGCGGTATGGATGCGGCTATTGGCTTTGGTCTTAAGCGCGCTGCTGAAGCGGGTGTGATTATGCCTGAGCCAGCTGAGCTTTCGGGGGCAGAGTTAGCAAAAACGCTAGTCCAGGCGGGCACGACGCCGGATGGTACTTTTTGGAGTGGTTACCTGTTTGATAAAGCGCTTTCTAACCAACTGCATAATCAGGTAATGATAGATATTAATAGCCATGCCAGTTATGAGGAGGATAAGATCACCCATAAAATACTTAACCAAGCGATGTATGACGTAGCCCAAGCACTGGGAATGAAACAGGTAAAATTAGCTAAGCTTCATTAAAAATGGTGTTTAGCTGCATTAACAAGTTAAGGGTTGCCTGGTTATTCAACACTACTGTGGAGAGTTAAGGCAACCTATCTGCGTATACATATACTCATCGCTTGCCACACAATATGTATCTACTACACTTATTAAGCGAAAGACATCCATCCACACCAATAGCATCACTGGCTTGCAACAACTTGTACCGGCTTTGCCGGTGTGAATAATGTTAAGTGCAACTGTCATCGGCGGAGGCCGACATTAAGGCTTCTGTCGTTATTTATTTTCACTGAAGTTGCGATCCAGCCGGATTGCCCACAAGGAAAGAAATTATGACCAGTTCCTATATAGGTGGCTGCGAACATGTTCGTATTAAAGCCCAGGCAGAACCGATTGATAACCACGTTTGTCACTGCAATGTATGCAAGGGTGTGACAGGCCAGCAGAGCACGCATGTGGCCTTTTTTAAGCACTCCGATCTCACGGTTGATCATCCCGAAAAATGAACCGTCAGCCATTCAATAAGGATAACCCAAGCGGACCGCTGGAGCTTTGCACCTGTGCCGATTGTGGTTCCGCCCTGATGCTTGATGACAAACAAAAACGCATTCGCGTCGCAGTGCCAAACGTCATGGGTTACAAAGTAGCAGAGTTTCCCGAGCCCACTTATCACGCATTTTACGACACAACAAAAGGCTACCCAAAGCCATCTGACGGTCGTCCGGTTTATGAAGGCCTACGCCCTGAATTCGCTTGGCCTGAACCCGCTTAAGCGAACCGCTTTATCCCCGACTAAAAGGGGCTCAACAAACTCTAAACAAAGATCTAGTCTTAACATCTGGAGAAACCTTAAGAGGCAGATCCAGATGTTATTAGTTTCAGCTGTTGTTATTCGCTGCTATTGTTCTAAATTAACCAGAGGTCACTGCTTTACATATTGGGAGCAATTTGATGAAAGTCTTATTTTTTACGGCAATACTGTTGCCATTGGGCTTTGGCTTAGCGGCCACTTCAGCAGCACATGCCAACAGCTTGCCAGAAGGTGAGGCTAAACCTTTGGTGCAACAACTATGTAGCAGTTGTCATCAAAGTAATAGAATCAACCAGAGCTCTGGCTATAGCCGTGCAGGCTGGCAAGAGTTGATCAGTAGCATGATTGATTTGTCAGAACATCCATCGCAAGCATTAATTATTAGTTATTTAGCCGAGCATTTCCCAGCGCACAATCAACTAAGCCCAACTCTAGTCGCGGGCAATAGTGTTATCAACTTCAAAGAATGGCTTGTTCCTACTCTTGGCCAAAGAGCGCGGGATCCTATTCAGGCCGCGGATGGTAGCATTTGGTGGGCGGGGCAATGGGCTAATGTCATAGGTCGAATTGATCCTAAGACCGGCGAGATGGAAGAATTTGCTTTGCCAGCAGGCGCGATGCCGCATACGGTTACTGTGGATGGTACAGGTAACATTTGGTACACCGGCAATAAAAATGGCACTGTAGGCCGCTTTGCACCCGAAACAGGCAAGATTACGGAGTATGCGATGCCGGATCCTGCTGCGAAAGATCCGCATAGCGCCATCTTTGATCGCCATGGCCGGATGTGGTTTACCTTACAGCACAGTAATCAGGTAGGGCGGCTATCGCCAGCAACTGGCGAGATCAAGCTTATATCAATGCCGACGGCAAATTCTCGGCCATATGGCATTAAAATTGATGGCAATGATAATCCGTGGGTGGCCTGTAATGGTAGCAACTGCTTGGTTAAAGTAGATGCAACGACGATGGCAGTGCAGGAATATAAACTGCCTGATGTAAAAACCAAGATTAGGCGACTAGATTTCAGCAGTGATGGCATGGTGTGGTATGTCAATTCTAGTCAAGGCCGCTTGGGCCAGTTTAACCCGGTCACTGGAAAGAGCAAAGAGTGGCCATCGCCAAGTGGAACACAATCTCACCCTTACGCCATTGCGGTTATTGATGACATTATCTGGTACAACGAATCAGGCATGCGACCGGATACCCTCGTTCGGTTAGACCCCAAGACCGAACAATTTCAAAGCTGGCCTATTCCATCAGGGGGTATTTATGCCGGTATTGTCAGGCATATGCGGCCAACCGCTGAGGGTAATTTGCTTATTCATCAAGGCAGCACCAATAGAATTATCTTGGTGACTATATCGGACGAACAATAGCTGAGCTGCTGGCACGAAAGCCAGCTAAAATATATAACGGCGTTATAGTCGGCGGAGCGTCATTAATGACTCAAGTAGAGAATAACAAAGTCGTGAAAACTGGCATGGTTATTGGTGTTATCGCGACGTTATTTTTATTTGTTCTGCTGTATATAGTTAGCCCTAAATTTAGCCATGAAGTTGAGTTGCTGCACAGAATTAAGCTTGCCATAGCCTGCCTAGTATTTCCCACAGCATTCTTTTTAGTCACTATTGTTAGAGTCGGCTTGCAACGCTTTGGTAACCCATCCGATAATCCACTACTAGTTGTGGCTAATTCAAACGCCATGGCCGTTAACCTGAGGGTGTTATCTAATACTCATGAACAAGTTGTTCTTTTCGCCTTAACGACATTAGCGTTATCTGTGCTGCTTCCCTTTAACTATCTAAGTTTATTACCAATCTATTCTGCTATCTTTTTTATCGGCCGTATTATATTTTGGTTAGCTTATAAACATAATCCGTTATGGCGGGCTCCCGGCTTTGCTATGAGCATATTGCCCGCAGTTGCCGGGCTAGGTTACAGCTGTGTCGCTGTAGTGATGCGGCTTATCTTATAGAGAGAATAGCTAATGACCAAAAAAGTAGTTAAGTTTGTATACGAAAAAGAAACCAAAAACAGTGTGCGTTATAAAGAGATGCCAGATGAAGGAACCGCGCCTATCGTGGGTACTTTGTATGTGCAGAAGTGGTTTGCAGGTGATAGTAAATCTATTGAGGTAACCATAGATAAAAAAGACTAGCTGTTCAAGGAGAAGGGCAATGGTTTATCAACATAAACAAATAGGTACTGCGCTATTATTAGCTGTTGTTAACAATGGCGCGGCTTATTTAGCCCCCGCTTTTTCCAAAATGTTAACCATTTCAGTATAACCTCTCTGGCGCGCATGTTGTAGCGGTGTAATACCGTCTTTGTCTGCCAAGTTGACGTTGGCACCTGCGTCTAGCAGCAGCTGAACAATAGCAATGTGACGAGGCCCGCCATCTGCGAGAATAATCGCTTCTAGTAAAGCGGTCCAACCCAAGTAATTAATTTGATCAATGTCAGTACCAGCTTGGATAAGTGTGCGCACTGTTTCAACATGCCCTCTCTCTGCCGCCGGAATAATAGCCGTGCCGCCATAGCGGTTGGTGCTAGCTAAATCAGCCCCGTTGTTAAGTGTCATTTGCAGAATTTCGAGGTGCCCGCGCGCACCAGCGTATAGATAAGGGCTATCTTGAATCGCATCTTTGGCATTAACGTCTGCACCGGCGTTAATTAGCAACTTGGCGGCCTCGATATGATTAGCACGTGTGGCAAGCATTAGCGGTGTGCGCATTAAAGCATTGCGGGCGTCGATATTAGCCCCTTGGCTAAGTAGCACTGCTATTTGACGGCTATCACCCGTTGCAGCGGCGTCATGCAACTGGCGCTCCATTGGGCCAACATTACTGAGCAGAGCCATCGACATAAATAAGGCTGCGCCTAAAATAGCGGCAATAAATATACGTTTCATCCACATTATTTCTCTATATAAGATAGGCCATTAGTACATTCAAAAATTGTACCTTTATAGCATATGTTAATCAAACTTCAGCAGACACATCTATTACAAAGCCTCTTAACTTGAGGTATAGGGTTAGGGGTTAACTATTGTTAAACCATACTGTTACCTTGATAAAATTAATCTTTTTTCAAGTATAGATGGTAAATGGCTGCAAGTTTTGTTAACAATATGCAAACTAGTTAATTAGCGGCGCCATATTAGGGCAAGAGCGCAGTTGCCTATCCGAAAACAAGTGCACAGAGTTAGGTATCAACTTAAAAATGGAGACATATATGAAGGTGTTAAAATATAGCCTAATGGTGGCAGTGATAAGCTTTATGTTGGGCTGTGGTCATGGCTATGAGGGGGAGTACGTAGCTATTATGGGGTCATCTAATGAGCCGGTAAATGCATATATAGGTAATATGGGAGACCATAACATTATAATCGGTGCAGATTACATGGAAGATGAAGGTGCGCGTTCTGAATACGACAAGGTATTTGTGCGTAAATCAGGCAAGGAAAGTTATCTGGTATTCAAAAACGAAGAATTTGAAGAAGCTTGGAAAATTATCGATAAAAATACACTGTTGCAAGGAAATGATCTGATACATGTAAGGTTGGTTAGAGTTAAATAGACAGAACAATGCTCACAATTAGGCACAGTTTAGTTTTTAGCAAGGTCCAAATTTACCAGAATTTATCAAAATTGAAGTCACCAAACGAGAGTAGCAGCTGTAATTAAAGGTAGCGACTAGCCAGCTTTAACTTACCTACGTTTAATTTATTGGTTTTGTGCCGTTTTTTCTTAAAACGGCCTGACATTTTGCTAGGTCAGTTCTATTATTTGTTTGTTCCCGCGGAATTTATTTGCTGTTGGTACTATTTTATAGCGGTTAAAACTGAGTGGGAAATGCCTAATGTTTCAGGTTGTTTTCATTACAGGCAAGGCTAACTGCAAGCTTCTTTAATTACAGGTTAATCTAATTGAAATGTAACTACAGGCGAGTATAACCAATGAATTATCCACCTATGCCTGAACCGCATACCTTAGCTGTGCTGGGATTAGTTGTACTTGCGCTGGTGTTGTTTAGCCGCGAAAAAATGGCTATTGAAACCTCTAGTCTAATTATATTGGTATTACTTACCTGTGGCTTTACGGCATTTCCTTATATTACGCCAGAGGGTGAGCCGCTTGAGGCAGTGGCGTTTTTCAACGGTTTTGGTCATGAGGCATTGATCGCGGTGTGTGCGCTGATGATCGCGGGTCATGGTTTGGTGCGTACGGGTGCACTTGAGCCGGTGGGGCGAAATTTGGCTCGTTTGTGGCAACACAGCCCAAAACTGAGTATGTTGCTGACACTTATTATCGGCGCCTTTCTTAGTGCCTTTATTAATAACGTTCCCATCGTTATTCTGCTGTTACCCATCCTGATTAGTGTGTCGTTACGAACGGGTACATCGTCTACAAGAGTATTAATGCCCATGGGGTTTGCGACGCTAGTGGGTGGTATGAGTACAACTATTGGTACTTCGACTAACTTGTTAGTGGTGTCTGTGGCTGCGGATATGGGATTACCACGAATACAGATGTTTGATTTTTTTATCCCTGCGGCCATCGTTGCCTCACTGGCTATTCTTTATCTGTGGTTAATCGCGCCACTGCTGTTACCGCCCAGACAAGCGACACTGACTGATACCTCGCCCAGAATATTTTCGGCTCAATTGGTTATTCTGGATGAGGGCTTTGCGGTTGATAAAACCCTATCAGAATTATTTGCAGCCACCGGTGGCATAATGGAAGTTAAGCGGATCATGCGTGGTAGTGGCACCTTTTTAATGCCACTGCCCGATACTCATATTCATGCTGGCGATCGATTATTAGTCAACGATACGCCGGATAACCTTAAAGAATTTGAACGAGCGCTGGGGGCGACATTATATGTGGGAGACACTGCTGTCGATGAAGAACATCCATTGTCGGGTGCAGGTCAACAAATCGCTGAAATTATCGTGGTGCAAGGCTCGCCGTTACAAGGCATGACTCTGCGGCAAATTAACTTTGACGATAGATATCAGTTATTGGTACTGGCGATATCGCGCAAAGGTAGCACACTAGAAACCTTGCGTTCAAAAATAGAGCAAGTGCGGATGCGTACCGGTGACATTTTGTTGGTGCAGGGGCAGGATGAAAAAATAGCAGAAATAAAACGAGCCGGTGATTTACTGGTGCTGGATGCAACCGCTGACTTGCCGTATACCGACAAGGCGCTTACCGCATTATTTATTATGGCCGGCATTGTTATCGTTGCTGCCTTTGGTCTAGCCACTATTGCTATTAGTGCGGTGTGTGGGGTATTAATCATGTTATTAACCCGCTGCTTATCTTGGCGCCATGCTTCTATGGCTTTAAGCACTAGGGTAATTATGATTGTAGTCGCGAGTTTAGCGTTGGGCTCGGCCATGTTACAAACTGGCGGTGCTGAATATTTGGCGCAGGTGTTTGTTGCGGTAACCAGCGGAGCTTCAGCGCCGGTTATTCTTTCTGGGCTAATGCTATTAATGGCTATTTTAACCAATATCGTTTCTAACAATGCGGCAGCCGTTATTGGTACTCCTATTGCTATTAGCATTGCGCAGCAACTGCAGCTGGATCCGGAACCTTTTGTTATCGCGGTGCTGTTCGGCGCCAATATGAGCTATGCCACGCCTATGGCTTATAAAACCAACCTGTTAGTAATGAATGCGGGTGGTTATACCTTTATGGACTTTGTGCGAGTGGGTGTGCCATTAACCTTTATTGTCTGGTTGGGGTTATCTTTTTTATTACCCTTTTTATACAAACTGAGTTAATCAATTGCAGGCAGCAGTATATTATTATTGTTCTAAATAACACCTTGTAAATCTTACGATCCAATCGGTAACCGTTACAGATTTATGTTGCTGTTATGTCTTCTTGGTATAGCATGTGCGCGCTTAAATACAGTCAAAAAAATGTGACTAACCATAATTAAATAAAAGTTAACTTCAACAGAAACCGGAGTTTACTTAGGGCCGACCTAAAGTGGCTACTAAGCGCGATCACTAAAACATACCTAACATTAAGCTTGGCTTAAATCTTGCGAAACACTTTCTGCATTAAATGTTAATCACCTAACGCTACGGTAGCTGATTGAGTTAAGGCAGCGGCCGTCTATTTAATCCAGGAGATCATCATGGTTATAGATACACACAATTCATCTACCGTAGCTGGGGCTACTTTTAACGTTCCCGTGGGGCATCGTATAAGTTGGGGAGCGGTATTGGCCGGTGTCAGCTTATTTATTGCCATTAGTTGGCTGATGCTGTTACTTGGCTCTGCAATTGGAGTAGGTATTGCAGATGCTACCGACTTATCAGCCATGGGAGACGGTTTAGGTATAGGTTCCATAATTTGGATATTGCTAAGCACGCTTATTGCTACCTTCGCTGGTGGGCTTCTTGCTGCCAAAATGTCAGGAACTGCTGATGATCGTATTGGCGCCTTGCATGGTCTGACTGTTTGGTCAGTGGGTACAGTGCTTATTATCTTATTGGGTGCAGCTGGCGTCGGTGGTGTAGTAAATGCCATCAGTGGCGCTATGGGTTCAGCCAATAAGGTGAGTACCACCGTCATAGCCAAAGCCTCAGGTGCTGACGTAAATAGCGGTTTACCCGAATCAGTAGCGACCAGTATCGCGGCAATTATTAAACGCCAAGCATCTAATATAATCAGCAATACCGGCAGCGGTGCCAATAGCCCAGATCAAGGCGAAGTACGCTCGGCAATAGAATCTTTAAATGCTGAAGACACCGGTGTTATCACCAGTGCATTAATTGCTGGTGATACAGATAAAGCCCGTACTGAGTTAGCGCAACGTAGCAACTTATCAGATGCTGAAATTGATTCGATTATCAATGGAGCCGAGCAAAAAGTACAAAGCTGGAGTAAATCTGATGGTGCGATACAAGCCGAACAATGGCTAGATGAACAATTTAATGACGCTAGAAATGCGATGAGTCAATCTATCGCTAATATGGCTGGCTCAGAAGTATCAACACAAGAAGTTAATCGCGCGTTGCAACAGTTAGATCAGGAAACCATGCTGGAAGCTGGCCAATATTTAATCATGGGGCAACCAGAAATGGCTAAAGATGTGCTTGCAGTTAATACCAGTTTGTCTGAACAGGATATTCAAGCAATTGTTGACGGTGCAGAAAAAGAAGCTAAACAATTTATTGATAAAGCTAAAGCCAAGTTAAACCAAGCAACCGAAGCGGTGGGCACTTATACGCAAGCTGTATTATGGTCAGCGTTTATTGCTGCGGCTTTAGGTATGTTAGCTGGATTAATTGGTGGTCACTTAGGTGCTGGAGCGGTGCGTCGTGTGTATGCAGTGCAGCGGTAACGTGATGAATGAGTATAACTGTTAGATTCCTAAAAATAGTATTAACAGTAACGAGGAATATATTATGAGATTAGGTCTAGTTGGATTGGTATTATTACTATTAATCGCCGGCGCTGTAGTGCAGAACGTCGTTATTGGCGGCATAGGTGGGTTAATACTACTTATTGTGCTGATACTCTTTTTAACCGGCAGAGTCTAACTTTAAGAGTCAGTATTCTTAGTCAGTATATTTGGTCAGCATAGTAAGTATTAAGTGGCTTAAATTAAGCTAGCTATGCGACTCAGCAAATTTAAACTGATTGCTACTGGCTGTTAAAGTGCAGCAATAAATTTTTAAAACGCCATGTCCATTAGGACATGGCGTTTTTATTGTAGCAATAGGCACCACCAACAATATTAGCAATATTTCGTTAACCGTTAACTTAACCACCGCTCAAGCTTTTGCATTAATTCGGCGTGACTAAACGGTTTGCTTAGCACGTCATCCATATTGCTGCTGTAACATTGCTTTATAATGTCTTCACTGCAGTGGGCAGTCATGGCAATAATGGGTGTGTTGGCGTAATTGGCTAGCTGACGTAATTGCTCGGTTGTTTCGTAGCCGTTTAAGCCGGGCATTTCTATATCCATTAATACTAACGAGACTGGTTGCTGTTGGGCCATAGTTAGTGCTTGCTCACCGTTATTAGCCGTTAATATTTGATAGCCTAATTTTTGTAACACAATTTGTACTAACACTTGGTTAAAGTAATTATCTTCTACTAACAATACGGTGTGTTGCGCTGGGGTAAGTCTTTTGGGCTCTTGCTGCGCTGTTGTTGACTGGTTTGCTAAAGTAACAGCAGTGGCTTCACTTGATTTACTGGTTGCTGAACCGGTTGCAGCTATTGTGGCTGTAAAATTAGAACCCGCTGCTTGTGGCGGCACCTGATTAAACAGCAAGCTAAAATAAAAACGACTACCGACGCCTTTCTGACTACTTAACTGTAAGTTTCCGCCCATTAATTTCACTAAACGGTGACTAATGGCTAAGCCTAAACCGGTACCGCCATACTTACGGCTGATAGAGCTATCTGCTTGATTAAAAGCGGTAAACAAATCTTTTTGCTGTTCAAGCGCAATACCAATACCGGTGTCTGCTACGCTAAAGTTAATTAATGTTTGCCCGCTATGCTGTTGTTGGCTTTGCGTGATGCTTAAGGTTATTTCGCCGCGTTCAGTAAACTTTATAGCGTTACTTAGCAAGTTAATTAATATTTGGCTTAAGCGTAAAGCATCGCCTGCGACTAATGTAGGTATGTTGCTATCAATATGTTTGCTGAATTTAAGCGGTTTATGTTGTAGCTGATTACTAAAGATATCGCTGACTTGCTCAACCGTGTCGACCAGCGAAAAAGGCAGACTCTCTAGTTGTAGCTTATCCGCTTCTACTTTTGAAAAATCTAAAATGTCACTAATCACACTGAGTAAAACTTTGCCTGAGGCTTGAATTTTTTGCAGATAGCTATTGCGCTTAATAGGATCATTACATTCTTGGGCGAGTTCAGCGAAGCCAAGTACAGCATTTAGCGGGGTGCGTAATTCATGGCTCATATTAGCCAGAAACTCACCCTTGGCTACAGAAGCTGCTTCAGCATGTAGTTTTGCTTGTTGGAGTTCTTTCATGGTGAGCTGCATGTCGGCACTGTGTTGCTGTATTTGCAGAGTTAGTTTTTCTTTATCTTTTTGCAGTGAGTAATAATAGCCTTTAAGTATTAAGTACAGGCTTAAAGCAAATAGCAGCAAGTAACTGAATAAGGCATAACTAGTTAAATACCACGCTTTAGTAATACTAAATTGTAATGGCTGGGATAAATACAGTTCATTTTGGTTATCTCGACTGCGCAGCATAAATTGGTAATCGCCACTGGGCAAATTAGTATAGTCACGATACAGCTCAGTGCTGAATTCAGACCAGTCTTTATCATAACCTTCTAATTTAACTTGAAACTGTGGCGTAAATAGATGGCTGTAATTAGGGCTAGCATAAACAAAACGTAAACTATTAACGTTGGGGGCTAAGGCCAATTCTTGTTGTGTAGACATAGCAGTACCTGAAAAGAGCACATTAGCATCGCCAATTTGACGCAGCTGGCGTATTAGTGGGGCTTTAGTAGTAATGGTTTGGTGCTCTTCACTGGCAAAGCGAAACACACCTTCGGCGCCACCAAACCATATAGTATTGGCTTGATCAATCATTAAGGTATCAAAGGGTATATCTCTTAAAGGCTCTAGGGCTGCGGCCTGCCAACGATACTGCCCAGAATTGTCGGCCAATAAAGCACCAGCACGGCGACTGCCGTCAGTGTTATCCCACGTTAATAGCCATAAATTACCGGCGATATCTT
The DNA here is from genome assembly GCF_001752395.1 of Rheinheimera salexigens. NCBI lineage: Bacteria > Pseudomonadati > Pseudomonadota > Gammaproteobacteria > Chromatiales > Chromatiaceae > Rheinheimera > Rheinheimera salexigens. The sequence continues at coordinate 2,937,545 of NZ_MKEK01000001.1, read as the reverse complement.
CTTGGGGTAAACGCACCCAAGGTTGGGGTTGGCTAAAAGCAGCAGCCAATTTTTGGTCTAAATAAAACTGCTCTTTTATTCGATCGAAGCGGTAAAAGCCGGCAACAGTGGCAATAAGCAGTTGTTGGTTAAATACTGAAACAGCATTACGGTTGGCACTAGGTAAGCCAGCGGTTTTAGCAAAACGCTTCAACGCTAAGGGCACAGAATTACCGCCTTGCCATTGTTGCGGAATAATTAATTGATACACACCATGCGCTAACGAGCCTAACCACAGCTCGCCATTATCTAATTCTAAAATACTATTTATATTGCCTTTGACACCGGGGACTTGACCTTCATCATGCCAATTGCCGTTGTCATAGCGCATGCTAGCAAGACCATCTTGTAAACCAATATATAAGCGATCTGGGTTGGCTTTTGATTGATATAGGGTTTTACTGGCCTGCTCTGAGGGGCGAATTAATTGCAGCTGCTGCTGAACTAAGCTATATACGCCCCGGCTATTGGCAACCAGTAAGAGTGGGCCGAACTCCATAAAGTCCCAAGTTTGCTTTTGTATGGCAGAAATAAGCGTAAAGTGTTTACCGTTATCTTGATAAAATAAACCTAAGCTGGTACCGACATAAAGTACATTATTATGCTTATGCAGGGCTAAAACATTGCCACGTAGGCCATTGTTATCATCAAAATATGAAATTGCCGATGATAAATCAATGCGGCTTAAGCCATGGTCTAAAGCTAACCAGAGTCCTTGTTGATGGTCTTGATAAATGGCTCTTACGTTTTGATCAACCACACCAACAGATTTATCTAGATGATGTTTTAACTTGCCCTCAGGGGTAAGTATATAAGCACCACTTTGGCTAGTGCCTAACACAAAATCACCACTATTTAATGAATAGCCGGTATATAAAACGTCGGTCATTAACACGGAGTTGATATCGGTTTGCCATGGCTGACTGCCATTAGCATCCATTAAATATAAACCTTTAGTGCGGCTGCCAACCAGTAGCCGAGTGTCGTCATAGCGCAGCAATACATAAACACTGGTGCTAGCAAAACGCTCACTGCCGGCTACTAATTGAAAGTTATTATTAACTAACTCCACTAAGCCTGTGTCTTGCTCACGCACGATTAATCGGTCATCTAACCAAAAAGCTTTAAGAAACCGGCTGTTAGTACGCCATACTTTTACCTGATTATCTGTGGCATGGTCATAGCTAACACGAAAGATATAATTACGGCTAACAAAGTACACACCTTCTGCGGCGGCAAAGGTTTGGCGGACATCTTGAAAATCACGATATTCGGCAGGTATGCGATCAATTAAAGACACATAGCGGCTATCGTTTTGCTGATCTAGATAGCCAATGTCACCTTTAGCGCCGACATAAATATTGCCATCAACAGCTAAGGCTAAAGAGCGAGCTACAGATTTATTACCGGTTTGGATCATGCGCCATTGTGCGCCATCGTACTGCATAACACCGACATTGTTACCAACATAGAGTAAACCATGTTGATCTTGCGCTATGGCCCAGTTTTGGGTGCCACCATTGTAATCTTTAGGCTTAAAATTCGACAGTAACGGTGCGCCAGCTAATTCAGCCGAATTGGCTAAATTTAGCACGCTCACTAATAGCAACAAATACACGGTTAGCCATCGTGTTATACAAGATCTAAATTTCACTATGCTGACACTCCTTTGTAGCATAGTGCAAACGGACTTAAGCTTGAAAGCTTAGCGGAATAGTCTGTATTGCACTTATTTACGCAGTAACTTATCTAAATAGCCCATAGCAAATGCAGATAGCACAAAAGTGATATGCATTAATAAGTACCATTTAATTTTATCATTACTGATATTTTCTGTATTCATAAATACTTTTAATAAATGTATTGATGAAATAGCCACGATTGAAGCGGCCACTTTATTTTTTAATGAACCGGCATCCAGCTTTCCTAACCAGCCCAACTTTTCATCATTGTCCTCTAAATCTAATCTTGAAACAAAGTTCTCATAACCAGAGAACATTACCATCACAATTAACCCGCCGACTAAAGTAATATCAATGAGTGATAGCACCACTAACACTAATTCAATTTCTTTCATGGAGAAAATAATGGGGATGATGTGCCAAATTTCCTGAAAAAATTTAATACCTAAGGCTAGTAGTGCCAAACTTAAACCAAGATAAATTGGCGCCATAATCCAACGCGATGCATACATTATTCTTTCAAACCAAGCTTCCATAAATAAACCCATTTTGTTGTTAGGGTTTATTATCCGTTGTTATCGCCCTAGGTCAAGGATGAAATAAGCAACAATTAAGTGTTTAATCAACTGCTTAATTGATTGTATAAACAGTATGAGGCAATTACCGCAAATTTGAGCGTCTTGCCGCATTATTGTCAGTGTGCTGTTCAGAATGTGATAGCGTTCAATACCATGAATTTTCAGGTGATACTGTGTAATGAATCTATGTCGTATGGCCAGTGTAGCGCTGTTGTTATGTTGTTTATCAGCGACGGCGAATGAAGGTTTTTGGCAAACAGCACAACAAACTGAATTAGCCACACATCTAGCCAATAATCACGCCAACACAAAAGCAGACATTATCAATAAATTAACTCAGCTTAGTTTGGCAACTGCTGTAAAAGTAAATAATTGCAGTGGCGCGCTGGTGGCTAAACATGGCTTAGTATTGACCAGCAATAATTGTATTGCTGATAAAATAGCCCAATCTGCTGCGTTATCTGTTGAAGGGCTAGTGGCGAATGATAACTTTGCAGCAATAGACGCTAATAAAGAGTTGCCACTGCAAGGTGTAAAAATAACTATTCCGCAGCAAGTAGATGATGTCACGTTAGTGATTAAGCGCCAACTTGATAGTCAGTTAACTCCTCAGCAACGACTAATAAAACTGCAGCAGCTAACAGAGCCGTTATTACAACAGTGTGAGCTGCAAACTAAATTACGCTGTCAGTTACACACAGTTGATGGTGGGTTACAGTATAAAATAGTTAAATCATTAGAAATACAGGATGTTCGGTTGGTGTATGCGCCTAATGCGGCTTTAGCACAATTAGGCCAAAAGGCAGATGCTAACGCGTGGCCACAATATAGTGCGGATTATGTGTTTTTACGTGGCTATGTTGACCTTAAGGGCCAAACAGCAGATTTTTCATTGCAAAATGTACCGCACCAAGCGGAATCGTTTTTAGCTTTTTCCACCCAAGGTGTTAGCGAACATGACGATGTTTTAGTGGCTGGCTTTCCTATGTATAGCCAGCGTTATCAAACGGCAGCGGCTGTCAGCTTACAATTTGAGCAGCTAGAACCGTTACAATTACAATATCATCAGCAAGCGTTAGGTATAATCCAGAAACATACCACCAGCAATAGCCGGCTGGCGGAAACTTATCAGCATCAACTATATTGGCTGGCTAAAATCATTACTCAAGAGCAGAAACAGCTAGCGCGTTTTGGCCATAGTTCGGTGATTAAAAATAAGCTTAGCCAAGAAGCCAAATTAGCAACGTGGATAAATGGCAGTTTGGTTCGGCGGCAGCTGTATACTCAAGTAGTACAGCGTGTAACGGAGCTTAATCAACAGCAATATCAACAATCCCGGCGCGATCTTACATTAGAAAACTTTAACTATGTTCAGCTGCCATCATTAGCGCAGCAGTTATATCACTATGCCTTACTTAGGCAAGACCAAACCAGCAATAGCACTGCATTAAAGCAAGCCAAGCACGAGCTAACTCAAAGCATGCAGCATATTGCAGAGCATTTTGATAGCCGTGTTGATCAAAGCTTAGCCTTACAATTTTTAGCCGAATATGCCAAATTACCGCCAGAGCATCGCTTAGCAGATCTAGACCATTATTTTGCTTTAAAGGATGGTTTTAATGTCGAAATAGTTCGGCATAAATTAGAGGCCATTTATCGTGGCTCTAAATTGAGTGACAAAGCGCAGCGCGAAGCTTGGTTAACCGCTAATGTTGAGCAGTTCGTGCAAAGCCAAGATACCTTAATTAGCTTTGCGGTTGCTATGCAAAAAAGCCATGAAAAAATTCAGCAACAACGACAGTTGCTTGAAGCTGAGTTAGCCCAAGCTTGGCCAGCTTATATTGAGGTATGGCAAGCTTTTAATGATGCTAATAATTTGGATTTTTATGCTGATGCTAACGGCACTTTGCGGCTAAATGTTGCTCAAGTGAAAGGCTATCAACCAAGAGACGCAGTATGGTATCAGCCTTTTAGTTCTGCCAAAGGCTTAATAGATAATTTTGGCCGTACTGAAGCTGCACCTGCAGTAAACAAGCTGATGCAGCAGTTACAGCAAACTGAATATCAAAGTTTACCGATTAACTTTTTAACTAACGCTGATATTACCTCTGGTCATGCAGGCGCGGTAACCTTAAACTGGCAAGGTAATATTGTCGGTATTGTTATAGATGGCGCGTGCGAGACGGTTATTAGTGACTGGCATTATGATGAGCAACACAGTCGGGCTATTCATGTTGATAGCCGTTATATTTTATGGCAATTACAACAAGATAAAGCCGCAAAAACCTTATTAACCGAGTTAAGCAGAGCAAACTAGGCGGTTAGTTTAAATTGATTATTAACTAGCGCTCTTAATTAGTCTCATTTTGCAGTATTATATTCGCTTAATTACGTTTTGCTATTAGCATTTTATACGCATTGGAGACATAGTGAATAACCAGTTTCGGATTAAGCTTATTGTGCGGCGAGTAAAGGCATTGTCACCGCTACAATGGCTGCAACAAGGTTGGCAAATATTTAAACAAGCGCCGATGATTTGGCTATTAATGTTTTTCACCCTTATTTTTACCGCTGCGCTGGGTTCTTTACATACCTTATTAAATATTGCTGCGTTATTTATTAGCCCGTTTTTAACCGCGGGTATATATAAAAGCATTGTTGATATTCAGCAGAAAAAAACCATTCAATACACTGATATGTTTACTCCATTGCAACAACCGAGTTGCCGCATGGTATTTATTCGCTTGGCCGCCATCAATATGCTGGCTGCTATACCGTTAAGCGTATTAGCGCAAACCATTTATAACCAACAATTAGAGGGCATTAACGACCCTTGGTTGCTGCTGTTATTTGTTGCTAGTTCAATTATTATTTGGATGGTGTTTGCTTATGCCGTTGCCATTGCTTACTTTTTGCAAGAGCATAGGCTGTTAGCCATCATGCAAGCCAGCTTTGTTGCTTGCTGGCGCAATATTACCCCTTTAGCGGTGTTTGCTGGATTAAGCTTTTTATTAATATTATTAACTGTACCCACCATGTTTATTGGCTTAATTGTGGTTATTCCTGTACTTAATATTGCTTTCTTTTTATCGTTTAATGATTTTTTTGCCCTGCAAGTTAACACTAAAGAGGGTGATGGTGTGTTGGAAGTATAAGCATGCTTGAACCGGCAGAATTAAAACATAAAGCGCTAAGTTGGTTAACACGACGCGATTATAGTGAGGTAGAGTTACGCCGCCGCTTACAGCAGTTGGGCGGCTTAAGCGAACATATTGAGCAAGTTATAGCTTGGTGTAAAAGCTACGACTATCTGAATCAACCGCGCTATATTAAGATGTTAGTGCGTAGCCGAACGAATAGAGGCTATGGCTTTAACTATATTGCTCAAGAGCTGAAACAGCATAATATTGGCGTGGATGAGCTAAAGCTGTGCTTAGCAGAATTAAATATCGATTGGTTTGCAGCGGCAAAGCGGGTATATAGCAAAAAGTATTCGGATAGCCCAGTAATTGATTACAAAGATAAAATGAAACGTATGGCGTATATGCAACGCCGTGGTTTTAATCATGACCAGATACAACATATTTTTACAGAGTATTAAATTAACGAGTTACTTGGTTTAATTAATTCGTTTTGAACAACCCAACGTGGACAGGATTTTTTCATGACAATGACATCGGCCAATATCAGGCGTGCTTTTTTAGATTTTTTTGCCAGTAAACAACACCAGATAGTGCCTAGCAGCTCGCTGATCCCAGGTAACGATGCCACATTGTTATTTACCAACGCTGGCATGGTGCAATTTAAAGATGTCTTTTTAGGCCAAGACCAACGTAATTATACCCGCGCGGTATCTTCACAACGTTGTGTTCGAGCGGGTGGTAAACATAACGATTTAGAAAATGTTGGCTACACAGCACGGCACCATACTTTTTTTGAAATGTTAGGTAACTTTAGCTTTGGCGATTATTTTAAGCGTGAAGCTATTCAGTATGCGTGGCAATTTTTAACCGAAGAAATGCAGTTACCAAAACATAAGTTGTTGGTGACGGTATATGAGTCTGATGACGAAGCTTATGCTATTTGGTTAAACGAAATTGGTGTGCCGGCTGAGCGAATTGTTCGGATTGGCGATAATAAAGGTGCCGCTTACGCGTCTGATAATTTTTGGTCGATGGGCGATACCGGCCCTTGTGGACCTTGCTCTGAGATTTTTTATGATCACGGTGAGCATATCTGGGGTGGCCCTCCAGGTTCAGCCGAAGAGGATGGCGATCGGTTTATTGAAATCTGGAATATCGTTTTTATGCAGTTTAATCGCCAAGCCGATGGCCGCATGGATCCGCTGCCTAAGCCCAGCGTTGATACGGGTATGGGGCTTGAGCGCATAGCCGCTATTTTACAAAATGTGCACAGTAATTATGAAATAGATATGTTTGTTGGCTTAATTAATGCTGCGGCCAAGATTACCGGTGCCACGGATTTAAGTGATAAATCATTACGGGTAGTGGCGGATCACATTCGTAGCTGTGCATTCTTAATTATTGATGGCGTGCAGCCGTCTAATGAAGGGCGTGGTTATGTGTTACGGCGCATTGTCCGTCGTGCAGTACGCCATGGTAATAAACTTGGTGCTAAAGGCGCGTTTTTCTATCAATTAGTGGCAGAACTTGTTAAGCAAATGGGCGAAGCCTATCCAGAGCTGGCACAAAAGCAGGCCGTGATAGAAAAGGTACTAAAATTAGAAGAAGAGCAATTTGGCAAAACTCTAGAGCGTGGTTTAGTTATCTTAGAGCAAGCTTTGCAGCAGGTTGAAGGTACTGTTTTACCGGGTGAATTAGTGTTTAAGTTATATGATACTTATGGCTTTCCAGTCGATTTAACTAATGATGTTGCTCGTGAACGTAATTTAACCATTGATCAAGCTGGCTTTGATGCCGCGATGGCCGAACAACGAAAACGTGCCCAGCAAGCGTCAAATTTCTCTGCCGATTATAATACCAACTTAACCACAGCCCAGCAGTCAAAGTTTACTGGTTATAGTGAAGAAACTAATCAAGCCGTGGTGTTAGAGCTCATAAAAGAGGGTGAAGTGGTAGCACAGCTTGAAGATGGTGATACTGGTTTAGTTATCTTAGATCAAAGCCCATTTTATGCAGAGTCAGGCGGCCAAGTCGGTGATACGGGAAGCTTAAATTTAGCTTCTGGTGCGGTATTTATGATTGAAGACACTATAAAGCTGAACAATGCTATTGCTCATAAAGGCAAGGTGTTGGGTGGCATTAAAACGGGTGATGCCGTTAGCGCACAAATTGATACCGTGCGCCGAGCTGCAATCAAACAAAACCACTCTGCTACCCATTTACTGCATGCTGCTTTACGTCAAGTATTGGGCGAGCACGTGACCCAAAAAGGCTCGTTAGTGCAACCAGATCGGTTACGTTTTGATTTTAGCCATTTTTCCGCAGTAAAAGCCGAAGAGTTACGCCGTATAGAACAACTGGTCAATGAACAAATTCAGCAAAATCATGCCTTAGAAACCCGATTAATGTCTATTGAGCAGGCTAAAACCGCCGGTGCTATGGCGTTGTTTGGTGAAAAATACACTGACGAAGTACGTGTATTAAGTATGGGTGAATTTTCGATAGAACTTTGTGGCGGAACACACGTCAAACGCACCGGAGACATTGGTTTAGTAAAACTGATTTCTGAAGCAGGTATTGCTTCAGGCGTGCGCCGTATAGAAGCGGTAAGTGGTGCTGGCGCTGTGGCGTATGTGCAGCAGTTAGAGCAACAAGCACAACAAGTGGCTGCAGCACTTAAAGGCGATGTGTTAAGCATTGCAGAGCGCGTAGAGCAGTCTTTAGATCGCAGTAAGTTATTGGAAAAAGAAATAGAGCAATTAAAAGCTAAATTAGCCAGTCAAGCGGGTGCATCTATTTTAGATCAAGCAGAGCAAATTGCCGGAGTAACGGTGTTAGTCGCTCAATTGCCGGCTACCGAGCCAAAAGCGCTACGGACGATGCTTGATCAGTTAAAAAACAAATTAACATCAGCGGTTATTTTATTAGCCACAGTAAATGATGATAAAATTAGCTTAATAGCTGGTGTGTCTGCCGATGTTACCGATAAAGTGCATGCTGGAAAGTTAGTGGGTTGGGCTGCCGAGCAACTAGGTGGTAAAGGCGGTGGTCGTCCTGATATGGCCCAAGCCGGTGGTACCGATGTTAATGCCTTAAGTGCAGTACTTGACGGTGCTAAGCAGCAGGTTAGCCAGCAGCTCGCTTAAGGCTAAATAAAACTATTAGTTTAATCTTTAGTAAATAGCTTAATTAAAAGCATAGTTAAAAAATTAGTAAGCCAACGGCCTTATCGCATAGTGTTATGGTCGTTGGCGTAAATTTAAGCCAAGAATGTTGATACAATGTTGATTGGTCTTAAATTCTTTTAATTATGGCGAAAAATAACCTGAAAATAGTAATTGGTTGCTACAATTACTAGGCTTTTCCATTACAAATAGCTAATTAGTGTCATTATTTACCTTGTCAGGCTGTTAATCAGCTCAGGCGCTGAGTTATGATACCCCACTATAAATTTATCTCAGTGTGAAATGCATTGAGAAAATGCAACAGGAGCAAGCGAATGCTAATTCTTACTCGTCGTGTTGGTGAGACACTGATGATTGGTGACGAAGTCACAGTGACCGTATTAGGTGTAAAAGGTAACCAAGTTCGCATTGGTGTAAATGCACCTAAAGAAGTTTCTGTACATCGCGAAGAAATTTATATGCGTATCCAAGCAGAAAAAGGCACAACTGAAGAAAATTTCGGTGGTGATAAGTAATTTAGTTTACGTGACAAACTTTGCTTGCATAGTATTGAATTTGTCCATTTAGTGCTGGTTATCTAAACAATTGTTTAAAAGGTCGCCAAACGCACTTCTAATTACCAGAAATTGTTTGACATATATTCTTAAGACATTAATATACACGCCGCAACACAGAGTGGAGAAATGGCCGAGTGGCTGAAGGCGCACCCCTGCTAAGGGTGTATAGGGGAAACTCTATCGAGGGTTCGAATCCCTCTTTCTCCGCCATTTTGTTTTAGACCGGACGCATAGCTCAGCTGGATAGAGTACTCGGCTACGAACCGAGCGGTCGGAGGTTCGAATCCTCCTGTGTCCGCCATCTAAACCTTAGATGGCCAAGTGATGAAGTAAAGTAAAGAAGTTGTAGTAACAAGTTTTAATATTTAAAGTAAAAGTTAGCACCACCCCGGACGCATAGCTCAGCTGGATAGAGTACTCGGCTACGAACCGAGCGGTCGGAGGTTCGAATCCTCCTGCGTCCGCCACATTAAGAAGAACCCGCTCTGGTGAAAACCTAAGCGGGTTTTTTATTACCTGCTTTTTATTATCTAAATCATCAGCGTTATGCTATAAATGCACTATAAATTTGTGGCTAACACGCTTAGAATAAACCGTATTAGCGGCACAGCAATTCTTCTATCTACTGCAGCGAGCCAATCCATAGTGACGGTTTTAGCTACCACTAATACAGCAGCACAGCCAATATCTGACAACCACAGTGTTACTATGCAAACTGTGTTATGTCGGCATTGCGATTTAGTTCAGGAAATTACTACTTTACAGGCTGGCGAAGAGGCATGTTGCAGTCGTTGTAACCATACTTTAGATGCTCGGCATGTTCAGCCGATACTTAGGCCTGTGTTGTATGCAGCAACAGCGTTATTTATGTTGTTGTTAGCCAATTTATTTCCCTTTGTTAGCATGTTTGTTGCCGGTGATCGGCATCAAATGAGCTTCTTTGATACCTCGTCAGTGTTATTTCAACAGCATCATCAATGGCTAGCCTTACTGATTTGGTTGTTAATTCAAGCTATTCCGGCTTTTTGCATGATGGCAATTATATATTTAAAGCTAGGTATGCTCTATAAACTACCGTTTAGAGTATGGGTGGCGCGGGTTTTATACATGTTAAAACCTTGGAGTATGGTCGATATCTTTTTAATGGGTCTTATTATTAGCTTTGTTAAATTAGTGGCCGATGCTGAAATTTCTTTAGGGGCGAGTTTTTGGGCCTTCTGTATTTTTTGTTTATTACATTTGCGGGTGTTTCAAGTTATTGATCAACGAGAGTTATGGTCAAAAATATCGCCAGCGCCATCGTTATCACTCAACACTACAGTAGGTATGGGTGGATTAGAGCAAGGCTTAAAGCTGTGTCAAGTGTGTACGGGAATGGTGTTGTTACAGCATAAAAATTGCACGCGTTGTCACAGTACGGTGTATCCGCGGCAACGTGGCAGTATTCAAAATACCATCGCTTTATTAGTCGCCGCAATAATACTGTATATACCTGCAAACTTATTGCCGATTATGATCACAGTATCGTTTGGTGATCGTATAGAATCGACAATTATTAGTGGCTTAATAATTATGTGGCAAGACGGCGCTTATCCAGTGGCCATTATTATTTTAATTGCCAGTGTGATTGTGCCAGTTGCAAAAATACTGGTGTTATTGTGGTTGTGTTATTTAACCCGAATATCCAAAGCAGGCCGACAACGTTATTCGACACAAGTGTATCGGGTGGTTGATTGGATAGGCCGCTGGTCGATGGTGGATGTGTTGGTGGTTGCCATTATGGCAGCTTTAGTTAGGTTTGATTTATTAATGACTGTTTATCCTGGTGTGGGCGTTATTGTATTTGCTGCCGTGGTGATATTAACTATGTTAGCAGCGTTAAGTTTTGATCCGCGGTTATTATGGGACGCACGTCCGGTATATGAGGGGAAAGCGAGTGACAGATAGTGAAGTTACAACAGCGAAAGTCCGCAGTATTAAACAATGGTCACCAATCTGGGTTGTGCCACTCGCTGCAATCTTGGTTGGTTGCTGGATGCTATATAATCACTACCAGCAACAAGGGGCATTATTAACGTTAGTGGCTGCAGATGCTGAAGGCATTATTGCCAATAAAACCCAAATTAAAAGCCGTAGCGTTGATGTTGGTCAGGTGGTTTCCGTCGAATTAAGTGGCGACTTAAAACAAGTTATTATTAAAGCGCGGATGAAACCTGCCATTAGCGCCATGCTGAACCAAGACTCACAGTTTTGGGTGGTTAAACCGCAAATTGGCCGAGCGGGTGTCACCGGTTTAGATACCTTGTTATCTGGCGCCTATATTGAATTGCAACCAGGCGAGTCTGAAGTAGAACAGCGTCATTATCAGTTATTACCTTCCCAACCTGCAGCACCGGCCGATGCGCCGGGTATCCGCGTTATGTTGAGTGCATCAGATACCAGTGGTTTAGCCGTTGGCGATCCGGTGCTGTATCGAGGCTATGAAGTGGGTACGGTCGAACACAGTGAATTTAATTTAGGTCAAAAACGTACTGAATATCAAATATTTATTCGTGAGCCTTATGATAGTTTAGTGTCTGAAAACGTCCGTTTCTGGCTTAGTAGTGGTTTTTCATTTGATTTGAATGCGGAAGGCTTACAAGTTGATATTGCTTCAGCAACTACATTATTAAGTGGCGGTGTAAGTTTTGATTTAATGCAAGGCTGGCCCAGCGGTAAAGCGGTCGATAATGGCTCTGAGTTTCAATTGTTTCCCAACCGACAACGGGTGCAAGAGGGCATGTATAACGATTATGTTGAATACTTATTATTTTTTGACGAGTCGGTACGAGGTTTAAAATCAGGCGCGCCGGTTGAGTATCGCGGTATTCGTGTAGGTACGGTTGCTAGTGTGCCGTTTTTCTTTTCTATTGAAAAACCGTTTGAAGTATCTTTGCAACAAGGTATACCGGTGTTGATTCGGGTTGAAACTGGCCGGCTATATGAAAACTTAAGTAAAAAGCAGCTTAAAGAAGAATTAAATAAAGCCGTTGCCAAAGGCATGCACGCTACATTAAAACCCGGTAACTTATTAACCGGCGCATTATTTATTGAGCTGGCGTTAAATAATGATCCTGTCTTTGTTGAGAGCCAAGTCAGCTTATTAGCAGAGCAAAGGTTGTTAAGCGACAGTGCTGGCTACCCAATGTTACCCAGTGCCCGTAGTGGCTTTAGCAATATTGAACAAAAAGTATTAATGGCGTTAGACAAAATTAATAACTTACCGATTGAGCAATTATTATTGCAAGGTGATAAAACCTTACAAAGCACCGATGCGTTGATGCAAAGTGCTTCAATACTTGTTAAACAAGTCGATGCCTTATTAACGTCACCGCAACTACAGCAGTTGCCGCAAGATTTGCAACAAAGTATGCAACAGTTGCAAGCGATGTTAGCGGGTATTAGCCCAGGATCGCCAGCTTATGATCGATTAGACAGTAATTTGCAAACGCTGGATCAAGTTTTACGTGATGTGCAACCGGTTTTGCAATTATTAAATCAACAAAGTAATGCCTTATTCTTTAATGCTGAGACCGCCGCTGATCCTGAACCTAAGAGAGCTAAACCATGAGAATGTTTAACGTTTTTGTACTAGTACTTGTTATGCTAACGGCTGTTACAGCCTGTAGTAGCTCGGTATCGGTGGATTATTACCAATTAAGCACGGCTAAATTAGCGCATGAAGCAAAATCAAATGACCAATCTGTTTTTATACCACCGGTACAAGTAGCCAGTTATTTAAATAGTAAATCGTTAATTATGCAAATGTCTTCGGTGCAATTGGTATTAGCTCGGCAGCACTTATGGGCCGAGCCCTTAGATCAACAAATTCAACGTAAATTGGCCAATAGCCTAGAGGCAAGTAATCAAGGTTACGTTATCGCGCTTAAGCCGAGCTCTGACGCGGTGACGCTGGTAGTGAGTGTCGAGCAGTTCCATGGCACGGCGGAAGGCTATGCCGTGCTGCGGGGGCGTTATAGCTTGCAGCCGGCTTTTAATCATGGCAACAATAAAACGGCTAGTGACAATGTTAATGAAAATGCCAGCAAAGTGAAAAACTATACTTTTAGTTATCAATTGCCTTTACAAGCTGATGGCTATCCAGCCTTAGTAATAAGTTTAAGCCAAGCGGTAGAGCAGTTAGCTGAGGACATTTTGCAGCAATTAACTAAGCCAGCCTCTATTTAAAGTTAAACATAGCGTCAGTTGCTGTTACGCTTAGCGTTTAAGTATAAGGTTAGCAACCTAGTATTTTTGCTGTTAATAGCAACTATCAATCAAGGTTATTTAGCGACAGCAAGTTAACACCGCATAATGCTATGTAATATAAGAAACATGGCAAAAATCAATGTCTAAGTAATTTAACTAAAATATCTTAGCATTGTCGGGCAGTCATAATTACCCCAAGCCAAAATTAAGAGGAATGCTAGATGGTGACAGAATTATTAATCGAGTCAGCCAATTTAATGTTGATAGGCATGGTGTCTGTATTTTGTTTTTTATGGCTGCTGGTTTTGGCTGTAGGGCTATTAAGTAAAGTTATGCAGCGTTACTTTCCTACACCGGCAAAAGAAAAATATATCGATAATATACCGGCGGCATCAACGGCAGTTTCTCCCGCTATTGTTGCTGCAATTACTGCAGCAATTCACCAGCATCGGCAACAACATTAAAAGGACCTGAATATGAGTAAGCCATTATTATTAACCGAATTAGTGTTGCGTGATGCGCACCAGTCATTATTAGCCACCCGGTTACGTCTCGAAGATATGCTGCCTATTGCCGCCAAATTAGATCAAGTTGGTTATTGGTCAATTGAATCCTGGGGCGGAGCAACTTTTGACTCTTGTATTCGTTATTTAGGTGAAGATCCGTGGCATCGTATTCGTGAACTAAAAAAAGCTATGCCAAATACAAAGCAGCAAATGCTGTTACGAGGCCAGAATTTATTGGGTTACCGTCATTATGCTGACGATGTAGTGGAAGCATTTGTAGAGCGCGCGCACAAAAATGGCGTTGATGTATTCCGTATTTTTGATGCTATGAACGATATCCGCAATTTACAAACTGCAGTACAAGCAGCGATCAAAGTGGGCGCGCATGCCCAAGGTACTATTTCTTATACTGTTAGCCCAGTGCATACCATTGATATGTGGGTTGACATGGCGCGGCAGTTAGAAGATATGGGCTGTCACTCTATTTGTATTAAAGATATGGCTGGCTTACTTAAACCCTATGTGGCTGAAGAATTAGTGACGCGGATTAAAGAAGCCACTAAAATCCCATTAGCTATGCAGTGTCATGCTACAACGGGGTTAAGTACAGCGACGTATCAAAAATCTATTGATGCTGGTATCGATATTCTAGATACAGCCATTTCATCTATGAGTATGACTTATGGCCATAGCGCGACAGAGACTATGGTTGCCATTACCGAAGGTGAGTCGCGTGATACTGGGCTTAATATTGAACTGTTGGCAGAAATTGCCGCTTACTTTCGTGATGTTCGGAAAAAATATGCTCAGTTTGAAGGGTCATTAAAAGGGGTTGATGCCCGTATTTTAATCGCCCAAGTTCCAGGCGGTATGCTAACTAATATGGAAAGTCAGCTTAAAGAGCAGGGTGCGCTGGATAAATTAGATACCGTCCTAAAAGAAATTCCGCGCGTGCGTGAAGATTTAGGCTTCCTGCCACTTGTTACGCCTACCTCGCAAATTGTTGGTACTCAAGCGGTGCTTAACGTGTTAACGGGTGAGCGTTATAAGAGTGTAACTAAAGAAACGGTTGGCGTGCTTAAAGGCGAATATGGTGCAACACCTGCCGCGGTGAACAAAGAGCTACAATTGAAAATTTTAGCCGGCGAACAGCCAATAACGTGTCGGCCGGCCGATTTAATTGAGCCTGAGTTAGCTAAGCTCACTATAGAATTAAATAAGTTAGCGGATTCAGAACAAATTCGTTTAGCGGATGAAACCATTGATGATGTATTAACTTATGCCTTGTTCCCACAAGTGGGCTTAAAGTTTTTAAAGAATCGGGATAATCCTGCGGCATTTGAACCGGCACCAGAGCAATTGGCTGAGCAAGAAGAGAAAGCTAAAGCAGAAGCCCAAGCCGCTAAAATTGCAGCAAATAATAGTGAACCAGCCAGTTATAGTGTGCGGGTA
Organism: Rheinheimera salexigens; assembly: GCF_001752395.1. Classification (NCBI taxonomy): domain Bacteria; kingdom Pseudomonadati; phylum Pseudomonadota; class Gammaproteobacteria; order Chromatiales; family Chromatiaceae; genus Rheinheimera; species Rheinheimera salexigens. The sequence continues at coordinate 2,922,155 of NZ_MKEK01000001.1, read as the reverse complement.
GATGGCAAGGTTTATAAAGTTGAAGTAGCCAGTGGTGGCGAACTAACCGCTATTAAACCTGTGGTATCGGAAAATATACCCGGCAGTGCATCCTTGACTGGTAGTGCCACGCTTAATGCGCCATTAGCCGGTAATATCTGGAAAATAGTGGCTAAAGAAGGCAACAGCGTTAAACGCGGTGATGTGGTTATTATTATGGAAGCAATGAAAATGGAAACAGAGGTACGTGCTGTCGCTGATGGTACTGTAACTAAAATCCATATCGCTGCAGGCGATGCTGTTAGCACGGGTGATGTGCTGATTAGCTTTAATTAACGCTAGCTAGCTTTAAGGATATGTTATGGATTCAATTACAACGTTAATTGCCTCAACGGGTATCGCTAATTTCACGGCTGGCCAAGTTGTAATGATGTTAGTTGGCTTTGGTTTGCTATATTTAGCCATTGCCCGAGGCTTTGAGCCACTTTTACTGTTACCCATTGGTTTTGGTGCGATTTTAACTAATATTCCAATAGCGGGCTTATCAGAGGTGGGTGGCATTCTTCATATGATTTATGAAGTAGGGATCTCAACAGGGATCTTTCCACTGCTAATTTTTATGGGGGTAGGCGCTTTAACCGACTTCTCTGCCTTGATAGCTAATCCTAAAATGTTATTTTTAGGAGCTGCGGCGCAGTTTGGTATTTTTGCTACTTTAATCGGTGCTGTGGCGTTAAATGTTGTACCTGGGCTTAGTTTTACTCTAAAAGAAGCCTCAGCGATTGCTATTATTGGTGGTGCTGATGGTCCAACGGCCATATTTTTAGCCTCTAAGTTAGCGCCAGATTTACTTGGTGCTATTGCAGTAGCGGCATACTCATATATGGCGTTAGTGCCGTTAATCCAGCCGCCTATTATGCGGGCATTAACCAGTAAAGCCGAACGTAATATTCAAATGAAGCAATTACGCGAAGTTAGCCAAAAAGAGCGTATTTTATTCCCACTGTTAGTGTTGTTATTAACCATTCTACTATTACCTAGTGCGACGCCATTAATTGGTATGTTTTGTTTAGGTAACTTAATGCGCGAGTCTGGCGTGGTCGATCGGTTAAGCAAAACCGCCCAAAATGAGTTGATTAATATTGTCACCATCTTCCTAGGGTTAGCGGTAGGCTCAAAGCTTAGTGCGGATAAGTTTCTGACCATGCAAACGCTAGGGATCTTATTATTAGGTGCTGTCGCTTTTGCTATCGGTACTGCCTCCGGGGTATTAATGGCAAAACTAATGGCTAAGTTTTCTAAAGAGCCCATTAATCCATTAATAGGGGCTGCAGGAGTATCAGCTGTGCCTATGGCGGCGCGAGTAGTGAATAAAGTGGGTTTAGAAGCTAACCCACATAACTTCTTGTTAATGCATGCTATGGGGCCTAACGTAGCCGGCGTTATCGGCTCAGCGGTAGCGGCAGGTATACTGCTCGCACTAGTAGGCTAGCTGAGATAGTGGTGAGTGTTGAATGTTTAGTGACAAGTGACAAGTGACAAAGATAAATTATTGCGGTTCGGTTTTAGCCTAAACTAACCATTGCAGCCTTGGACGGGCGGAAATGAGCCCCAGGGATGGGTTTACGGCGTGTTAGTGAGGGTAAACCGAACTGTATATACACTTTAACTTAGTTTTAAATTTAGTTTTAAACTTTTAGTGTTGAGCATCTAATATTTTGGAGCCAGTCCAGTGACACAAAGCATTAGCAGCTAGCAGCTAGGATGTAGGCTGTTAAGCAACCAACAAAAAAGCCAATCTTCGGATTGGCTTTTTTGTTTTCAGTCTAACTCAGCACTCAACACTAAACACTCAACACTAAACACTAAACACTCAACACTAAAGCTTATGGTGCTGCTGTAGGCTCTGCTGCTGTTTTCGCTAACAATACTCGCTCGTTAGTGTGTAACTGGGCTAAAATCTGCTGGGCTTGTTGGGTAAATAATTGCTTTTCGTTACCTTGTAATGGGGTAGCCTGTGGCAGCTTAATTGTGCGCGGATTACGATGCACACCATCTAATAAAAATTCATAATGTAAGTGAGCGCCGGTAACGCGACCAGTTGCACCTAAACGGCCCAGAGTTTGGCCCTGACGAACCTTTTCACCTTTACTTACTTGGCGCTTAGATAAGTGCAAATATTTAGTCACAATATTATTGGCATGTTGAATAAACACATAGTTACCATTTAAATTGTTGTAAGCAGAAGCGATAACACGACCATCACCAGCGGCCATAATAGGCGTGCCTGTAGGGGCCACATAATCAACACCATTATGAGGGCGTACGGTTTTTAAAACGGGATGCAACCGGCGCGGGTTAAAGTTAGAGCTTACATATTGAAAGCTGACTGGCGCACGTAAGAATGCTTGGCGCATGCTAGCACCATCAGGCTTGTAGTAGTTGCCATCAGTGTGACGAACTGCTTGATATAAATGGCCTTGGTTTTGAAACTGGGCAGCAATAATATTGCCATTGCCAATAAACTCACCATCGACAAATTGGGTTTCGTATAACACGCTAAAGCTATCGCCAGCACGGATATCTAAACCAAAATCGACATCCCATCCAAAAATTCCAGCTAAATTCATAATCTGGGCTTCAGATAATCCCGACTCTATGCCTGCACTCCAAAAATTACTGCGAATTTCTGCACTTGAAAATTGGCTGCGTAGCTCAACTTCTTTTTTCAACTCTTCAGCAATAAATTTACCATCTACATCACGGCTAATACGTAAGGTGGTTAAGTGATTTAAGGCATAGCGTAATTCTTGTAATTCACCTGTTTGGTCTAAGCCAAACTCTAATTGTTCGCCAGGAAATAACCGAGTTAAGGTTTTAGCTTGTGTGCCTAATGCTAAAATATTTAACATAGTTTGCTGGCTGACATTGGCTTTTTTAAATAATGCAGAAAGCACATCACCTTTTTGTACCTGCAAAGTTGCCCAGTTCAACGAGTGATCTTCTTCTGGTAACTCCGGTAGGCTAGCAATCGCTTGTTCTTCAGCAATATCTTCCGCTGTTTGCGGTAAATCTAAGCTATAACGTTTACCAATTTCTAAAGCTGCGCTTTTAGTGCCTTTAGAGGCAGCGGCTTGTTCAGAGGGTAATAGTAAAGTAATAGACAGCATCACCGAAATGCCGACAATTAATACGCGGTGGGGCTTGGGAATTTTAGTGACTAAATGATGCATAATACGAGTCAGATCTCAATAAACGTACAAAAACCGAGCATATACGTTTTAATTGCAATACACCAGTCTTTTGTGCGTTTGCAGCTGCTTGTACATGCTATAGAATAGGCGTAATTTAACATTAATTAAAACTAATTGGGAGAGACAAATGGCGGACTGGGAGCTAGCTTTAGCGGAATTAAAGCGCGGTTGCGAAGAAATTTTGCTTGAAGAAGAGCTTATTGCCAAATTAAAGGAAGGCAAGCCACTGAAAATAAAGGCTGGCTTTGACCCTACGGCACCTGATCTGCATTTAGGTCATACCGTATTAATTAATAAATTACGTACCTTTCAGCAGCTAGGTCATGAAATCATATTCTTAATTGGTGATTTTACTGGCTCTATCGGTGATCCAAGCGGTAAAAACGTTACGCGCAAGCCACTGAGCCATGCAGAAGTATTAGCTAACGCTGAAACCTATAAAGAACAAGTGTTTAAAATCCTTGATGCTGATAAAACGCGGGTGGCGTTTAATTCTGAGTGGATGGATAAGTTAGGCGCAGCCGGCATGATTAAATTAGCATCACGGCAAACTGTTGCCAGAATGCTTGAGCGTGACGACTTTAAAAAACGCTACGCCAATAATCAATCTATTGCCATCCACGAGTTCTTATATCCATTAGTTCAAGGTTGGGATTCTGTAGCCCTGCAAGCGGATGTTGAAATGGGCGGTACCGACCAGCGCTTTAATTTATTAATGGGCCGCGAGTTACAAAAAGATGAAGGTCAACGGCCACAAACCGTGATGATGGTACCTTTGCTAGAAGGCTTAGACGGCGTACAAAAAATGTCGAAGTCGTTAGGCAACTATGTCGGTATTACCGATGCACCAAACGATATGTTTGGTAAGATTATGTCTATCTCTGACAGCTTAATGTGGCGTTACTACGATTTGCTTAGCTTTAAGCCTATAGAACAGATAGCGGGATTAAAGCAGCAAGTTGCAGACGGTGCTAACCCCAGAGATATTAAAATTCTATTAGCTAAAGAAATTATTGCGCGTTTTCACACTGAAGCTGATGCTGAAGCAGCGCATCAAGACTTTATTCAGCGTTTTACCAAAAATGCGTTGCCGGATGAAATACCTGAACAAAGTATTAGCTGTGAAGCTGCCAGTATGGCCATTGCAAATGTATTAAAAGAAGCTGGTTTAGTGGCAAGTACGTCTGAAGCTATTCGGATGATTAAGCAAGGTGCGGTTAAACTTAACGGTGAAGATAAAATCACTGATCCTAAGTTAGAAATTGCTAAAGGCTCAAGTGATATTTACCAAGTGGGTAAACGTAAGTTCGCAAAAATCTCTTTAGTTTAATTGTTTTATAAAACAATAACTTGACATAGCAGGCTGCGGCCTGTTATGTATCTCACCTAAAGGACTATCTAACGTATTAACTTAGCATCCTTCAATATCTGCACTACACTCATAGTAGAGTAATAATAAGGAGACTTGCATGACAACATCAGCTCACTTCGCGAAAAAACTCAGTGTCGGTGGTAAAGAATACCAGTATTATAGTTTAGCTACCGCCAGTGCGGATTTTGGCGATATTGATCGGTTACCTTTTTCGTTAAAAGTATTATTAGAAAACTTACTACGTCATCTTGATGGTGACAACGTTAGTGTTGACGATATAAAAGCCTTAGTTGATTGGCAAAAAACGGGACACTCAGAACGAGAAATCGCTTACAGCCCAGCACGCGTATTAATGCAAGACTTTACCGGTGTACCTGCAGTTGTAGATTTGGCGGCGATGCGAGCGGCTGTTGCCGAGTTAGGCGAAGATCCTACTAAAGTTAACCCTTTAACCCCCGTTGATTTAGTTATTGACCACTCGGTTATGGTAGACAGTTATGCTAATCCTGAAGCATTTCAGCGCAACGTAGAAATGGAAATGCAACGTAACCATGAGCGTTATTCTTTTTTACGCTGGGGTGCGACTGCCTTTAATAATTTTAGAGTTGTACCACCGGGTACCGGTATTTGTCACCAAGTTAACTTAGAGTATTTAGGTCAAACGGTATGGACCAATAACGATACTGATACACCAACGCTATATCCTGATACTTTAGTAGGTACAGACTCGCATACCACTATGATTAATGCCTTAGGTATTCTAGGCTGGGGCGTGGGTGGTATTGAAGCTGAAGCCGCTATGTTAGGGCAACCTGTTTCAATGACCATACCTGAAGTAATAGGTTTTGAGTTTGTTGGCAAGTTGCAGCCAGGTATTACAGCAACTGACTTAGTGTTAACCGTTACTCAGTTGCTGCGTAAGCATGGTGTGGTAGGTAAGTTTGTTGAGTTTTATGGCGATGGCTTAGATATGCTATCACTTGCTGATAGAGCCACTATTGCAAACATGGCGCCAGAATATGGGGCGACTTGTGGTTTCTTTCCTGTTGACCAAGTAACGTTAGATTATTTAGCCTTAACTGGACGGGATCAAACGTTAATAAATAAAGTTAAAACTTATACGCAAACTCAAGGTTTATGGCGAGAAAAAGGCCATACCCCTATTTTTACCGATAGTTTACGCCTTGATTTGTCAGATGTTGTACCTTCACTAGCCGGCCCAAAAAGACCACAAGATCGAGTCACTTTGTCTGGTTTAAAACGGCACTGCAATGACATGCTGGCTTTAGATATCGATGCCGATAAAGAAAGCCGTAAAGCCTTGTTAAATGAAGGTGGTGGTCAGCCGCAAGCAAGTCATGTTGTGGATCATGATATAGAGCACGCGGGTGAGCAATTTAAATTAAAAAATAATGCCGTGGTAATCGCCGCTATTACCTCTTGTACTAATACCTCTAATCCTAGTGTGTTGATGGCGGCGGGTTTATTAGCGCAAAAAGCTTTAGCTAAAGGCTTAAAACGTCAGCCTTGGGTTAAAAGCTCATTAGCACCAGGATCTAAAGTCGTCACTCGGTATTTAGAGCAAGCCGGTTTAATGGCACCTTTAGAGCAGTTAGGTTTCCATTTAGTGGGTTATGGTTGTACCACTTGTATTGGTAACTCTGGTCCTTTGGCCGATGTTATTGAGCAGAAAATCAGTTCAGCCGACTTAAACGTTTCTGCAGTATTATCGGGTAACCGTAACTTTGAAGGTCGGATCCATCCGTTTGTAAAATCAAACTGGCTAGCATCACCGCCATTAGTCGTTGCTTTTGCTTTAGCAGGTACTATTGATATTGATCTAACTAAAGATCCGTTAGGCGAAGATCAGCAAGGTAATCCGGTTTATCTACAAGATATTTGGCCAGATAATGCTGAAGTAGCCGCTGCAGTGAGTCAAGTTCAAACCAGTATGTTTACTAAAGAGTATGCAGCAGTATTTACCGGCGATGACGCTTGGAAAAATATTAATGTGCCTAAAGAGAGAACATATCCTTGGCCGGAGTCTACCTATATACGCCATCCTGATTTCTTCCAGGGCTTAAGTCGCAAGCCTGCTGCAATAGAAGATATTGTAGATGCGCGTTTATTAGCACTGTTAGGCGACTCAGTGACAACGGATCATATTTCACCCGCTGGCTCTATTAGTGACACTAGCCCTGCAGGTATATATTTACAGCAGCAAGGCGTTGGGACGGTTGATTTTAACTCTTATGGCTCACGCCGTGGTAACCATGAAGTCATGGTAAGAGGTACTTTTGCCAACGTTCGTATTCGTAATGAAATGGTACCTGAAGAAGAGGGTGGCGTAACCCGGCATTATCCATCAGGTGATAAGCTGGCTATTTATGATGCAGCTATGCGTTATCGCCAGCAGGGAGCACCAATGGTTGTCGTGGCGGGTAAAGAGTATGGCACAGGCTCATCACGTGACTGGGCAGCTAAAGGTACTTTAATGCTTGGTGTACGCGCAGTTATTACTGAGTCTTATGAGCGGATCCACCGTTCTAACTTAATCGGCATGGGTGTTTTACCTTTACAGTTCCTTGCGGGAACAGATCGTAAAACATTAAAACTAAAAGGCGATGAGCGCTTTAGTATTCGCGGTCTTAATAATTTAAAACCGAAACAAAAGCTAACAGTTTTTATTACTTATGCAGATGATTCACAGCAAGAAATAGAGGTTGTTTGCCGGATAGATACCGGTAATGAGCTTTCGTATTACCAGCATGGTGGCATTTTACATTATGTGTTACGAAATATGATAGGTAGTGCATAAAGCTTAGTGTTTAGTTTTGAGTGCTAAGTGAATAATTAAGCCCCAGTTCGCGTCGTTAATTTTGACGCTCACTGAGGCTTTTTTATGGCTGAAAGTATTTAAAAGCAGCTTATATCCGCGCTTATTATTCTTTAGGTAGAAAAACGTTATCTGAACGAATATGTAATTCCCGTTGAGGATAAGGAATGGTTATTTTAGCTTCTTTAAAAGCACGCCAAATTGCGACATGAATATCTGACTTAACGGTATCTTCGCCATATTCTGGGTCGCCAATCCAAACTCGCAATTCAATCTCAATACCATTTTCTGCAAAGCTTTTCAGCATAACGGTGGGCTCAGGGCTTGCCAAAACGCGTATCGATTTATTGGCACAGCGCAGCATAATGGCCATCGCTTGTTCTGGATCATCATTATAGCTAACTCTAACCACGATTTTTAAGCGCACATTACGGTCGTCATAACTCCAGTTAATTACTTCAGAGGTAATTAAATTTTCGTTAGGAATTAAGGTATCAACGCCCTCACGATTACGCACCACCACATAACGCGCTTTTAACTCGTGTACCCAACCAAAGTTATCACCGACAGAAATAACATCTCCTGGTTTAATTGAACGGTCTAACACTAAAATAAAGCCACTGATAAAGTTGGAAGCAATACGTTGCAAACCAAAACCCAGACCGACACCTAAAGCACCACCAAAAATGGCGAGTGAACTTAAGTTAATGCCTACCGCATTTAAGGCAATTAAAAAGGCTAAGGTAATTAAAAACACTTTGCTAAATTTACTAAAACCTACCTGCATACTTGGGCTTATATGCTTAGAGCGTTTTAGGCGTTGATTAAGTAATTCGGCTAACCAAATAGCAAAAGTAAAAGCGAATATAATGACTAAAATAAGTTTAAGCACGGCTAAAAGAGATACTTTACTCTCACCTAAGGTAAAAGCTAAGCTATCCATAGCGGTAAGCAGTGGGGTTAAAAAGTCAGTTAAGTGCAGAATAACAATCAGCCAAATGATAATAGCAATTGCGGTTTCAGAGGTTTTTGCTAAGGCACTGGCAATAAAAGCTTTACGTAAGATATACAGCAGGATGCGGATGACGCCTAACGCCAATACTATTGGCATTAAGAAGTTAATTACCGAGTGCGGTAGACCTTGATGTTTTAATATCGCATTACTTATAGCTAAAAGAATCGCTAAGGTAAAAGGCCATAACATACGTTGCGAACCACGAACGGCCATACGACGCAAACCAGAAATAGCTTGGGCATTTTGATGTAGCTTGCGCTGCAGATAATGATTTAGGGTAAAAGTGATAATGGCAGATAAAACAATAAAACCAATTTGCCACCATAAATTAGTTTGCTGCAGCAACAGCATGGCATCTTGTTGGAACTTTAATAACTGCTCAGACATAGCATTAATTCTTTAATAACCGTCTGTTTAAATTAGCAGATTTAACGGCGCTACACCATCTATACCGCTTGTTAGCTATGGGATAGCACTTCTAAACCAGTTCTAAACCACTTGTATAACCGTCAAGCTTGATGCCAGTTATCATTAGCCGTTATAAAGACTGTTCTTACGACCGGTCTTAAGTTAATAACGTAAACACTATAGGTAATGTGGCAAGGCCTAATAAAATACCTAAGCCAATAATACCACTGACGAGTCGGGGGGCAAGGCCAGCCATAATAGCTATGGCACCAGCAGATATCATCGGTGGCATGGCGGCCTGAAAAATACTAATGGTAACGGCCATACCGGATTGACCCATGCTAAACCAGATTAAAGCGGCTAATAACGGCATCAATATTAATTTTATGACGATAGCGCTAATCAGTGGAGATAATTCACTTTTACTAAATTTAATGGTTAAACCAAAGCCTACGGCAACCATGACTACCGGTACTAAGGTGGCGGATAGGTTATCAATTAAATCTTGGGCAAATGGCGAGTAGCCAGTATCACGTAGCAATAAACCAATGACTAAGGCTATAAAGGACGGAAAAGACAGGATCTTAACCATTATGCCTTTAAAGGTAGGCTTTGTTGCTGTAGGGCTATAAAGTGCAGCAATAATGGTGACATAAGTGGCTAATGCGATAAAAGATCCCACTTGATCATAAACCACGGCATAAGGCATAGCATCGCTGCCAAATAAAGCCTCGGTCATTGGAAAACCTAAAAATGAGGTATTGCCTAATGGTAAAATAATCAGCAAAGCACCGGTAACTTCTCGTGACCACTTAAACACTCGGCTTAAGCCTAACACCATTAACACCACAGCAATTAATAACAGCCATGGCGTAATAGCCGGGATCAGTAATTCAGCAGAAAACTGTAAACGCGGTACATTTTGTAAAATAAGTGCCGGCAATGCGACATACAGCACATACATATTAAAAGCGATACCACTGCTTTGCGGCATAGCAGGTACTCGGCGTAATAGAGCACCAATAATTAAATACACTAATACCAGATAAAAATTTTCCATGCTTAATTGCCCGCGTTATAGGCAGCTACTCGCTGCTCTTTGTCTCGTTTAGATAATTGTTTGAGTTGATATTCAGCTTTGCTGGCACTGGCACGGTCAGCAAAGGGTTGCTGATAGACTAACTGTAATAGGCCTTTTCCACGGAGCGCTTTAGCGCCACCGACTAGCTCACCTTGGTGCTGGCGCAGTCGTCGCTGCGGGTCGGTAGAAATACCGGTATATAATTGATTACTATGGGTACGCACCATATACAAATACCAGCTAGTACTCATTGCAAATAGGTTGCGCTAGTAGCTTCTGTTATACTGTTTAAATCACAGCAGATAGCGCATAGTGCGGCTGACGGCTGGTTTAACAGGATTTCAAATGTCATTTCAATCTTTCGCATTGGCACAACCCATTTTAAAAGTATTAACAGAGCAGGGCTATGATCAAGCCACGCCAGTTCAGCAACAAAGTATTCCGGTTATTCTTGCAGGTAAAGATGTTTTGGCTGGTGCACAGACAGGCACGGGTAAAACGGCCGCGTTCACTCTACCATTGCTCCAACAGATGCTCAATGCGCCTAAGGTTGTACACAAGTCTCAAGTGCGCGTTTTAGTATTAACACCTACTCGTGAATTAGCGCAGCAAGTGTACGATAATGTGTGTAAATATAGCCAGTATCTTAATACCCACTCAGCAGTATTTTATGGCGGTGTATCGATAAAGCCGCAATACGAGTCGGCTCAGCAAGGCTTAGATATTTTAGTGGCGACACCAGGGCGCTTAATAGACCACTTACATCAAAAAACCATTGATTTATCAGCACTAGAAGTCTTAGTGCTAGATGAAGCTGATCGGATGTTAGATATGGGTTTTGTGGTTGATATTAAACGTATTATCGCCAAGTTGCCTGAGAAAAGACAAACCCTATTATTCTCTGCTACCTATTCTGATGCCATTAAACAGTTAGCCGAGCAATTACTTAATAACCCGACATTAATTGAAGTTGCTGCCAGTAATGCTACCGCAGAAAGTGTTGAGCAGTTAGCCTATTTAGTGGATAGACATCGTAAACGCGAATTGTTGTCGCATTTAATTGGTCGGCATAATTGGCGCCAGGTTTTAATTTTTGTTCGTACTAAACATGGTGCCGATCGTTTAGCCAAACAATTAGGCAAAGATGGCTTAAAATCGGTATCCATCCACGGCGATAAAAGCCAAGGCGCTCGTACTAAGGCTTTAGCCGACTTTAAACAAGGTGCAGTAAGAGTATTAGTCGCGACAGATATTGCTGCGCGTGGTTTAGATATTAACGATTTACCCTATGTCGTAAATTATGATTTACCGCAAGTGGCCGAAGATTATGTACATCGCATTGGTCGAACCGGTCGCGCCGGAAATACCGGTGTTGCGCTAAGCTTAATTACCCCAGATGAAACCTCAGCGTTACAAGAAATAGAGCGTTTAATTCAGCAAGTGATTACACCTGAAGTTATTGCCGGTTATGAACATGACCCAAGTTACGTTACCCCAGAAGAGGGTGAAGCGCGCAATATAGCGGCCAAAAAGTCACCGCGTAGAGGTGCAGATAAAGCTAAGTTACGCCAAAAAGGCTTAGCTAAAAAGTAACTAATAGCGTAAATAAAAAAGCCTGCATTGATTGCAGGCTTTTTATATTGGCTTATGCGAGGCTTATTGTTCAGCCCACATGGAACATACTACCAACCACATTGTTGGCCTTTATTTTGTTCATCTAAGTAGGTTTGTAAAGGTGCGAAATAATCGAGTAATGCCGTAGCATCCATTTCTGGTTTACCTGTCACCACTGCCAACGCTTCTTGCCAAGGTTGGCTAGAGCCCATTTCTAGCATTTGATTTAGCTTAGCACCGGCTTCTTTGCTGTTGTAAATAGAACAGCGATGCACAGCTTCTTCACTGCCGGCAATATCACATAATGCTTTGTGGAACTGGAACTGCAATATGTGGGCTAAAAAATAACGAGTGTAGGGTACATTGCCCGGTACATGGTACTTTGCACCTGGGTCAAAGTCAGTTTCAGTGCGGGCGACAGGTGCAGTTACACCTTGATATTTTTCCCGTAACTGCCACCAAGCATCATTGTAATTCTCAGGTTTAATTTTGCCGCTAAATACCTGCCAGCGCCACTGATCAACCATTAAACCAAAGGGGATAAAGGCGACTTTATCCATAGCCATTTTCATTAATAAGCCCAGATCTTTAGACTCATCAGGTACGGTATCAAGTAAACCAATTTGCTTTAAGTAATCAGGTGTTACTGATAACGCTATGGTGTCACCAATAGCTTCATGGAAACCATCGTTAGCACTTTCTTGATAATATACGGGCTGATCTTTATAGGCACGTTGATAGAAGTTATGCCCCAGTTCATGGTGGATAACTGAAAACTCTTCACCGGTGCGCTGGATACACATTTTAATTCGTAAATCGTCTTTAGCATCTAAGTCCCAAGCTGAGGCATGACACTCTACGTCACGATCGGCAGGTTTAGTAAATAACGACCGCTGGTAAAATGTTTCCGGTAGAGCAGCAAAGCCTAACGAGGTAAAAAAGCCCTCAGCTCCTTTAACCATTTTTACTTCATCGTAATTGTGCTTAGCCAGTAATTCAGTCACATCATAACCAGGATCAGCATCTGCAGGCGCGACTAAATCGTAAATATTACCCCAACTTTGCGCCCACATATTACCGAGTAAATGGGCTGGAATGGGTTTGTCGAGTGGCACTTTATCGGCGCCATATTTTTCAGACAATTTGGCCCGAACATGACAATGTAAAGAGTCGTATAACGGTTTAACTTGGCCCCAAACCCGATCTAACTCGGCAGCAAAATCATCGGCTGGCATATCGTATTTCGACCGCCACATGGCACCGGTATCGGCATAACCTAGTTCTTTAGCACCTTCATTAGTTAACTCAATTAAACGCTGGTACATTGGACGCATTGGCTTGCTTATTTCACGCCAACCTTGCCACATCTCAAGTTGTTCATTGTAATCGCGGCTAGTTGCCATCACGCTAGACATTTCGCCTAATGACATGCAGGTACCGTCGGTTTTACAATATTTACCTTTACCATAAGTGCCGCCTAAATCAGCGACAATTTTTGCCATTTCAGCCGTTTTTGCAGCATCTTTGGGGGCCGGCAAGGTTAAAGCTAGCTTTAACTTATCTAATTTACGCCGATTATCAGCAGACAGTTGCACCTTATCGAACTTAGCCGCGGCAGTGGCTAGCTCAATCATCTCAACCGTCAATTTTTCATTAATATCAGCTGATAAAGAGGCAGTATCTTCGGTTATAAAGTTAGAGTAAATCCATTCGGCGCGGCTAGATTCTAAAAACAATTGAATTAGCTTAGGTTCGGTAGCGGCTAGAAAAGACACTGCATCAGCTTCGGTTAACGCTTGTTTAGTTACCGTGCTTTGTTTAACGCTTAGATTATTTTGTTGCTGGCTATCACAAGCGCTTAATAATAAAGCTGAGCTTACTATCGCCGCAGTAATAGAGAGTTTAAGGATTTTCATAAGGCTACCTTGTACTTATCATTGTTATGGTGCTAATGGTGGTGATAACAGTGGTGCTATATAGGGTATAAATACTATAGTATTTTTTACTGATTAGGTTGAGAATAACAACCTAATCAGTAGATTGCACCTAGAGCTAATTAACGGCTTTGCTGCTGTTGTTGTAATTGCCACATTCTAGCGTATTCACCTTGTAGCTGTAATAGTTGTTGATGACTACCTTGCTCTACCAGTTGGCCTTGTTTTAACACAATAATATTATCGGCATCAGTAATAGTTGATAACCGATGGGCAATAACTAGGCTGGTGTGATTACGCGCAACATCGCGCATAGCACTAAGTATGGCTTGCTCTGCGGTTGAATCAAGTGCAGATGTTGCTTCATCAAATATTAGAATCGGCGCGCGTTTTAATATAGCCCTTGCGATAGCAATACGCTGTTTTTCTCCGCCAGATACTTTTAAACCGCGCTCACCCACCAAAGTAGCATCACCTTGCGGCAAACTAGTAATAAACTTGCGCAAGTGAGCTAAATCTATTGCAGTATCAATATCTTGCTCTGTGGCATCAGGAAAACCATAACGAATATTCTCTCGGATACTGCTATTAAACAGCACAGTATCTTGCGGTACTATGGCGATGGTTTTACGTAAACTATCCAAAGTGGTGGTTTTAATGTTTTGTTGGTCAATTGAGATTTGGCCATTGTCAAGATCATAGAACCGATATAACAACCGGCTGATGGTACTTTTACCGGCACCGCTAGCGCCAACAATAGCCACTTTATGCCCAGCGGGGATGTCAAAGCTAAGCTTTTGTATAATTGGCCTTTTGCTGTCATAGGCAAAATCGACATTATCGAAACGGATGGCAGCTTTTGTTATGCTTAATTCGGTGGCGTTTTGGTCATCCTTAATTTTAGGTTGGCGCATTAACAGCCCCAACATATTTTCTAAATCGGTTAGGGCCCGACGAATTTCGCGATAGACAAAACCAAGAAAATTTAATGGAATAAACAGCTGAATTATATAAGCATTAACCATAATTAAATCGCCTAAGGTAAGCTGCTTCTCAACAACTTGACTGGCGGCTAACCACATTAAGGCGGTAATAGCCCCAGCAATAATAAGTGCTTGGCCAGAATTTAAAGCCAGTAAGCTTAAACGGTTTTTTAACCGAGCCTGCTCCCAGTTGGCTAAAAATTTATCGTAGGTGCGGGCTTCATATTGTTCGTTATTAAAATATTTTACCGTTTCATAATTCAATAAGCTGTCGATAGCGCGGCTGTTAGTAGTGTTGTCGGCTTGATTCGCCTCGCGGGTGTATTTATTGCGCCATTCGGTTATTACTACAGTAAAAAAAGATATACACCGCCACAGCAAACAGAGTTATCAGGCTATATAACGGTGAAAATAAGGTGGCAAAAATAATAGTAACAGCTGCAATTTCAAATAAAGTCGGCGCGATATTAAACATTAGAAAGCGCATTAAAAAACTTAAGCCATTAGTACCGCGTTCTATATCACGGCTAATGCCACCGGTTTGTCGATCTAAATGAAAAGCTAATTCTAAACTGTGCAGATGATTAAATACTCTTAAGCCTAATTGGCGCATGGCGTGTTCGGTAATACGGCCAAATAAGGCATCACGCACTTCACCAAAAAACACCCCCGCAAAACGCAGCGCTCCGTATGCAATAAGTATGGCAACCGGCACAATAATAATTTTACTTTGCGCTCCATCTAACGAATCGACAATGTGCTTTAAGGCTAAAGGCATCAATAGCAACGCTGATTTAGCGGCAATCAGCGCTAAAATAGCTAAAGTAACCCGAAATTTAAATTGCCATAAATAAGGCCACAATAAGGCCAATGTTTGCTTTAACGAAGTGGCATGTGCCTGTCTAGTTGTTTGAGGTTGCTTAGCTGATCGCCGCATACTGGCCATGCCTTGTCCTGTAGTTTCTTGAATGTTGAGTGTTGAATGCTTAGTGCTTAGTGCCTAGTTTTACAGCTAAGTGCTTAGTTTAAAAAGGGGCTATTACACTAACCGCTTCATAGTAATAGTACTGTATTTGGATGGGTTTAGCGTAGTAATAAAAAAACGCCGGCAAAGTTGCCAGCGTTTTGTTTGTTGTCACCGCTAAGCTTAGCGCTTAGGCAACCTTGTCGGTTTCATTGGCGCCTAAACCTTGCTGGGTTAAGCTTTTATCCGCTGCTAAATCTTCAGCTGCAAAATCATCGACGTTAATGGCAAATAAGCGACCTGTTTCGGCAGTGCGCAGTATTTCAGCTTCAGCAGCTGTAATAACGCCAAGCTCTAAGCCTAATGTTGCCACTTCATCTAAACGATAGAACGGTAAACGCTTACCACTGGCTTTAGACACTTTATCAAATATTGGCTCTGCCGCTAATACATCTAGCAGTACTTGCTCCATGCGGCCTAATAAGTTTAAAGGCTCGTTTTTCAGATACATATGATGACCTAAACGTGAGCGAGCTTCGCTAGGGGTTTGCATAATGCGCGATACGTTATGCTCAACTTGATCTGAAGGTTTACGTAATGTACGGCCCCAAGGGAACACGATACGCTTTAATACCGCGGCAATAATGCGATTAGGGAAGTTATCAAATAACTCGCTTAACGCTAACTGTGCCCGGTACATATTGTCTTCACAAGCCCATTGCACAAAAGGTAAATCGTCTATTTTACGGCCTTCATCTTGGTAACGCTTAAGTACAGTTGAGGTTAAATACAACATACTTAAAATATCACCTAAACGGGCAGAAATACGTTCACGGCGTTTTAAATCACCGCCTAACGTAGCCATAGCCACGTCTGACATTAAGGCTAACGATGCACTAAAACGATTCATTTGTTTATAGTATTTAGCCGTTGCATCGTTGTAAGGTGCATTGCTAAAAATGCCGCCGGTTAATGATAACCAGAAAGTACGGAAGAAGTTGCTAATAGCAAAACCAATATGACCAAATAAGGCTTTATCAAACGCAGTAACTGCCGCAAGTTCATCATCTAATTGTGCCGCTTCTAACTCAGCTAATACATAAGGATGGCAGCGAATGGCACCTTGACCATAAATGATCATGTTACGGGTAAGAATATTGGCACCTTCAACCGTAATGGCAACGGGCGCACCTTGATAACCACGAGCTAAATAGTTATTTGGTCCCATGCAGATACCTTTACCACCATGAATATCCATGGCATCGGTAATGGCTTGGCGCATGCGTTCTGTCATGTGGTATTTAGTAATAGCCGAGATAACAGAAGGCTTCTCGCCTAAGTCTATGGCACCGACAGACATTACCGTAGAGGCATCTGCCATATAAGCATAACCACCAATACGGGCTAATGACTCTTCAATACCTTCCATTTTACCGATAGGTATTTTAAATTGGCGACGAATACGTGAATAGGCACCCGTGGCTAAAGCTACGGCTTTAATGCCACCGGTACTGTTTGATGGTAACGTAATCGCTCGGCCTACTGATAAACATTCCACCAGCATACGCCAACCTTGGCCAGCCATATCAATACCACCGATAATATAATCTAGGGGTACAAAGATATTGTCACCTTGGGTAGGACCATTTTGGAAGGGGACGTTTAGTGGAAAGTGGCGGCGGCCAATTTTCACGCCTTCAGTGCTAGTAGGAATTAAAGCACAAGTAATGCCTAAATCTTTTTCTTCACCGATTAATTGCTCAGGGTCATATAGTTTAAAGGCTAAGCCTAATACCGTAGCAATAGGGGCTAACGTGATATAGCGTTTATCCCATGTCAGGCGCATACCTATTACTTCTTTACCTTCCCATTCACCTTTACAGATAATACCTTTATCAGGAATGGCACCCGCATCTGAACCGGCTTCTGGACTGGTTAGAGCAAAACAAGGCACTTCTAAGCCTTTGGCTAAACGGGGTAAATAATGATTTTTTTGTTCTTCAGTTCCGTAATGTTGTAATAGCTCACCTGGGCCTAATGAGTTAGGTACGCCGACAATGCTTGATAACACCATACTTTTACTAGTGAGCTTTTGTAGCACACAAGATTGGGCATAAGCAGAGAACTCTAAACCGCCATATTCTTTCTTAATGATCATGGCAAAGAAACCGTGATCCTTTAAGTACTGATACACTTCTGGAGTTAAATCGGTACGTTCATGGGTGATATGCCAATCATCAATCATGGCCAATAACTCTTCAACAGGGCCATCTAAGAATGCCTGTTCTTCTGCACTTAAGCGTGGCTTAGGAAAATTATGCATTTTAAGCCAATCAGGATTGCCACGAAATAAATCGCTTTCCCACCAAGTAGTACCAGCGTCGATAGCTTCGCTTTCTGTGCGGGACATTTCAGGCATAATTTTGCGATATAAACCCAGTAAAGGTTTCGTTAAATATCGCTGACGAATAGAAGCAATATTTAATGGCAGGGCAATAAGGGCAAATATTATCCATGGCACTATGCCGATAATATCTAGCAGATTACCGACAACAAGCACTGCCGCGATAACTGCAGTAAAAAGAGTTAAACTAGCACGATTGTAAGCCAGTATGGCAATTGCGGCGATTAAAACCACCGATAAAATAACAGCATCCATCACATTCTCCAGATTAGAGGTCAGACCACTATTTTGTAAGAGTAATTGGCTTTTGCAAAAGTTGCAATACCTAGCACAGATAAGATAGTAAACAGTTTTACACTTTAGTGGATTTAGCGGAATTACATAAGATAAGTATAAGCATGAATAAACAAGTTGTTATGCGGCAATAGCGTTGTTTTGCCGCGATAATAACTAAAAAGCCAACTGCTAATACGCGCTTATACGTACAAAAATGGCAGTTGGCTTAAAAATATTTTAAGGCAGGGTAACTTCAGTTGTGTTGTCAGGTGTCGGCTCTGCAGTTTTCGGCTCTGCTGTTGAAGGCTCTAAAGTTAAGGTATGCAATTGGACATCAAATTGCTCAACATTATCTTCGCCACGCCATAAACGTACTAACATATAGTTTAAATCAGGGGCGACCCAAGCATAAATTTGTTTATCGCTATTAGCACTGTCTTCGACTCTAGCGATACGCAAGGTGCGAGTATTGCCATAAGGCAGTGGCAAGAGTTCTTCGCCAATCACTTTGTAGTTATAGACCTTAGCATTACCATTCTTATTTAGTACGGTATAACTAAATTCTGTTTTGCCGGCTTGCAGGTCAAGGCTTAGCTGCAGTTGATAGCTAATTAAATCCAGCAAATCATCTTGCCATTTTAGTGGTTTCGGTTGCCTTTTTTTGCCTACAGCGAGTTGTAGTTTGTCATGGTCCAAATGTAACTCATAATGCCTATTTGGCCCTGTACCTGAGCGCTCCATAACATATTGGCTAGGTTTTATTTGATTGTCTACAATCGTAAAATGAGACGTTTCGCTACGTTTATCTGAAAATAATAACCATTTTATAGCACTGCTGTAACCAAACTCGTATTCAGTACCATTTTGTTTTAAATAACGATTGGCTTCACCATGCTTTTTGCCAGCACGATAAACAATATAATCGGCATTAAAACTATCTAATGTCGCAGCAACGGCTGGCCAGGTAATAGTGGCTGAAAGGAGGAAAAATGACGCCAACTGGCGCCATTTTGTTTTAGTTATCATCTTCATCATTGGCATACCCATTAGTCTTGAGTAAATTACCATCCAACCATGCCTGATCAGCGCGTTGTTGTAAACGATTTTGGCAAAACCAGCGTATAACTAACGGATATATACGGTATTCTTGCTCATGTACCCGCTCGGCGAGGCTAGTGATGTCATCGTCTGGAAAAATAGGCACTTTAGCTTGTAATATCACTGGGCCGCCATCTAGCTGGTCTGTTACAAAATGCACACTGCTACCATGTTCAGTGTCTTTTGCGTCTATGGCTCGCTGATGGGTGTGTAAACCAGGATACTTAGGCATTAACGACGGATGAATATTAAGTAATCTACCATCAAAATGTTTAACAAATTCAGGCGTTAAAATACGCATGAAACCTGCTAGTACGACAAGGTCAGGTTGATATTGTTCAATAGATTGAATAAGTTTTTGATCATAGCTTTCTCGGCTGGCAGCGCCAATATGGCTAAGTACCGCAGTTGGGATGCCGGCTTCGCTGGCGCGAGTTAAGCCATATGCAGAGTCTTTATTAGCAATTACTGCTTTTACTTCACCCTGAATATAACCCTTGCTGCAGGCATCAATAATCGCCTGCAGGTTAGAGCCATTGCCAGAAATCAGTACGACTATTGATTTCATCAGGAGCCTTATTCGTTAATAATAACCAATTCATCATCTGCAGTAGCAGTTTGAATTTCACCCAAGTGCCATGCCGTTTCACCGGCTGCGGTTAATAAGTCTAAAGCAGGTTGTAATTGCTCTGCTGGCACCACCGCGATCATGCCAACACCACAGTTAAAGGTGCGGTACATTTCGTGTTGGCTAATATTGCCTTGCTGCTGTAACCAATTAAATATAGCAGGCCACTGCCAACTTTTACCATCGATAATGGCTTTAGTATCTGCGGGTAATACCCGAGGAATATTTTCCCAAAAACCACCCCCCGTGATATGACACAAAGCGTGGATAGGCAATTGCTTAATTAATTGCAGCACGTTTTTGACATAAATACGGGTAGGCTCAAGTAAATGGTCGGCAACAGTTTTGCCTTCAAGTTGGATCTCAGTGCTTTGGCCACTGAATTCTAATACTTTACGGACTAATGAAAAACCATTGGAGTGAGGACCAGAAGAGGCTATCGCGATAAGTTGATCGCCCGCTTTTACTTTAGTGCCATCTATAATTTCGGCTTTTTCAACTACACCAACACAAAAGCCAGCAATATCGTAATCTTCGCCATGATACATACCAGGCATTTCAGCCGTTTCACCGCCGACTAAAGCACAACCAGACTGAACACAACCTTCGGCAATACCATTAACAACGGCAGCAGCAGTTTCAACATCTAATTTGCCAGTAGCATAGTAATCGAGGAAGAATAATGGCTCAGCACCTTGCACGATTAAGTCATTGACACACATGGCCACTAAATCAATACCCACACCGTCATGACGTTTTAAATCCATGGCTAAGCGTAGTTTAGTACCCACACCGTCGGTGCCTGAGACTAACACTGGCTCTTTATAGCCAGCAGGGATCTGGCATAAAGCGCCAAAGCCGCCTAAGCCACCCATAACTTCAGGGCGACGAGTACGTTTTACCGCACCTTTAATACGATCAACTAAGGCATTACCTGCGTCAATATCTACTCCGGCGTCTTTGTAGCTTAAAGATGTTTTTTGCTCGCTCACGGCTGTCCTCGAATGGCTAAAAGTGGAAAGTCTAAAATTGTGGTTATTTTACCTGTATAACAGCGAAGACTAAAGCTTTACTGCAGTGCATTTGCCATTGCTTGCATCACGTAGTCATACACACTAATAGTATTATCGTGCATGATCTTATGATAACAGACTGAAGCAAAAGGAAATTCTTTATCTGCGAACTGAATATAAATAAACGGTGCTTTAGCATCTGTTTCATTATTTGCCCAAGAACCACCCACGTTAGCAATAAAGACTTCACCTATATAGGCTGCAAACATATTACTGATAGTAAATAATATCTCTGCGTCATGCGGTTTTTGCTGTTCTTGTTGATGAAATTTAGCCAAGATCTTATCCAGCTGTTGTAAGCTTTCTATGCTGCGATCTAGCGTTATTTTATGTTCTTGTTGGCAATAAATCACCGCGTCGTTAGCTGATTCTTGCATTAGCTTACTTATGTCAGAATTTTGTTTATTTGGCATAGTACTCTCAAGTTGTTGGTCAGCAGACTTTCACTGCAGGCTAGCTATTGGCGGTAATCACGGCACGTAAGGGAGCCGGATAGCCTTCTATGGTCTTACTATGATCATTTGGATCCAGAAAATCAATCAGACTTTCAGTGTCCATCCAACTGGTTTTACGCTGTTCGTCTAACGTCGTTTGGTTAATATCTACTACTTTTACATTACTAAAGCCCAAGCGCTCTAACCACAGTATTAAAGCAGCACAACTAGGAATAAACCAGACATTACGCATTTTAGCATAGCGATCGGTGGGGACTAATACTGTATTGGCATCGCCCTCTATCACTAACGTTTCCAGTATTAGCTCGCCTCCAGGACGTAATTGCTGTTTTAATTGCTGTAAAAAGTCCAGTGGTGAACGGCGGTGGTATAACACACCCATCGAAAACACCGTATCAAACTGCTGTAAAGGCGGCATATCATCAATACCAATGGGCAGCAGATTCACCTGTGGGTCGGGATTAAAGTGTTTAATAGCATTAAATTGGGCATAAAAAAGCTGTGAAGGGTCAATACCCACCACAAATTCTGCGCCTTCACCGCGCATGCGCCATAAATGATAGCCACTACCACAGCCGACATCTAACACGTAGCGCTGCTTGAGTGGTGTGATATGGGGCAAAATACGTTGCCATTTAAAATCTGAGCGCCACTCAGTATCAATTTCGATACCATGCAAATCAAACGGACCTTTACGCCAGGGTTTTAATTGTTGCAGCACATGTTGAATGCGCGGTGCTTGACCAGAGGTTAAATCGGTATCACGACCAAAAGTCACACTAGACTTTAAGTCAATTAAAGATGGCGTGGTATCAGGTAATTGGGCTAAGGCTTTTTGCCACTGTTTAAAGTCGCCATGTAAGGCCTGTTTTGCCCACAGTGCAAGTTGCGCCGGTAAGGTTTCTAACCAGGGCGCTAAACGGTTTGTCGCCAGTTGGGCATAAAACGCATTAAAATTAATCATTGGCAACCTTAAGATTTAATAGCCAGCATCGAGCAAAAGTTAAAACATTGAAACCAAACTGTTTGCTGGCTAAAACCGGCCTGGCTTAAACGACGGGCATGTTGTTGCAAGGTATCAGGTTGCATCACATTTTCTAAGGCAGTCCGTTTTTGACTGACTTCTAACTCGCTATAACCATTAGCGCGTTTAAAATCATGATGCAAATCAATAAGTAGTTCGTTTTCTGTGGTTTGAGAATGAATAAACTTTTCCGATAAAATTAATAAACCACCTGGTTTTAAGCCGTTATAAATTTGCTGGATTAATTGATCGCGATCGGTTTTAGGTAAAAACTGTAACGTGAAGTTGATAACCACCACTGCGGCATTGCTAATGTCGATATGCCGAATATCGGCTAATTGCACGTCAACAGGGACGTCAGAACGAAATGACTGCAAATGGCGTTCGCAACGTTCAACCATAGCACTACTATTATCAACCGATATTATTTTACAATTTTCGGCCGTGAGATTGCGGCGCATGGCTAAGGTTGCCGCGCCCAACGAGCAGCCTAAATCATAATATAAACTATCAGGCTGTTGGTATTTTGCCGTTAACTTACCGATGGTTTGGATAATAGTATGATAACCCGGCACAGAGCGTTGGATCATATCCGGAAATACATCGGCAACTTGGTCGTCAAAGCGGAAATCTTGAACTTCACCTAGGGGTGCGGCGTAAATTGAGTCTTTTTGCATATCTTTTTATATGTCTCTTGGCATGTCTCTTGGTAAATCTCTACGCATACCCCTTAGCATATCTCTTAGTATAGAAAGGGGTAATAGCGCTTAATCGCTTTTATTAGCACTAAAAACTCTATTAGCTAGCTAATAACTAGCTAATAACTAAAGTACAGTTTGGTTAAGTTTACCTTAAAATACAGCTTAACGGCTACTTAAGTCAGGTTTTTAGGCTATTTTCAGCGGTTTTATTAAGCTAACAATTATGCCAGTAAAATTAGCGGAGTGCTGCTTGCTTGACCAAATGATTATCTGCACGGCATACTAAGGAACAGATTGCATAGTTGTAGGTAATAATGAAGCAAGGAATTTCTAAATTACTCTATTTAATACTATTTTTTATGCTGCCGCTGGTGCAAGCCGCTTTGCCGTCGCCATTAAAAATAGCTATTAGTGATAATACTTATCCCTATATGTTTCTTAATCAGCAGGGCGAGCCTGAGGGCTTAGTGGTTGATTATTGGCAACACATCGCGCAACAACAGCAAATAGACGTGCAATTTATAGCAGCTAATTGGCCAAAAACCATTGAGTTGTTAGAACAAGGCAAGGTAGATTTTCATGGCGGTTTAGCCGCAAATCCAAAACGGGCACAGCAATACCAGCTTGGGGATATTGGCGTAAATATTTACAATAATATTTTTGTCCATCGTGATATGCCACATTTTAAGAATGTACAAGAATTAAAGCCCCTAACTATAGGGGTGATTGAGCGTTCTAGCCATGTTGCCACCTTACAAACGTTAATTCCAAACGTTAAGTTAGCGTATTTTTCTACTATTCAAGATTTATATACTGCGGCTGTGCAAGGTGAGTTATTTGCGTTTAGTGCCTTAGATATGCTGCCAACCACTTACGTTGATTTTAAACAGTTAAATGCATTATTTCCATTACATAAAAAAATGCCGATTACCAAAATTGATTTAAGCTATGCCGTTTATCAAAAACCAACATTATTTGAGCAATTACAACTTGCCACAGGGCAGGTTGAACCCAGCCTAATCCGTCAATTAGAGCAACGCTGGCTGGGAATACAAGTTGAAAAAGATACCTTATTATTAGGTGTGCCGGTTAATAATCCGCCTTATATGAATATTACCGCCGAAGGAGAAGCAAGAGGCTTAATCATTGAATTATGGCAAGCTTGGGCTGAACAAACCGGTAAAAAAATTGCATTTGTCCCCGACACATCCGCTAATACGGTGCGTAGCCTAGAACAAGGCCGTATCGATGCCATTGTCGCTATGACTATTAATGAGCAAACATCAGATAAAATAACCGAGGCTTATCATGTCTATAGCTTTAATTCGTTATTCTACTATCCAAAAGTTAAAGGCGAATTACGTTTAGATACCTTAACGGACGAAACGGTTGCCGTGTTCCAAAACTCTCCTTATCTAGCTGAACTAAAACAAAAGTATCCGCAGCTCAGTTTTAAGCTATTTGTATCTTTAGAAGATATTCTTAGTGCCGTACAGCAACAAGAAGTGATTGGTTTTATTGGCGGTGCTGCCATCATTCCAGTGCGCTTACAACAACTTAATGTCGCTGATAGTTATATCGGTGCAGCAAAACCGATAGTAGAAGGTGCACTTTTTGCTTTGGTACAAACAGGAAATGAAGGGTTAAGTAATGAGATACATCAAGGGTTTGCTAGCTTAAGTCTTAGCCAATTAGAAGCTATCGAAAAACGTTGGCTGGATGAGCCTGAACGCTATTTTGCCAAATTTCGGCAAAAAGTGCCCTTAACTGCTACTGAGCAATCTTGGTTAGACGCTCATCAACCAATTAAACTAGGTATAGTTAAAGATTTGCCGCCAATGGAGTTTGTTGATGATAAGGGTGAAGCGGCGGGTATTACTATTGATATTGTTAATGTTATCGCTCAGCGTTTAAATACCCAAATTGAGATTGTTAAGTTTGATAGCTTTACGGAATTAAAAGCCGCCTTTAAACAAAACTCGATTGATTTTATCGGCAGTATTGGTGAGCAGCCAGCAGGGGAAAAAACGATATTGTTAACCGAGGCATATTGGTCAAGCCAATGGGCTATTATTAGCGGTGTTTCAAGTGAAAAGGTAAATAATGTTAAGCAGTTAGCTGGTAAGCGAGTCGCCATATATAAAGATTACGCGATGGCAAATGAGCTGCCAAATTATGTGCATGGTACAGCAATAACACTCACTGATAATCTAAAACAAGCTATCAATTTATTACAGCATGGCGAAGTGGATGCGGTGATCGAGTCAGTTGAAGCAGCAGGGCAGTTTTTGCGTGACTCAGGCTATGTAAATTTACAAATTCAAGTGCTTGAAGGGTTAGCAACTGACCCGACAATGTTTGGTGTCAGACTGGATTATCAACCCTTAGTGGTATTGCTCAATAAAGGCTTACGCAGCCTTGGTGAAGAGGGCGGCAAACAAATTTATAATAAGTGGTTTGATTTTCAAATTAACCAAGGCCTAGATAAAGCCCAGTTTACTCGCTTAATGATGCAGGTCGGCGGCGCCGCATCGCTTATTATCATGTTTTTTATTATTTGGAACTATTCCTTACGCAAAGAAGTCAATTTACGCCGTCGTGCTGAAGACAAAATGCGTTTTATGGCCACCCATGATGATTTAACCCAATTGCCTAATCGTATTCTATTAAAAGAACGTTTAGAACAAGCCCTACTGCAACATGCCAGACATAATGAAATGCTGGGATTATTATTTATCGACTTAGATGGTTTTAAAG
The DNA here is from genome assembly GCF_001752395.1 of Rheinheimera salexigens. NCBI lineage: Bacteria > Pseudomonadati > Pseudomonadota > Gammaproteobacteria > Chromatiales > Chromatiaceae > Rheinheimera > Rheinheimera salexigens. The sequence continues at coordinate 2,896,299 of NZ_MKEK01000001.1, read as the reverse complement.
ATATTAATGATAAATATGGCCATGATGTCGGGGATGAACTGTTACAACATCTGGTAACCATTTTACAAGGCTCTGTGCGAAAAAGTGATACTGTGTCCCGTTTTGGTGGCGATGAGTTTGTGGTGCTATTAACAGGCTTAATGCACCGTAATGATGCCGCTATAGTGGCAGAAAAGGTATTACAACGATTAAAGCAATCTATCATGTTATCGATAGGTTCTGTCACCATAGGCGCCAGTATTGGCATAGCTATTTATCCGGATGATGGCACCGATAGCGATAAGCTATTAAAAGTGGCAGATAATCTAATGTACCGGGTTAAGCAGCAAGGCAAAAACCAATATTGTTTTAGTAAACCTGGGTTTTAATCAGCTAGCAGTGACATTAAGGCTAAAATCTCTATATAATCAGCCGTTATTTTCGTGTCACTGATTAGCAAGTTAGAGGAAGGTTTAATGCGTAGCCATTATTGCGGTTTATTAACTGCACAACATGCAGAACAACAGGTTTCATTATGTGGTTGGGTAAACCGCCGCCGCGATTTAGGTGGGCTTATTTTCCTTGACCTGCGTGACCGTGAAGGTTTAGTACAGGTTGTGTGCGATCCGGACTTAGCCGAGTTATTTAAAGTCGCCTATACCTTGCGAAACGAATTTTGTATTCAAGTTAAAGGTCAAGTACGTGCGCGGCCTGAGTCACAAATTAATGCCGATATGGCCACCGGTGCCGTTGAAGTCTACGCCAGTGAAGTTATTATTTTAAATAAAGCTGCGCCATCACCATTAGACGCCAATCAAAATAATAGCGAAGAACAACGCTTAAAATATCGATATTTAGATTTACGCCGTCCGGTGATGAGCGATCGTTTAAAGTTTCGGGCCAAAGTAACCAGCTTTGTCCGTAACTTTATGGACAACAATGGCTTTTTAGATGTTGAAACGCCTATCTTAACCAAAGCGACACCAGAAGGCGCTCGTGATTATTTAGTACCAAGCCGCACCCATAAAGGCGAATTCTTTGCTTTGCCACAATCGCCGCAATTATTTAAACAATTATTAATGATGTCGGGTTTAGACCGTTATTATCAAATCGTTAAATGCTTCCGTGACGAAGACTTGCGTGCCGATCGTCAGCCAGAATTTACTCAAATAGATATCGAAACCTCTTTTATGAGCGCCGAGCAAGTGATGAACTTGACTGAAGAAATGGTGCAAAAAATGTTTGCTAGCTTGCTAGACGTAGATTTAGGCCAATTTCCACGCATGACCTATCATGAAGCCATGCGTTTATACGGCTCTGATAAACCAGACTTACGTAATCCTATGCAATTGGTTGATATTGCTGATTTAGTTAAAGACGTTGAGTTTAAAGTATTCTCAGGCCCAGCCAATGATGCTAAAGGCCGTGTGGTGGCATTAAAAGTGCCACAAGCAGCCGCTAAAGTGTCGCGTAAAGATATTGACGGCTACACCAGCTTTGTTGGTATTTATGGCGCTAAAGGCTTAGCGTGGATGAAAGTCAACGACACCGAACAAGGCATTGAAGGTATTCAATCGCCGGTAGCGAAGTTTTTAACGGCTGATATTGTCAGTGAAATATTACAACGCACTGCAGCCCAAAACGGCGACTTAATTTTATTTGGTGCCGATAACTACAATACTGTGTGTGAAGCGATGGGCGCACTGCGCTTGAAAATAGGTGAAGATTTAGCCATTACGCAAGCGGGTTGGCAACCACTATGGGTTGTTGACTTCCCGATGTTTGAACAAGCCGATGATGGCAGCTACGCCGCTGTACACCATCCGTTTACCGCACCAGTTGATAGTGCAAGCTTTTTAACCACGCCAATCGATCAAATCCAGCAGGGTGATTTATTATCCAACGCTTATGATATGGTATTAAATGGTACCGAGTTAGGTGGTGGTTCTGTTCGTATCCATAATTCAGATGTCCAAGCTAAGGTATTCAGCTTACTGGGCATTAGTGATGAAGAAGCCAAAGAGAAATTTGGTTTCTTATTAGAAGCCTTAAAATATGGCGCGCCACCGCATGCCGGTTTAGCGTTTGGTTTAGATCGTTTAGTGATGCTAATGACCGGTGCGACTTCAATTCGGGATGTAATGGCTTTTCCAAAAACAGCTACGGCTGCTTGTCCATTAACCAATGCACCAAGTAGTGCTAATCCTGCTCAATTGGCAGAATTAAGTATTCAAGTTATAAAAAAGCCTAGCTAGGCATAACTAGCCTTATATCTAGGAAAAGCCAAAGTGCTAGCAATGCACTAGCGCGTTATTAGTCTTATCGTACAGCGGCAGTGTAATACTGCCGCTTATCGTAGAGCCGTATATAACTTATTATATTAGGAGAGATAAAATGGCCGGCCATAGTAAATGGGCGAACATGAAGCATCGCAAAGCCCGTCAAGATGCAAAGAAAAGTAAAATCTTCACTAAAATAATCCGCGAGCTAACCGTCGCTGCCAAGCAAAACCCTGATCCAAGCATGAACCCTCGTTTACGCTTAGCGGTAGATAAAGCCTTATCAGAAAACATGACCCGAGACACCATAGACCGTGCTATTAAACGTGGTGCTGGCGCCAGTGAAAGCGAAAACTATGAAGAGTTAGTCTATGAAGGTTATGGGCCTAACGGGGTGGCTATTATAGTTGAAACCATGACTGATAATCATAAGCGTACCGTAGCCGAAGTACGGCATGCCTTTAGTAAAAACAATGGAAGCTTAGGTACATCTGGCTCAGTTGCGTATTTATTTAGTCGTTTAGGGGTCTTAATGTTTGCACCGGGTGTCGACGAAGATGCGCTAATGGAAGTGGCATTAGAGGCCGGTGCCGATGATATTGTTACTGATGATGATGGCAGCATAGAAGTATTAACTCAGCCCGATAATTTTGAAGATGTTAAAACAGCATTAGTGGCTTCTGGTTTTAACGCAGAGTCGGCTGAGGTGACTTTAGTGCCGTCTATTCGCGCTGAAGTAGAAGCCAGCAATGCAGCCGAATTTTTTAAACTTATTGATATGTTAGAAGACTCAGACGATGTACAAAACGTGTATCACAATGCCGATATCAGTGAAGAGCTGATGGCGGAATTTGGCTAATTATGAATATAATTCTCGGCATTGACCCGGGAAGCCGTATCACTGGCTATGGCGTAGTGCGCCAAGTGGGTAATCAATTTAGCTATGTTGCTAGCGGCTGTATTCGCTTAAAAACCACCGATTTATTACCCGAGCGGTTGTTGGATATATTTAACGGTGTTAGTGAAATTATTCAACAAACCCAACCGACTATTTTTGCTATTGAACAAGTGTTTATGGCCCGCAATCCAGATTCGGCCTTAAAGCTAGGCCAAGCGCGAGGCGCGGCTATTGTTGCCGCTAAAAACGCCGGGCTTGAAGTCTATGAGTATTCAGCGCGCCAAGTAAAACAAGCGGTAGTCGGTACTGGTGCGGCTGATAAAGCCCAAGTACAACATATGGTGCGCACCTTGTTAAAGTTAGCCGCTAACCCACAAGCCGACGCAGCCGATGCGCTTGCAGTGGCTATGTGTCATGGGCATACTCAGCAAAGTTTAATTAGTTTAGCCGGTCAAGCACGTAAAACCGTGCGCGGTCGTTTGCAATAATCCGCCTAGGGAAAGTAATAAGTAGAAAATATGATAGGACGATTACGTGGTATCTTGTTAGAAAAACAGGCCCCTGATTTATTAATAGAAGTTGGTGGAGTCGGTTATGAAGTGCAGTTGCCACTCAATAGCTTTTATAATTTACCGGCGATAGGCGCAGAAGCCATTATCTATACCCATTTTGTGGTGCGTGATGATGCCCAATTATTGTTTGGCTTTACCAATGAAACCGAGCGAGCGTTATTTCGCCAGTTAATTAAAGCCAATGGTGTTGGCCCTAAATTGGCGCTAACCATATTATCTGGCATGACAGCACAGCAGTTTGTGCGTTGTGTACAAATGGATGATATGACCACCTTAGTTAAACTGCCAGGTGTAGGTAAAAAAACCGCCGAGCGTTTAGTGGTAGAAATGCGCGACAGGCTTAAAAACTGGGGCGTTGCTTTAGCTACACCCACAACCGATAGTATGTTGGTGATTGATGATGAAGCTATCTTTACCCGGCCTATCAGTGCCGAAGATGACGCTATCAGCGCTTTAGTATCATTGGGCTATAGTCAACTGCAGGCAGCTAAAGCGATTAAAAAAGTGATTACCCCAGATATGAGCAGTGAGCAATTAATTAAAACCGCGCTACGGAGCATGATTTAAGCCATGATAGAAGCTGATCGCCTTATCCAGACCACTGCTACGCGTGAAGATGAAGTCATTGACCGGGCTATTCGGCCAAAAACCTTAGCCGACTATACAGGGCAAGAACATGTCTGCGAACAAATGGCTATTTTTATTGAAGCTGCACGAGGTCGGGGTGATCCATTGGATCATTTGCTTATTTTTGGCCCACCGGGTTTAGGTAAAACCACGTTAGCCATGATAGTGGCCAATGAAATGGGCGTAAATATTAAAAATACCTCTGGCCCAGTGTTAGAGAAAGCCGGCGATTTAGCCGCACTGCTGACTAACTTAGAGCCAAACGATGTGTTGTTTATTGATGAGATCCATCGTTTAAGCCCTGTGGTTGAAGAAATACTTTATCCGGCGATGGAAGATTATCAGCTGGATATTATGATAGGCGAAGGCCCAGCTGCACGTTCTATTAAATTAGAATTGCCACCCTTTACCTTAATTGGCGCTACTACCAGAGCAGGGGCATTAACTTCACCCCTGCGCGATCGTTTTGGTATCGTGCAGCGACTAGAGTTTTATAAAGTCTCAGAGCTAACCCAAATTATTTTACGCTCAGCGCATTATTTAAATTTACAACTAGACGAAGCTGGCGCCACTGAAATAGCCCGCCGATCACGAGGCACACCGCGGATAGCGAATCGATTATTACGCCGGGTTCGGGATTATGCACAAGTAAAGGCCAACGGTGAAGTCACCATCGAAATTGCAGCACAAGCACTGCAAATGGTTGATGTTGATGCCGAAGGTTTCGACTATATGGATAGAAAGCTATTGCTTACCATTATTGAAAAGTTTGATGGTGGTCCAGTGGGCTTAGATAACCTTGCCGCCGCGATAGGTGAAGAAAAAGATACTATCGAAGATGTTATTGAACCATTTTTAATTCAGCAGGGTTTTATTCAGCGCACACCAAGAGGGCGCATTGCCTCACCTAGAGCTTATAGCCATTTTGGTTTTGATTTACCCGAGTCGACAAAACAATAAAAAGTTTGCAATAAAACGACTGTAATAAGGTTGTTTTAAGGTTAATGCTGAATTTTAGCTAAAAAAAAGCCCACTTAAGAGTGGGCTAAGCAACAAGTTGAAGCAGGGCTTCAAAAAAATCCAGGGAACATGTGAAACATAACAACACTTAGTAGAGCTAAGAGCAGTTAATAAGTGAACTTGGCTAAAGTGCAGCAACTTCATTACCGCACTAGTGCGCTAGCTCAGAACACAAGCGTATATTAGGTTAACTGAGCAATTACTTCAAACGAGAAAAATTACCACTTAAGTATTAGTAAATCTAATGCGAATGACAAAGGTAGCCGGTAAGCTATTGTTTAGTTAATAGACTTATCTAGCTCAATAAGCCGTATTCATGTAGTGTTAAGCCTAACTAGACGATATTAGCGGTATTACTATTTGTTAGGCAAGAGGTTTGGTTGCTAGTTAATAAATTAAACAATTGAGTTAATCTTGCTGAGTTGTTAACTGGTCGCAGTAGTGCTGCTTAACTTAGTTATTAGCGTTAAGTTTAATCAGCAGAAGTGCTAACAAAAAACAAGTAGTCGTTATAAAAAAATATAGTTAGCAATATCGCTACTTACCAATTGAGTTAGTGCCGCAGCTTACATATTATATGCAACCTAAAGCGAACATACATGTCTAAAACAATCTTTACTTTTCCAGTGCGTGTTTATTACGAAGATACAGACGCCGGTGGTATTGTATATTATGCCAATTACCTAAAATTCTTTGAACGAGCACGTACCGAATGGTTACGTGCTTTAGGTGTAGAGCAGGATTTATTATTAGCAAATGATGTGGCTTTTGTGGTGACTCAGGTAGTAATGGATAACTATAAAGCCGCTAAATTTAATGAATTATTGACCGTGCGTAGTCAAATTAGTACTTTAAAACGCGCGAGCATGGTATTTAAACAGCAAATACAAAATCAGGCCGGTGCAGTTGTGTGTTCGGCAGACATTAAAATAGCCTGTGTATCATTGCAGGAAATGAAAGCCCGAGCGATTCCGGCAGAAGTGACAGAGGTATTACAAGGTGTCAGGTGAAATTTCAATTTTAAGTTTATTAATAGAAGCAAGTATAGTTGTACAACTCGTGATGCTGGTTCTGTTGGTAATGTCCGTTATGTCATGGGCCATGATTATTCGTCGGCGTAAAATATTAAGCGAAGCCTTAATTGATGCCCGTAAGTTTGAAGATAAATTTTGGTCAGGTGTTGATTTATCAAAACTGTATAATGAAGTAAACGCTCGTTCTACCGTAAACGGCCTAGAAGCTTTATTTAAAGCTGGCTTTAAAGAATTTGCCCGTTTGCATAAATCCAGCAGCAAACAATCTGTTGCGGTAATGGAAGGTACACAGCGTGCTATGCGCGTAGGCTTGTCGCGTGAAGTTGAACGCTTAGAAACTAATTTACCCTTTTTAGCGACTGTTGGCTCTATTAGCCCTTATATCGGCTTATTTGGCACGGTATGGGGCATTATGAATTCCTTTATTGCTTTAGGTGCTGTTGAGCAAGCTACATTATCAATGGTAGCGCCGGGTATTGCTGAAGCACTTATTGCTACTGCTATTGGTTTATTTGCCGCTATTCCGGCAGTTATAGCCTTTAATAAGTTTTCGCATCAGGTTGAAGTGCTTGAATCTCATTATGCTAATTTTGCTGAAGAATTTGCCAATATTTTAAATCGCCAAGCGATGGTAAGTAATGGAGACAATAGCTAATGTACGTGCGGAAAAAGCGTAGATTAAAAGCTGAAATCAACGTTGTACCTTATATTGACGTTATGTTGGTGTTATTAGTCATCTTTATGGTGACCACACCGCTTATTACGCAAGGGGTAAAGGTTGAACTGCCAAAGTCTGCTGCAGAACCGATTAAACAAATGAAAGACGGTAAAACACCTTTAGTGGCGACGGTAGATCAAGATGGCTTGTATTATTTTGAAAAAGACAGCAAGCAACAAGGGCCTTTTACCACTGAACAGTTAACTGTTGAAGTCGCAAGTTGGTTAACCATAGAGCCGGGAACCCAAGTCATTGTGAAGGGGGATGGCAGAGTGAGTTATGATGCGATAATTCGCTTAATTAATATATTAAAACAAGCTGGCGCGCCATCGGTGGGATTAATGACTGATAACGTGGACTCGAAATAATATGGCTATAAAAATAGACCCACCATTAGCAAAATCGCTGGGGCTGCATTTAGTCGTTATTATTTTGTTAGTGTGGGGCGCAGATTTTACCTCTAAGCCTGAAGTTGTTAATGTTACGCTGGAATCTGAAGGTGAAGCGCAAGCACCGGTTGAAGCAGTTGCTATTGATTCTGAAGCTTTGCAGCAACGAGTTGCCCAAATGCAGCGCGAAAAAAGCGATGCTAAAGCGGCAGAAGAGAAACGTATTCGTGACTTAGAACGTCGTGCTCAGCAAGCAGAAAAAAATCGTGCTGATGAAGAAGTGCGCTTACAGCAAGTCGCGGCGCAAAAGCGTCAAGCTGATGCAGAAGCAAAAGCGTCACAAGCCGCAGCAGCCGATGCCAAAAAGCTTCAGCTACAAGAGGCCGAAAAAGCCAAGCAAGCAGAGCAAGCCAGAATTAAAAAAGAGCAAGAGCGCAAAAAAGCTGAAGATGCAGCTAAAGCGGCTGAGCAAAAGCGTAAGCAAGAACAAGAAGCATTAGAGAAAGAACGGGCAGAGCGGGCGCGTAAAGCAGCCGATGCTAAGCGCCAAGCAGAGCAAGAGCGATTAATGCAAGAGCAATTAGCCAAAGAAGCCAGTGCCAGATCGGCGGCGCGTTCTCGGCAAGCTGCAACGGAAGTTGATCGCTATAAAGCATTAATATCAAATACAATAAATCAAAATTTGTATAAAGATGAATCTATGCGAAACAAATCGTGCTCAGTGAATATCAAGCTAGCTACCACTGGCTTTGTAACAAGTGTTAATGTGCTAGGTGGCGATAGAGTAGTCTGTGACGCTACAGTACGTGCAGTAAACCGCATAGGTAGTTTACCTATGTCGCCAGATCCAGATGTGTACAAGGAACTGAAAGATATAACCCTAAGAGTGGAGCCCGAGTTTTGATTACTTCTAATTTTTATCGTGTTGTTTTTGCTGTCATAGCAATAGTACTAAGTGGCTCGGCTAAAGCGTCGTTAGAAATCGTTATAACTGGCGGTTTAGATTCAGGACGACCGATTGCCATAGTGCCGTTTACCTTTAATGGTGCCACTATACCAAGCCAGCGTTTAGATGAAATTATCTCTGCCGATTTAATGCGCAGTGGTAAGTTTAGTCCATTACCGAGCATTAAAATGCCGCAACGTCCGGCGAGTTCAGGCCAAATTGATTATGCCGCCTGGGCGCGTGAAGGTGTCGAAGCCATTGTTGTTGGTAATATTACTGAAAGCGGTATTGACCGCTATACTGTTACATTTGAACTGATTGATGTGCAAAAAGGCAGTAATGGCTTAAATAAACAGATGCTTAACGCGGGTAAATTAGTATTAAGCCAAGATCATGTTCTAGATAGCCGAGAAACCACAATAACGGGCAGCCAGTTTCGTCAATATGGCCACCGTATTAGTGACATCGTATATGAAAAACTAACCGGTGAGCGCGGCGCATTTTTAACAAAAATTGCTTATGTGCTCGTTAACAATGATACTGAGTTTGCGCATCAATTAATCGTAGCCGATTATGATGGTGCAAACGAGCAAGTTTTATTGCGCTCTAAAGAGCCATTAATGTCGCCTACCTGGTCACCAGATGGCACTAAACTGGCTTATGTGACGTTCGAAAAGCGCCAAGCGCAAATATATATTCAAGATATTTATACCGGTCGTCGCACTATGCTTAGCAGTACGCCGGGTATTAATGGTGCCCCGGTGTGGTCGCCAGATGGTCGCCGCATGGCCATGGTGTTATCAAAAGATGGTAACCCAGAAATCTATATTATGGATATTGCGTCAAAAGCATTAACGCGAGTAACAAACCATCGCGCTATAGATACCGAGCCGTCTTGGTCACCTGATGGTAAAGAGCTTTTGTTTAGTTCTGAGCGTGGTGGTAATCCGCAACTTTATAGCGTAAATTTGTTAACGAATAAAACAAGAAGAATCACTTTTGAAGGTGAGATGAATCTTGCAGGATCTTTTACTGCTGACGGTAAGTCGGTAGTAATGGTTAATCGTACCAGAGGGTTATACAACATTGCTAAATTGGATTTACAAACCCGATTCTTGCAAGTGTTAACTCGGACAACGCTGGATGAATCACCGAGTGTGGCTCCAAATGGTTCTATGATTATTTATAGCACTATGCATGGTTCAACACAGGTGTTAGCACTGGTTTCTATGGATGGTCGTTTTAAAGCAAGGCTACCGGCGGTGGAAGGCGCTGTAAAATCACCGTCGTGGTCACCCTATTTATAACAATAATAGTTACTACTTTTAAAAACAAAGGACAACATCATGAAATTAAATAACGTATTAAAAGCTTTATTAGTTGCATTACCAGTGCTGACTATGGCGGCTTGTAGCTCTACTTCAAGCATGGATGAATCAGATGCCAACACACGTGCAAATGAACAGCAACAGCAACAAGAAGTAGTACAAGTTGAAACTGTAGAAGCAGTAGTAAGCCCAGCTGAACAAATGCGTCAAAAATTAGACACATTGCGCCAAGAAAGCACAGTGTACTTTGACTTTGACCGTACTACTATTCGTCCAGAGTTTGTTGAAACATTACAAGCCCACGCTAGCTTTTTAACAGCTAACCCAAGCGTACGTGTTACTGTTGAAGGCCACTCAGATGAGCGCGGCACGCCAGAATATAACATCGCTTTAGGTGAGCGTCGTGCTTTAGCAGTTGTACAGTACTTACAAAACCTAGGTGTTTCAGGTGGCCAGGTTTCTACAGTAAGTTACGGTGAAGAAAAACCATTAGATCGCTCACGTACGGAAGCAGGCTTTGCTAAAAACCGTCGTGCAGTGTTAGTCTACTAATAACTTAACTTATTATAACGACTCGCATGAAAGCTAAATATACCTTGTTAGCAGCATTAGTACTGGCACACGCCAGTGCTAATGCCAATCCTGCTCCGGTAACGGACATTAATCTTAATCGTTCTGCTGATGCTAACGCCAATAGCAGCGCTAATATCTATGCCGCAGCACAATCTGCACCTAGTGGCAGCTTAGAGCAGCGCTTAGCCATGTTAGAACGGATTGTTGAAGCGCGATCTAACGGTCAAATTCGCATGCAACAGCAGTTACAAGTGTTGTTAGACGAAGTAAGCGAATTACGGGGTGTTACCGAAACCCACGCTTATAAATTAGAAGAGATTTTGCAACGGCAACGCGATTTATATCAAGAAATTGATCGTCGAGTGTCTGAGGTGCAACAAGCAGGTGCAAATTCAGGTTATACTGCCCCTGAGCCACAAGTGGCCGAAACCGCGTATTCAACCAATATTTCTGAAAATCAAGATTACGATAAAGCCGTCAATATGGTGTTAAAAGATCGCCGCTATGATGAGGCTATCCCGGAATTTGAACGTTTTATTCGTACTTACCCTAATTCTACTTATGCCGCTAATGCCCATTTTTGGTTAGGCCAGTTATTATTTAATAAAAATGAACTAGCTAAAGCGAAAACCCAATTTGAACGTGTAGTTAATACTTACCCAGATTCTACCAAAGTAGCTGATGCGTTATTAAAATTAGGCCAAGTAGCCGAACGTGAGAATAATAAAGCGGCAGCTTTAAAATATTATCAGCAATTAGTCAGTAAGTTTAAAAGCGGTACTACCGCTAAATTGGCCCAAGATCGTATTAGCGCCTTACAATAAATTAAGGGATTGCTAGGGTTAATGCTCATAGCAGCACAAAATTTATTGTTTAATAACTAAACTGTTTTAACTACTGATAAGTATCAAAAAGACCATTTTGCATAATATTAACTGCTCAGCGCTGAGATTTTGAGCAGTTAAACCGCTTTGGGCTTCTTTTTACTAATTATTTCTTGCACTGAAGCTGTAAATCAGTAAGATATGCGTCCGCGGTAAGGGCCATTAGCTCAGCTGGTAGAGCAGTGGACTTTTAATCCATTGGTCGATGGTTCGAATCCATCATGGCCCACCATTACTGCGCAAACATTGATATCGAAATGGGCCATTAGCTCAGCTGGTAGAGCAGTGGACTTTTAATCCATTGGTCGATGGTTCGAATCCATCATGGCCCACCATTTCGATACCCCTGTTAGGGTCATTAGCTCAGCTGGTAGAGCAGTGGACTTTTAATCCATTGGTCGATGGTTCGAATCCATCATGACCCACCAATATCCCTTTTTCTTGCATGGGCCATTAGCTCAGCTGGTAGAGCAGTGGACTTTTAATCCATTGGTCGATGGTTCGAATCCATCATGGCCCACCATGCAATCGCTTATCTACTGTCTTTTATTAAATCAACTCGGTATAATAGCACCCCATAAAAAAGCCATTAATACAGAGTTAGCCCTATGGAACAATCGTTGTATTTCACAGAGCATGATTTTGCTTTTCCCGCTAAACCTAAGCCGCTAAATAGCGATGAAAAAGCTGCGTACAAGCAACGTATTAAAACCTTGCTGCAGCAAAAAGACGCCGTATTGGTGGCGCACTATTATACCGACCCTGAAATTCAAGCCTTAGCCGAAGAAACCGGCGGTTGTGTTTCAGATTCATTAGAAATGGCTCGTTTTGGTAACGAACACTCCGCCAGCACGTTAATCGTTGCCGGTGTTAAATTTATGGGTGAAACGGCCAAAATATTAACACCAAACAAAACCGTGTTAATGCCAACACTAGAAGCTACCTGCTCACTAGATTTAGGCTGCCCAGCAAAGCCATTCTCAGACTTTTGTGATCAACACCCTGATCGCGTAGTTGTAGTGTATGCCAACACTTCTGCCGCGGTTAAAGCGCGTGCCGATTGGGTGGTTACCTCGTCTATCGCGTTAGAAATTGTCGACCACCTAGATAGCCAAGGTAAAAAAATTATCTGGGGCCCAGATAAGCATTTAGGTCACTATATTCAAAAGCAAACCGGCGCCGATATGTTGATATGGGACGCCGCCTGCATAGTGCACGACGAATTCAAAGCCAACGCGCTTGTAGAGCTTAAAAAGCAGTACCCGAATGCAGCAGTGCTAGTTCACCCAGAATCGCCTGACAGCGTGGTTCAGCTTGCTGACGCGGTAGGTTCAACTAGCCAGCTTATTAAAGCTAGCCAAACTTTACCTAACGATATGTTTATCGTCGCTACCGACAAAGGCATCTTCTATAAAATGCAGCAATTAGCGCCGCATAAAACTTTTATAGAAGCCCCAACCGGTGGTAACGGCGGAAGCTGTCGCAGCTGCGCGCACTGTCCATGGATGGCCATGAATGGTCTCAAGGCCATAGAGTCAGCTTTAGTTGACGCCACAGGCCACGAAGTATTTGTCGATGACAGCATTCGCGAAAAAGCCTTAGTGCCATTAAACCGGATGTTAAACTTTGCCAAAGAGTTAAACATGAAAGTAAAAGGCAACGCTTAAGCTAGCAACGTTTAGTATAAACCTAGTAAACGCTGATAAAGCCAGCAATAGCACGCTTTATCAGCAAGCTATACGCGATAAGACTTGCAGCAACCGCATATTTTATCTAGTATAGCCGCGCTTGTAACACAAGCATCGGAGAAGTGGCTGAGTGGCTGAAGGCGCACGCCTGGAAAGTGTGTTTAGGTTAACCCCTAACGAGAGTTCGAATCTCTCTTTCTCCGCCATCTAAATAGAAAAGGCCCACGCTAAAGCGTGGGCCTTTTCTATTTAGATGCGTCGTAATCGAGAATTTGGTTCGAACTCTGCGTTCGACCAATTTGCCGGGAGCAAATTGGAACGCACTTTAGTGCGGCCCCAACGGGGTGAAGGGCAGGAGGCCCGGAATAATCTCTCTAATAGTCTAAGCCATAAGCTATCGAAGCCAAAAAGGTCAAATCCAAAAGGCGTGGTTTTTTTGTTTTAACGCGGTGAGCGAGGTCTTAGTTCGAACTCTTCGTTCGACCAACCTCACTCAGACCAATACCAACTGGTCACGTTGTAGCGATATTGGTGGCTGTTCTGTGTTGTTAGCGCATTTACCCAGTGCTCAGAGCCTTCTGAAGCAGGATCAAATAATACACAGCGGTTATATAACGGCGCGATAGTAATAGGGTTATTATCCGTGCCTTTGAAAACCAGTTCACCGCCGTTGTTGTTTTCACGGTTACAGCTGCTGTGCCAGTCTTTATTTAAATACAGCAACATACAGACTTCTCGGCCAGGTGAGTCATCCGCGTGTAAATTAACAAAGTCACTTGCCGTAAGGCGAAAATAATTGGTATTAATGCTTGGCTCAGCCACGTTGATGTCGGTGATTACCACTCTGAAAATCCGCGATAACAAGGATAGAAACTCATCGCTGCGTAAAAAAGCTAAAAACTGCAGGGCGCTATTAGAATCAGCGCTATTCATACTAGTCCCATCACGCAGCCACATATCACGTTGCACAAAACGTTGTTTTTTGTGGGTCTTTTGCCATTTAGCATTATCGACATATAAAGCCGAGTAAGTGTGTTGTTGGGTTTGCCAGTTATGCTCTTGCTGTAACACGCGGATGACTTGTTGTAGTTTGGCGTCATTAAATAAATTATCAATAACGATATGATTGGGGCTAGAGCGCAATAATGTCTTGCGATAGCCGCGTATCGCAGAATCGATAACTTGCTCTTCATTCAGCCACATGGCAACAACTCACTTGTAAGATTTGATAGGTCTTAAAAGCGTGATGATACAACATTTTAAGCTGTGTAAACTAGCCAAACGGCAACCCCTGCAATACCTGCTACAGTTATTTGATGTTTAGCTAATTGAATATTCAATCATTGGGGGAAACAAATATGTCGAATGAAGGTTATCATGAGCCAATAAATGAACTTACTAGCGAAACACGCGATATGCATAGGGCGATAGTATCGCTGATGGAAGAGCTTGAAGCTGTTGATTGGTACAATCAACGCATAGATGCTTGTAAGGATACAGAGTTAAAAGCTATTTTGGTGCATAACAGAGATGAAGAAAAAGAGCATGCTGCCATGGTGCTGGAATGGATTAGAAGAAAAGATCCTCAATTTAATAAACAGCTAAAAGATTATCTGTTTACTGATAAAGCTATTGCTGATAAATAATAGCCATGACAATGCATGTTATAGTACAAGCAGTGGACTACAAGTTTTAGGTTACAAACCTGATAGTTTAATTTTTACTGCACGTTACGGGGGCTAATATGGCTAATCAACAGGAACCTAGCATTGCTAACTTTTCGGCTTTGAAAACCGCCATAGCCAATGGTGAGGAGCAGCTGGTACAGCAATTATTGACAGATCAACCGATGCACGTGCTGGAAAAAAGCTATCTAATAGATTTGGCCAAATTAAATAATAATCACGCTATTATAAAGCTTTTAGAACAGGTTGCCGTAAAAAATTAGGTACCTAAACACCCGCTGGCTGTGCTGATATTACTTCGCCAGCGGATAACGGCTTTAGTGGATAGTTTTAGTGCATAGTGAATTTATTGCGTTACCTCGGCTTAACTACAATCTTTAACTACCATTTTTAACCACAACCTTTAACCGCAATCAGCTTTAAGCCACTTGCCTGTTTGTTGCATGGTCATTTGTTCTGCTTTACCGTTTACGTCAGTACTAAAGCTAGCATTGCCAGTATAGGCCTTGCGACTACTAAGGGTCATAACCCCATTGCCACTTGTTGGCGGGTTGCCCTTACAGCTAAAGGCAAAGCTGTAGCTGTTATCACCCGTCTGAGTAATATTTTGCTCACAGCCATCTTGTTGCGGTAACTGGCCGCGATCGATTTGCTGCTGGGTTAAACAAACCTGCACCGAGCGAGCTGATAAGTCGAACGAACCGCCTTGGCTAGAGAGCATTTTTTGCATCATTTGCCGCTGAGCTGCTGGCATGGTAGCTAGTTGTTGCTCTAACTTCTGCATGGCACGTTCTAATTCGCCACTGGCGGTTTTAATATTAAAACTATGTTGCCATAAGCCAGGTTCAATATCGATTTTTACTGTTTCGGCAACGGCTGAATTGCTTAAAGCGAGGGCGGTGACAAGTATTGCGCTTACTAGGATGTATTTATTAGTTAAGCGCGCAGTTATTTTCAGCTTAGTTTTAGTATGGGTAGTGACAATTTTACAATCTTGCATGTTGAGCCTCCATGGCGGTTAAACAAGATGGCGATATTAAAGAACAAGCATAGATGGGAAAAGCTAAACCGCCAAATTCAGCCATGATCATTATTGACTAAAACGCTGGCTAAACTCTTGGATCCGTTTGGCATTGACACCGCGATCACCAATACCTATTCGCGACACGCTACGCAAATCAATTCGACTGCTTTGCTCAAATGTCGAGACTTCTACAACAACATAATCGGCAAAGTTAAAAAATGGCGTTCTGGCCGTGCTTTCAAAACGAAGTGCTTGCGGATCTTTATAGACAATAGTCCAGCCCATATCTTTTGCCACGGTTAACGCTTTTTGGTAAGCCTCTGCATTTGATAATTCTGTCACTATAGGTTTAATAGTGGGATAGGCTTGCAGCTGTTGAGCTGCAATGTCTGCTCCGCCATATACTAAGCTGTTTTTAGCGCCTGGGCGGCTATCGGTTAAAAATGTAAACTGAGGAGGAGACAGGCTGTTAGTGGTTATATCGTGAATTGGCGGGTACTTTACGGGTTCGATAAGCAAGGCTAGCATGCTAGGAGCCAGTATGGCTAAACCAAGCAGTAAAGCGACTATCGACGATAATCTGTCTTTGCCTGCAGTTCTAAAACTCGTCATTAATGCTAGTAGCGCTACCCCTACTACAATATAACCCAACAGATCATTGTATTTTCGACTTGCCATAAAGCCGACAATGGGATCCCATAATCCCATAGATGAACCAAACACCATTAAAGCTACTGTGGCAACCGCGAGCAAAGCCAGAAACAAAGCAACTTTGCTCGTGGCTTTGCTGAAACTACGTTTTTGCATAATATCTATCCTTTAGAAAGGCTTTACTAACTAATTTACTGCTGACCAAATTTTACTATCGACCAAATATTGTAGACCAGAGTTTGTAGTAATACATTTCTAAAATTACTCATAATATTTATTGAAAGCCTAAAAGCAGTTTAATTTCTCAATTCAGTTTCAGGTCAGTTTCTGCAGACTATGCTAATCTTAAAAGGCGATCAGCTAAGTATTCTTAACTGATGTCATCTTTATCAGGTCGCAGGAGTCAATTATGAGTGCAGTTAAACAAAGCCATATTCAACAGCAGCGTTATTTCTTTCAACAGCAAAAAACCATCGATCTAACCGAGCAAGAGCGGCAAGCCTTAAGTTGTATTTGGGCAGAGCAAGATGCCAACGAGCCCTTGTTGTCACATCAAGAAGTAGAAACCGCACATTGTGCAGAGCTGGGTTATAACTAATTTTTTATAACGAGTTTGTTATATAGAAGTTTGTTCTAAATAGGCTTATTTTTAAATAGGTTAGTATAAATTAGTAAATGCGCTGGTAGCTAACTAATGCTCAAACCTAAATGTTGAACCTAATGTTAAAGTGTTCTTTGCTGAATTCAGTCGGCGGTGCTTGCTAGTCAGCGCGAGCCTGATTAAAATTAGCGCCAAGTGATTTTGGGGTTGAGAATGATTTAGCATGAATAAAAACAGTATTAATAAAAGTATAGTAACAAACCTTCTGGCGTTAATTGTATTGATGGTGGGTTGGTACTGGCAGCAACCCATCATATTAAGTGTGGGGTTATTTGCGTTGTCGGGTGCGCTTACCAACTGGCTAGCCGTACATATGTTGTTTGAAAAAGTACCACTGTTATATGGCTCTGGCGTTATTCTGCTTCGTTTCGAGCAATTTAAAGCCGGTATTCAGCAATTAGTGATGCAGCAATTTTTTAGCGCTGAGAATATTCAGCGCTTTATGCAACAGCAACAACAAGAACATGCCACACCGATTGATTTACAGCCAGTAATTGAACAAGCAGATTTGTCACCTGCCTTTGACTCACTGGTTAACGTGGTTGAACAATCTTCCTTTGGCAGCATGTTAGGCATGTTTGGTGGC
This sequence comes from Rheinheimera salexigens, assembly GCF_001752395.1. Classification (NCBI taxonomy): domain Bacteria; kingdom Pseudomonadati; phylum Pseudomonadota; class Gammaproteobacteria; order Chromatiales; family Chromatiaceae; genus Rheinheimera; species Rheinheimera salexigens. The sequence continues at coordinate 2,878,757 of NZ_MKEK01000001.1, read as the reverse complement.
ACTGAAGCTTTAATGCCTTTAAAACAACCTTTTATTGATAAACTAAAAGCGGCTTTAACCGATATTGCCCATAGTGATGACTTTAACCAGTTGGTTATGGCGCAGTTAAATAAACCTGAGCAAACCCAAGGCCTGCAACTGCAGGTGCAAAGCATTGTAGAAAAACGCTTGCAAGAACTCACCCCAGAATTAGTGAAAGATATTATACAGAATATTATTCGTCAGCATTTAGGCTGGTTAGTAGTGTGGGGCGGTGTTTTTGGTGGGTTAATTGGCTTAATAGCAGCGTTAATTCAAGGCTAATTAATAAGCAACTTCTATCGCAAAGCTAGCAATACAAATCTAGTCAAACCTAGTAACATTCTTAGTAAAGGTTAGTAAGAATCGTCGCACTGGTTAAACGTTAAGGCTAACCAGTGCGAATAAATACGGTTTAATTTTACTAATTATTTTTGTGTTGCAGCATAGGCTTCTACTTGACGCCACACCCGCAATAAATTACCCGATAAAATCTTTTCAATATCCGCTTCGCTATAACCACGGCTTAATAAACCGGCGATTAAATTAGGGTAGGTTGAAACATCTTTTAAGCCTTCAGGTAATGAATCACCAACACCATCGTAATCCGAGCCGATCCCCACATAATCAATACCTACTAATTTCACTACATGATCAATATGATCTAATACCGAATCAACAGTGGCGAATGGGTAAGGGTTTTCAGCCTTAAATTTAGCGGCAAAAGCGGCATCATTGGCCACGCCAGCTTGTTTAGCGGCAGCGGCGCGTAACGCGCCATATTGGTTAGCTTGGCTAGCAACGAAAGACGAACCAAAATTGATTTGAATAACACCGCCATTTTGAGCCAGTGCTTTGATCATTTTGTCATCCATATTACGCTCAAAGCCCGGCACAAAGCTGCGTAAAGATGAATGCGAGGCAATAACGGGGGCCTTACTAATGGCCACAGTTTGATAGAAAGCATCATCTGAAACATGTGAGATATCAATCATCATACCGATGTTATTCATGGCAACGACTAACTCTTTACCAAACGGGCTTAAGCCTTTCCATTTGCGACGAATATCGTAGCTTGAGTCGGCAATATGGTTGCTTTCCGAATGCGATAAGGTGATGTAGCGAATGCCGCGGTCATAAAAATGTTGCAGGTTTTCTAGTTTACCTTCAATCGGCGTACCGTTTTCCATGCCCAGCGCTAGTGAAATTTTGCCGCTACCAAATTGGGCAATCACATCTTTACTATCCGGAGCCATTGCAAACTTATGTGGTGCGCGGCCAACTAAGGCTTCCATGCTATCAATTAACTTATTTGCTAACAGGTAGCCACCCCCAGTGCGCTCGTAAGAAGCCGGAATATAAATAGACATAAAAGGCACATTTAAACCACCTTGCATGGCCCTGGGATAATCAAAATCACCGCGCTGGGTTTGTACGCTGACATCTTCCCAATCTTTGTATAAACGATAAGGCACATCAATATGGGTGTCGATAATAATATATTGCTGGGCTAACTGCATTGCTTTAGCTTCATGGCTTACATTAGCGGGTTTACTACTACTACAAGCAGCAAGGCTAAGTAGAATGGCTGCAGAAATAGCGGTTTTTGCAATTGATTTCATATGAATACTCTATTTTTAAGATTTGTGTTTGATAATTGGGTTTATATAAGAAATATGTAATGGCTTGATAATGTCGGATTATTATTACGCTAATCATTACTAGGGTGCAAGCTAAGCTAGGTTGTATCGGCTATTAATAATATAGCGTGTATTGCATTCAATAACGTCCAGCTTCTTTACACTTAGTTACAGCTGTTAAAAGTTAATAATTTAATACTGAATTTAATCAACATTTTAGATGAAATGGCTTGTTTTGTGCTTTAACTACATGCTTTGACAAAAAAGGATAGTTAAAATGAAACTTAACACAGTACATCATGCAGGTATTGCAATGGCATTGTTGTTGGGGGTGAGTGGTACAGCAACAGCTAGTTTAATTAGTGGTTTTGAAACCCAGTTTGATACTGATTTCGCTGTAGCAGGTGTAGGAGGTCTGCGCGGAAATGGTTTTGGTGATATAAATTTAACCGGTGTTGTTGGCACCGTGACTAAAGCCTATTTATATTGGCATGGACCTACCGACTCAACTGATCCAAATTTTAACGCTAATCTTACCATGAATGGTAATGCAGTCAGTGGCACTAATATCGGGTTTTCTGACGATAATTTCTGGGGCCAAGAAAATAGCCAAGCGTATCGCGCCGATGTTACATCGCTCGTTAATGCTGATGGTACTTATTCATTAGCAGGTTTATCTGCTGCTAACTCAAATGGTGCCTCATTAGTGGTGTACTACGATGATGGTGATAGCACTAACAATCGAGATATTGTTAGTTTTGATGGTAATGATGCCAACTTTGCCAATACTTATGATCCCTTGGGTTGGTTAGTAGAATTGTCGGGTATTAATTACAGTGGCGGCGATGCTTTTTTAACCATGAGCGTATCAGATGGCCAAGATTTTGGTCTTGGTGATGATGGTATCTTCTTTTTAAATGGTATTGCTTTAAATACCGCCGATCTTTTTGATGGTGCTACTGTGCCTCAAACGCCGGGCAGTTCTGTAACCAATGGTGGCTTATGGGATATTGTGACTATTGATATCACCTCTTTTCTGAATATAGGTTTAAATAGCCTATCATTAACCCATAGTAGCGAAACCGATGCGTTAAGCGCGATTCATTTTGCCATTAACTTACCTGAAGGGGCGGCGCCCGATCCAACTGACCCCACAGATATTCCTGAACCAGCAGTATGGTCGTTGTTTCTATTAGCCTTGTATTTTGGTCGAAAAACACTGCGTTTAAGTTAATCTCCTAGTGTTATATAACCAAAGCTCTGCGTAACTGCAGAGCTTTTTTACGCTGATATTGTGCTAGATACAGGATATAATCCTATTTTTAGTGATTGAGAAGTATTTAGCCATGAGATATTTGTTATTTGTATTGTGTTTGATGTTGTCTTATTCGGTAGCTGCAGCCGCTAAAGTGGATTTAGAGAAAACCATGAAAGAGATGGCTTTTCAATATAAACAAGCCCACGAAGCAACCAGCATAGTACAAATTTCCCCGCATATTGAAAATTTAAAAACGCTTACCACAACCGCATTAACAGCTGATTTTCCTGAAGATAAAGCGCTACAGTTTAAACAAGGCTTAAATAAAGTGTTGCAAGAATTAACCGCAGCAGAGCAAGCGGTATCCGTGGAAGACTTAGCATCAGTAAAGCAGCACCTGCAAGCAGTTGATGCATTACGTAAGCAGTATCATAAGCAGCGTAAAGTCAGCATTTGGAAGCTGTTATTTGGTTAGTCAGCAAAACTGTAGCGAAATTTGAACGGTATTTGTCGTGCACTAACCGCATAAAAGCGGGTTTTTATTGGGTTTTTAATGCCGAGCAGGGTAGGCTGTAATATAAACGCCGCCTAACTTATTATAAAAGTTAGCGTATAAAATTCAGCGTAACTAAAATTAGCCCATAATTAAACTTAAAATAATTGATGTAGTGCCACTACGGTAGGTACTACCTGTTTTACACCATCCAGGAGCAACGTATGAAATCTTTGCCACTTTGGCTTACTACAGCCATTGTTTCTGCAAGCCTAATTGGTTGTAGCGACACTACAGTGCCTAACACCGAAAAAACGCCAATAGCAGTTGCCACAGCGCAATCTCAACAACAAAATGTTTTACTACAGCCATTTACAGGTCCTTATCAAGGCGTACCTGCTTTTGATAAAATGAATTTAGCTGATTTAAAACCGGCGCTTGAAATGGGTATGCAGCAGCATTTAGCGGATATTGATGTTATTACCAGTAATGCCGCTGCGCCAACCTTTGAAAACACTATTGCTGAACTGGAAAAAGCCGGTGCAGCCTTAGATCGCGTATTTAGATATTATGGTATTTGGAGCTCTAATAACTCTTCAGAAGAATTTAGAGCGATTCAAAAAGAAATGGCGCCTAAGTTATCGGCATTCTCATCATCGATCACTCAAAACGAAGCCTTATTTAAGCGGGTTGAAGCAGTACATAATTCAGACTCGTATAAAGACTTAACCTCTGAGCAGCAGCGTTTAACCCATTTAGTTTACTTAAGCTTTGCTAATAACGGTGCTACTTTAGATGCCGATAAAAAGCAGCAATATGCAGATATTAATCAGCGTTTAGCTCAGCTTTATACTGCATTTTCAAGTAACATTTTAGCCGACGAAGAAGGTTATGTTCTGTATTTAAATTCAGATCAGCTAGGCGGTTTACCGCAGTCGTATATTAATGGTGCGGCATCAGCTGCCAAAACCCGTGGCAAAGAAGGCATGTATGCAGTAACCAATACTCGCTCTTCAATGGACCCGTTTTTAACCTATTCTACTGATCGCGCGTTGCGTGAAAAAGTCTGGAACACCTATTATAGCCGTGGCGATAACGGTGATGAGCATGATAACAATGCATTGATTACGGAAATCTTAGCCTTACGCGATCAACGTGTCGGCCTATTAGGTTTTGATAACTACGCCACTTGGCGCTTACAAGATCGGATGGCAAAAAAGCCTAGCAATGCTATGGATTTAATGATGTCGGTATGGCCAGCGGCTATAGCGCGGGTTGAAGAAGAAGTGGCAGACATGCAAGCGTTAGCCGATAAGATGGGCGATAACATTGAAATTGCCGCCTGGGATTATCGCTATTACGCCGAAAAAGTACGAAAAGAAAAATACGACTTAGATTCTAACGAAGTTAAGCAATATTTACAGTTAGATAAACTGCGTGAAGCTATGTTTTATGTTGCGGGTCGTTTGTTTAATTTCAACTTCACCCCAGTTGCAGAAGGTACGGTTCCGGTATTTCATGAAGACGTAAAAGTGTGGCATGTTACTGATAAAACAACGGGTGCTGACATTGGTTTATGGTATTTAGATCCGTTCGCTCGTCAGGGCAAGCGCTCGGGTGCTTGGGCAACAAGTTATCGTGGCTACAGCACTTTTGATGGCCAAAAGAATGTGCTGTCATCTAACAACTCTAACTTTATGCAAGGTGCACCAGGCGAAACAGTGTTAATTTCATGGGATGATGCTACAACATACTTCCACGAGTTTGGCCATGCTTTACATGCCTTGTCAGCTAAAGTCACTTACCCAACCTTAAATGGTGGCGTGCGTGACTATACTGAGTTCCAGTCTCAGTTGTTAGAGCGCTGGTTATTAACCGACGAAGTCATTGATCAGTTCTTAGTGCACAGTGAAACTGGCAAACCTATGCCAAAAGATCTGGTAGAAAAAATCAAAAAAGCGGCGACGTTCAATTCAGGCTTTAAAACCACTGAATATTTAGCGTCTGCCATTATCGATTTAAAACTGCATATGTTAGATGATCCTAGCAATGTTGACCCAGATGCGTTTGAGCGTGATACCTTAAATGCGATGAATATGCCTAAACAAATTGTTATGCGTCACCGTACGCCTCATTTTGGTCATGTGTTCTCTGGTGAAGGATATGCTGCGGCGTATTATGGTTATATGTGGGCAGAGGTGCTAACTTCTGATGCCGCTGAAGCCTTTGCTGAAGCACCTGGTGGTTTCTACGATAAAGACGTGGCTGGCAAGTTAGTTGATCACTTATTTAGCGTACGTAACGCGGTAGACCCAGCAGAAGCTTACCGTGCCTTCCGTGGTCGTGATGCGACTATCGATGCCTTAATGCGCGATCGTGGTTTCCCAGTACCAAAGAAAAAGTAACCGTTACACCTAACAGGTAAAAGTAACTAAAATAAAAAAGGGCACTTATCTATATTGAGAAAGTGCCCTTTTTATTATCTACGCTTAAATTGTTTAGACGTCTATTGTTTAACGCTGAGTTAATTAACGCGCTTACGCTATACCCGCATAAACATGTTGGACGTCGTCATCGCCATCGATTGCATCCAAGAAGGCTTCTACTTCGGCTAAGGCGGCTTCGTCAGTTAACGAAACAGGGTTATTCGCGCGATACACTAAACGGGCAGTATTAACGCTAAAACCAAACTCAGGTAGCGCTTTGCTGACTAAGTCTAAATCGGCAAGTTCGGTTAAAAACACCATATCGCCGTCATCACCTTCTTCAAAGTCTTGGGCACCGGCTTCAATGGCTGCAAGTTCAGCATCAGCATCTGGACTAGTTGGCGTAGCTTCAATTTGACCTAAGTGTTTAAAGTCCCATGATACTGCACCCGATGTGGCTAATTGGCCTTTGCGAAATAATATACGCATGCTCATCGCGCTACGATTTTTATTGTCGGTTAAACACTCAACAATAACCGGCACCTGATGAGGCGCAAAGCCTTCATAGACTACAGTTTCATAGTTAGCAGGGCCATCCAGTAAACCGGCACCTTTTTTAATCGCCCGCTCTAAGGTCTCTTTTGGCATCGAGGCTTTTTTGGCGGTTTCTATGGCAGAGCGCAATTTTGCATTCATGTCGGGGTCGGCACCGTTTCGTGCAGCAACGGCGATTTCTTTTGCCAGTTTAGTAAAAATACGGCCTTTAGCATTAGCAGCATCTTGCTTATGTTTGGCTTTCCACTGTGCACCCATAATTGCGTCCTGTTTTATATCGTTAACGTTAGTAGGGCGCTAGTCTAGCGAAAAGCAGGCTTTTAACGCAATAAAAATCCTAATTCTTTAGTAAAACTTAGTATTGCAGCTTATGCATTATTTCGGCTAAATCGGGTTGCCAAAAGTAGACTTTTGGTACTCGGTTGTTTAGCACCAGCACGCCTTCTGCCATTAACAGCTGCTGTTGGTTCAGGGCATTTGGGCTGCCAGCTTTAAACGCTAGCTGCCTATCGCTGCGTATCACGCGCTGCCAAGGTAGGTTCATTGTAGAAGGCGCAAGACCAAGCGCTTTACCTACTAGCCGAGCACGACCAGGCAAGCCAGCTAAATCAGCAATTTGACCATAGCTGGCGACTTTGCCTACGGGGATGTGCAGTACCGTTTGCCAAATGCGTTGGTATTTTTGCGCAGCAGTTATACTGCCTGTCGTTGTGCTTGGCATAGCGCTTAACTTAGTTGTTAACATATTAGTCGGTAGCATGGCTGAAGGTTTACATCCGTCTTGGCACTACGGTTTTACCAACGGGCGCTAAGGTTAACATGGCTAATTTAATATGCTGAATGCCAAAAGGAATACCAATAATAGTGACAAAACAAGCAATTGCTGAGCCGATATGACCAATAGCTAACCAAATACCAAAGACTAAAAACCAAATAATATTAGCAATAGTGCCTAGAGTGCCGGTACCAATATCATGGCGTTGGTTGATATAGCGCCGACTAATCGCTTCTTGACCAAAGGGCCAAAATGCCATTTCACCAATAACAAAGCAGGAGCGACCATACGGAATACCAATAATACTAATAAAACACAAAATACCCACTAGCCACCACATTAGGCCCATAAAAAAGCCACCTAAAACTAACCAAAGGATATTAAAAAGTAATCTAAATAAGCCCATACTGTCACTCCACGCTGTACTGTTTTATCACTAATGCTTTAGCAATAGTGTTTAGTTGTTTTGCTTAGTTATGAGCAAAGCACAAATCAAGCCACAATGTTTTCTTTTTAAATCAATGAATTATATAAGTTGCAATCAAGAGGTGTGGTTATTAGACTTATTATTAGTAAAAATGACCACAATAGCTAATGATTAAGCAACTCAAATACGACTTGGAGAATAAGTGGATGCAGCAACAAATTAAAGCTGTCGCTTTTGATCTAGATGGCACCTTAGTGGACTCGGCATTAAATTTTGCCGCGATCTGCCAAGAAATAGGCTGGCCAGCAGGTACACCATTATTAGAGCAGTTAGCCATAACAACAGACGCCACCAGTTACCAGCGGGCTTTTGATATTATATATCAACATGAAATGGCCGGGGCTGCTTTGGCAACTTGGATGCCAGGAGCTGAGCAGTGTTTACAGGCGCTGGCAGAACAGGGCATACCCATTGCATTATTAACCCGTAATATGCGCCAAGCGACAGATTTGACCATGCAGCGATTAAATATGCAGATAGAGTTGGTGGTAACACGTGATGAGTTTGCCGCTAAACCTGATCCTGCCGGTTTATTACATATTGCCCAGCAGATGCAAATAGCACCAGAGCATATTTTGTACGTAGGTGATTATGTTTATGACCTACAAGCGGCAAAAAATGCTGGTATGCCATCATGTTTATACTTAAACGACAATAACCAGCATTTTAGTGAGCAGGCCACTTGGACTATCGCCCATTTTGACCAGCTCACAGCTAATTTAACTCGGCGCTAAGCTAATTAAAGCTTATCAAAACTCATCATAAATAAATACCAGGCAAAAATTAGTAGCCTTTACTGTCAGCAAGTTGTTTCGCGCGATCTGGCCGAAGTGAGTCAGCGCTATATTGCCAGCCATGAATATTGTCAGTAATTAACTGATACAAGGCGTTAATGTGCTCTGGCTCGTCATTTAACGCACTGATATATTCGTACCGTTCACCACCAGCCTGTAGAAAATAGTGTTTATTTTCTTCACCAATTTCCTCTATGGTTTCTAAACAATCAGCAGAAAAGCCCGGACAAAATATTTGCACCGCTTTAACGCCTGTTGCCGGTAAGCTTTTTAGGGTTTCATCGGTATAAGGTTTTAACCATTCTTCACGGCCAAAGCGGGATTGAAACGTCGTCAGGTATTGATCACTAGTTAAACCTAACTGCTCGGCAATTAAGCGTGAAGTTTTATAACACTGACAATGATAAGGATCGCCATTGGTTAAGTAGCGTTTTGGAATACCATGATAAGAAAATATTAATTTGTCTGCTTTGCCCTGTTGTTGCCAATGCCGTTGAATACGAGCGACCGCTGCGGCAATAAAAGGAGCGTAATCAGCATAATGCGACACAAAGCGAAAGTCAGGTAACCAACGCCGTTTAACAAAATTTTCAGCTATGGCATCAAAAGTAGAGGCGGAGGTAGAAGCGGAATATTGTGGATATAATGGCAATACTACTAATTTACGTACACCTTGCTTAAACATTTTATCCAGAACAGATTCCATGCTCGGATTACCATAGCGCATGGCAAAATCTACCACCACATCATTACGGCCAGCATGGGCAAATTTAGCGGCAATAGCGTTAGCTTGAGCTTGAGTATGAAACAATAAAGGTGAGCCTTGGTCAGTAAATACCGTGGCATAAGCTTTAGCAGAGCGTTTTGGTCGAAATTGTAAAATGACACAGTTAAGCACAAACCACCAAATTAACCGTGGCACTTCAACCACCCGTGGATCAGATAAAAATTGCTTTAAATAGCGTTTTAAGGCCGGTTTTGTTGGTGCATCTGGAGTGCCTAAGTTGGTAATAAGTACACCCACTTTATCCGGCTGCTGATGGTCAAACTTAGTAGTATTAATATAACGCATAATATTGATTCATAGTATTGATTAGACTCTTATTAAAGTAAACTCAGCGGGTGTAAACGGCAGATTATAACGTTGGTTAAACAGGCCAATAAGTTTACTGACAACAACATATACCGTGATATTAACAGTTTAAACGAGTGATAAGAATGTTATAGCGCAAGTCTATGCAAGGTAACAGTGATTTTATAGTGATGAAATGATGCGTTTTTTGCTGACAAAGTCATTAACCTAGCTTTGCCAGCAAAATAGTATTTTGCTGCTTTTAGCTATTAGTGGTTATGACCACCTTCACCGTGAGCATGGCCATGCGCTAATTCTTCCGTTGTTGCAGCACGCACTGACGTAATGTTAATCAAGAAATGTAAGCTTTTACCGGCTAAAGGGTGGTTAGTATCAACATCGGCTTTAAACATACCCATTTTAACAATAACCACTTGGCGCTGACCTTGCTCGGTTTGCACCACAGCCGTCATGCCTTCTTTCCACTTTTTCGCACCCATTAAGTGTTTTACTTGCACGCTTTGAATAGCGTTTTCGTCACGCTCGCCATAAGCTTGCTCTGGGCTTAAGCTAACCTCCAGCTCATCGCCAGCTTGCTTACCTTCCAATGCTTGCTCTAATCCGGCCAACATTTGCTGATGACCATGTAAATATAATAATGGACCGTCACTGTTGGTGTTTTTGTTAGAGTTCTCTAATTCAACTTTATCACCTGAGGTAATATCAGATAATACATAGTTGAATTGAACGACGCTGTCTTTGCTAATTTGCATAATGGGCTCTACCAGAAATAAAAACGCTATTATCCCGCGCTTAAGGTTAAAGGTCGATAGCTTTTTTTAATGCGACCTAAACGGGGCTAAATTGGCCTGAGCTAGCTTAGGTCGCATCCAGTGGTAACAAGCGCTTAGGTTGCTGCTTTCATACTGCTGACAAACTGTTGCAGCGATAACAGCAATTCAGCCGGATGGTGCTGATGTTGCTCTATCAGTTTAACAATGGCTGAGCCAGAAATAGCCCCGGCCGCACCGTTATCTAATGCTGCCCGAACATGGGCCGGTGTGGAAATACCAAAGCCCAATAATGGCGGTGCTGGGTTATAACTGCGAATACGATCAATTAATTCACCAGTAGGCATAGCGGCAGCAGTTTCGGTACCGGTTACACCGGCTCGACTTAATAGATAAGTATAACCACGACCATACGAAGCTACTTGGCGTAAGTCTTCGTCATCAATATTAGACGGCACAATATAAATAGGCGCAATGTTGTGCTTTGTCGCCGCTTGGCGAAAACGCTTACTTTCATGCAAAGGTACATCAGCAATTAATACTGAATCGACGCCAGCGGCGGCGGCTTGGCTATAAAAGTTATCAATACCCCGAGCCATGACTAAGTTAGAGTACAGTAATAAACCTATAGGAATAGTGGCGTTATATTCTCTTACTTTAGCAATAATATCAAAACAGATAGCTGGAGTAACACCTGCAGCTAAGGCGCGGATGTTAGCACTTTGAATGGTCGGGCCATCGGCTATCGGATCTGAAAACGGTATGCCCAGCTCTAGCGCATCAGCACCGGCGTCAATTAAGGTTTTAATAATTTCAAAGGATAATTCAGGTCCAGGATCACCAATAGTAATAAAGGGCACAAACGCGCCTTGTTTCTGTTTGGCTAGTTGCTCAAACATGTGCTGATAACGCTTCATGGCTGCTCTCCTGGGTGCAAAATGCTGTGAACATGGGTTAAGTCTTTATCGCCACGGCCAGATAAATTAACCAGTAATACTGCTGGCTCTGTTGCAGCTGCCGCCATTTTTAATGCTTGAGCTAACGCATGCGAGCTTTCTAATGCCGGAATAATACCTTCGGTTTTAGCCAGCAGTTGAAACGCATCTAATGCTTCATCATCATTGATAGCAATATAACTGGCACGACCGGTTTGTTTTAAATAGGTATGCTGCGGGCCGACTGCAGGGTAATCTAAGCCAGCAGAGATAGAGTAAGACTCTTCAATTTGGCCATCATTTGTTTGCATAATGGCAGTATAAGCGCCGTGTAAAATGCCATAGCTACCTGTGCTAAGCGCGGCACCGTGCTGATGGGTATCAATACCTTTACCACCGGGCTCGACACCGATTAAGGCCACATTGGGCTCGGCAATAAAGTCGTTAAAAATACCAATGGCATTAGAGCCACCGCCAACACAGGCAATCACGGCATCGGGTAATTTACCTTCAGCTTTTAATATTTGTTGTTTAGCTTCTTCACCAATCATTTTTTGGTATTCACGCACGATAGTCGGAAAAGGATGCGGACCCGCTGCGGTGCCTAATAAATAATGGGCGGTATCATAATTGGCCGACCAATCACGCATTGCTTCATTTACGGCATCTTTTAAGGTGCCAGAGCCGCTAGTGACAGGAATAACGGTCGCGCCCATGAGTTTCATCCGAAACACATTTGGCTGCTGGCGCTCAATATCTTTCGCCCCCATATAAATACGGCAGCTTAAGCCAAGTAACGCACACGCCAACGCAGTCGCTACGCCATGCTGGCCAGCACCGGTTTCGGCGATAACTTGTTTTTTACCCATGCGCTTAGTTAATAACGCTTGGCCAAGCACTTGGTTGGTTTTATGCGCACCACCATGCAATAAATCTTCACGCTTTAAATAGATTTTTACTAATGGATTAGGTGAAATATTCCGACATAAAGTGAGCGGCGTTGGTCGGCCAGCATAATGAGTTAATAGCTGCTGAAATTCGGCCTGAAATTCTGGGTCTTGCTGGGCATCAACAAAGGCTTGTTCGAGCTGCTTTAATGCTGGCACTAATAATTGCGGTACAAACATACCGCCGTATTCACCAAAATACGGATTTAGTTTTAACTCACTCATAATTAAACTCTCTGATCTGTAAAAAGGTTGACTGAATTTTTGCTGGATCTTTAATGCCAGGGGCAGATTCTAAACCGGAATTAAAGTCTAAGCCTGCTACCGCAAGTTTTAGAGCACAGCTGACATTGTCGGTATTTAAGCCACCGGCTAACATCACTGGGGTGTCAGGCAGTTGCTGTTGTAATATATTCCAATCAAAACGCACGCCGCTGCCGCCTTGTTGGCTGGGATGAAAGCTGTCTAACAGTACTCTATCGACCAAGCTATTGGCTGAATCATCAACCAAGGCGCTAAACTGCGGTAAACTATCTTTGATGCGATAGGCTTGCCAAATTTCGCAATTAGCCGGTAACAAAGGTCGCAGCTGCTGGATATAGGCGTCGGTTTCATCACCATGTAATTGTACTGCGCTTAATGCGAGTTGCTGAGCTGTTGTCACTACTTCTGTTATGTCAGCATTAACAAAGACACCGACATAACATAAAGGCGCGGCTTGCTGAATTTGTATAGCCTGCGTAAGGGTAACAGCCCTTGGCGATTTTGGATAAAATATTAGGCCACCGTATTTAGCCCCAGCTGCATAGGCAGCATCTGCTGCTTCGGCTTGGGTTAAACCACAAATTTTATGCTCACCTAATACTAGCGAGCGCGTGGCTAAGTCTAAGTTATGTTCAGCCATTAACGAACTGCCGACTAAAAAGGCATCTGCTACTTGGCTTAAATGGCGTACTTGCTGATTAGTATGAATACCCGATTCTGATACTATGGTAATGCCATTTGGGATCAGTTTGGCTAACTTAAAGCTAGTATTTAAATCAGTATGCAGGCTGCGTAAATCACGGTTGTTAATACCAATTAAATTGGCATCTAATGCCACTGCGCGTAAGGTTTCTGCGCTATTACTCACTTCAGTTAGCACCGTCATATTTAATGACTTTGCCACCGCAGCCAACTCGCGATATTCAGCATCATCCAGCACCGATAGCATTAACAATACTGCATCAGCCCCGCACGAGCGGCCTAAATAAATTTGGTAGCTGTCGATAATAAAGTCTTTATGCAATAACGGCTTTTCAACTAAACCGCGCATAGTGTTTAAGTATTCATACTTACCCTGAAAGAATTTTTCATCGGTTAATACCGATATACAATCAGCATACTGATCATAGGCGTCTGCCAGTTGCTTAAGGTTAAACTCAGCACGAATTAAGCCTTTAGAAGGCGATGCTTTTTTACACTCTAAAATAAAACGTGGCCCAGGTTGTTGCAGGGCAGCTAAAAAGTCATATTGGCTGGCTGGTAGCTGCTGTTTAAACTGTTCACTAATGGGCTGCTGCTGCTTTAAAGCGGCCACTTCTAGTTTTTTATGGGCAACAATTTTGGCTAATACGTTAGGCATAGCCTCACTACTCATGGTCATGACTTAACTCCTTAAACTGTTGCAGCGTGCTATAGGCTTGTTTGCTTAGCAGTAACTGTAAAACGCTTTGGGTATTGGCTGCTAAATCATCACCTAAGCCGGTTATCTTCATCATAGCTGCAACATTAACGGCTACAGCAGCGTTGTGGGCTGGCGCACCTTGGCCTTGTAAAATAGCTAACGTTGCGGCGGCATTCTCAGCAGGCTCGCCTCCAGCAAGGGCACTTAATGGTGTTGTTGTTAAACCGAAGTCGGCTGCAGTTAACGTAAATTCGCTAATATGACCTTGGTTTAATTCGCATACGGTGGTGTCACCATGCAAGGCTATTTCATCACAGCCACTACCATTTACAACCCAAGCCCGCTTGACGCCAAGTTGCTGTAAGGCTTCGGCCATAACCCGACATAGCTTGGCATCGTATACGCCAAGTAGTTGAAAGTCAGGGCAAGCAGGGTTGACTAACGGGCCGAGCAAATTAAAAATTGTCCGGCTTTTTAAGCTATTGCGCACCGTCATCGCATGTTTAATGCCAGCATGATATTGCGGTGCAAATAAAAAGCTGCAGTTGCTGTGTTGTAAACTATTAAATGCTTGTTGTGGTGTCATGGCAATATTAATGCCCAACTGCTCGAGTAAATCGGCGGAGCCAGAGCGCGATGACACACTACGATTACCATGCTTAACCACAGTCATGCCCATAGCCGCCGCCACGATAGCCGCTGTGGTTGAAATGTTAATGCTATTACTACCATCGCCACCGGTGCCACAGCAGTCAATACTACCACTGATTGCCTGGGGTAACTTAATGGCTGCTTGGCGCATGGCGCTGGCAGCACCGGCAATTTCAGCGGCGGTTTCACCGCGTAATTTAAGTGCGACAAGCAAAGCGGTTAAATGGATTTGATCTACTTCACCGTTAACTACTGCAGTAAAAAATTGTTCGGCTTGAGCAAAGCTTAGTGGCTGACCGGTTAGGCTATGCTGGACGATTGCTAATAAAGAACTGCTCATGCTTTACTCCGTAATAAGTAAGCAATACTTTGCTTTAATAGCGGCTTGCCTAAAGTAGTTAAAATAGATTCAGGGTGAAATTGAAAACCTAACATGCGTTGTGGTTCGTTAATCACCGCCATTGGAATATGCCGATCAGTCGCTAACAGATCGAGTGCATTAGGTAATTCGGTGGCCATTAATGAATGATAGCGAGCCACAGTAAAAGGGTTAAGTAAGTCGGCAAAAACGGCATGCTCGGTGAGTTTAATCGCGGCAGTTTTACCATGTATGGTTTCGCCTGCACAGCCGACAACACCACCATAATGCTCCACAATAGCTTGATGGCCCAAACAGATGCCCAGTATTGGCACATTGCCAGCACACAGTTTTATAAGTTCAGGCATGCTGCCTGCATTCGCGGGACTGCCCGGGCCGGGTGATAATACCAGTAACACTTCTGCCGTTTCAGCTTGCATCTTTTGGTAAATATAAGCGGCAGGCACGGTATTGCGGTACAGTTTAATTTCAAAACCCAGCTGAGCAAATTCATCAACTAAGTTGTAACTAAAAGAGTCGATATTGTCGAGTAAGTAAATAATGCTCATATTTTATTCCTCAACAGTAGCTTGGTTAGTACGATTCTGAGCAGAAGCATTCGCGCTAAGAATGGCGCTAATGACCGCTTGGGCTTTGCTGCGGGTTTCGTTGGCTTCATCTTGAGCCACAGAGTCAAACACTACGCCCGCACCGGCTTGAATATAAGCGGTGTTATTAGCGACATAAGCCGAGCGGATGACAATGCAACTATCAAAGTCGCCATTGCCAGCTAAATACCCAACCGCACCGCCATAACTTCCTCGGCGCTTGCCTTCAACTCCGCGAATTAATTCGGCGGCTTTGACTTTAGGGGCGCCGACTAAAGTACCCATATTCATGCAAGCTTGATAAGCATGTAAGGCATCTAATTCTGGCTTTAACGTACCAATAACGCGGGACACTAAGTGCATAACATAAGAATAGCGATCCACTTTTAATAGCTCTTTAACATAGCGACTGCCTGGCACACTGATCCGAGCGACATCATTACGCGCTAAATCAACCAGCATTAAGTGCTCGGCCTTTTCTTTTTCATCTTGGCGCAACTCTAGTTCAATCCGGCTATCTAAATCATTATCAATGCTGCCATCTGCGGCAAAACCACGGCGGCGGGTACCGGCAATAGGATAAATTTCGACTTGACGGTTGTTAGCGGCAAATTTAAGTGCGGATTCTGGTGAGGCGCCAAATAGGGTAAAAGCGGCATCTTGCAGATAAAACATGTAAGGACTAGGGTTTTGTTGCTTTAATTTAGCGTAAGCAGCAAAAGGGTTAGGGCAGGCTAAAGTAAAGCAGCGAGAAGGCACCACTTGAAAAATATCACCGGCGACAATGCGGTGCTTTAATTGCTCGACTTGAGCTTTAAAGTCATCATCAGAAATATCGACACTGACGGTACTATCAATAGTGTTCTCACTAGCGCTTCTATCAGCTGCGATACTCGTTTGTACAGGAATTGGTTCAGCCAGTAATTGTTTTAATTGTTCTAAGCGGTTGCCAATAACAAAACAATTTGCTGGCGCTTGCTCACCACAAAACACATTACCAATCAGTCGGCTTTGCTCAGTTTTATGATCTAAAACTAATAACGTTTCGGCTAAATAAAACACATAGTCTGGACATTGGTTTTCCGCGATGGCGACATCAGGTAACTGCTCAACCGTCGCCACCATGTCATAACTAATAGCCCCGCCTAAAAACACCGCAAAGGGTTCATCAGAATGACACCGCAGTTGTTGTTGAATTACTCGCAAGGCACTAAAAGGGTTGGGTTGTAATAAACGTAAGTTTTCTTCAAGTAGCGGGTCGGGCTGGCTAAAGGTGAGGTGGAGTATTTCTGGGCGTAAACTTACTTCTGCTTGAGATTGTAATTTGTCGGCTAAATACGGTAATAAGCTTTGGCCATTGGCACTGACTGCGCTTATTGTCACCTGCATGCCATTACACTCAATACGTAAGGCTGCGTCCAACAGCATTATACTTTTAACACTGTTTTTGCTATCAATTTCGGCGGACTCAAGCAGCATAGAATAAGCACTATTGGCACTGAGTTGCTGATAGCGACTTAATACATCGTTAGGGTAGGCAACGGGCAGCGTCATGCTGGCAATTTCGCCGCTAACTTGGGTAATATGACTAAAAATCATCAGTTATTTTGTCCTTTATTATCAACAGCTTTTATAGTTTATTGCCGTTATTTGCTGCCGCGGACACATAAAAAAAGCCCGCTTCTTGCGAAAACGGGCTTTAGGTAATTACAGCTAATACAACACCTACACACGCCCGTTGGGAATGTGCCACCACCAATTAATTAGGTTGAAAGTTGTTATAAATAGCATTAGGTAATTACGTCAGTATTGGTTAAGTTGCCAACATCAAACCGCAAAACTAGCTATCACGTCAAGGGGTGGGCGATAAAAAAGTTAAAAATAAGCCATCAAACCTACTTTTATATTGTTTATATACAGAAAACGCTTATTTGGATAATAAACTAGCGGCTAATTTTGCGCTTTTGCCCAGCTGTGCGACAATAGCAGCATAATTTGAGGTGCAAATGAAAATTGATTTACACAGCCATACCCATTGTTCTGACGGGTTGCTTTCCCCTACTGAATTAGTATTACGCGCAGTAGAGAAAGGCGTTAACGCCTTGGCAATAACTGATCACGACACGGTGGCTGGACTTGCTGAAGCTAAGCAAAGTATTACTGAGCAACAATTACCGTTGCAGTTAATCAATGGCGTTGAGATATCAACTAGTTGGCAAACATTTGAAATCCACATTGTTGGTTTAAATATTGATCCGACTAATGCGCAATTTTTACAGAACTTAGCCACGCAACAGCAGCGCCGCTTAGAACGCGCCGAAGAAATGTCGCATCGCTTAGCCAAACATAATATCCCCGATGTATTGCCGGCTGTGTTAGCGCTAGCGAACGGTGCGGCATTAACCCGCACCCATTTTGCGCGGCATTTAGTAAATATTGGCCAAGCTAATAGCATGAATAATGTATTTAAAAAATTTTTAGGCCGAGGCAAGATAGGTTATGTAGCAAATAGTTGGGTAGATATGGCTGAGGCGGTGCAGTGGATCCAAGCTGCAGGCGGCGAAGCTGTGCTGGCGCATCCATTAAAATATAAGTTAAATACCAAGTGGTTAAAACGTTTATTGGCTGATTTTGCAGCCGCTAATGGCGATGCGGTAGAAATTATTTCACCGCAACAAACGCCTCAACAACGCCGTGATTTATGGGCGTTATGCCAAGAATATCAATTTACCGCATCAGTAGGCTCAGATTTTCATCAACCAACAACTTGGAATGAGCTGGGAAAAAATCTATATTTAACTGATGACGTTAAACCTGTTTGGCATCACTGGCCTTTAGCACAAGTTGCAGGTAATGCTTTTTAAATGAAGCTTAATCAAGAACCATGTAATTTAAATCAAAAATACAGTAGAAGCAGAGAAATTATGAGCCAATTTTTTCATATTCATCCAGACAATCCACAGCAGCGGTTGTTAAAGCAAGCTGCGCAAATTATTTTGCAGGGCGGCGTGGTGATTTACCCAACAGACAGTGGCTATGCTTTAGGCTGTGCTGTAGGCAATAAAAACGCTATGGAGCGCATACAGCAAATTAGACAAGTGAGTGCGGATCATGACTTTACCTTAGCCTGTCGCGATTTATCTGAGTTGTCGGTTTATGCAAAAGTAGGAAACAGCGCTTTTCGCTTAATTAAAAACAATACCCCAGGTGCTTATACCTTTATTTTACGGGGTACTAAAGAAGTACCTAAGCGATTGTTAAACGATAAGAAAAAAACTATTGGTATTCGTATTCCAGAGCATAAAGTCGCATTAGCATTATTAGAAGAATTAGCCGAGCCAATGTTATCGACCAGCTTAATTTTACCCGGAAAGCGTTTTGCAGAAAGTGATCCTGATGAAATGCGTGCTCAGTTAGAAAAACAAGTCGATTTGATTATGCATGGTGGCGTTATTGGTGAAGCGCCAACCACAGTAGTAGATTTATCTGAAGATAAACCGATTATTGTCCGTGAAGGCCGTGGCGACATATCGCCGTTTAATTAATTGTCGCTAAGCATTCAGTGAGCCAAAACTTGGCAGATCAGCATGTTGTAATTAGTAACAGTTTAGAAGCCTTAACTGTGCAACAGCCTTTGCCGCTTGCTTTTGTGCGTGGCGAAGCGGTAATGCAACATCCAGAAGATTTATATATTCCGCCAGGTGCGTTAGAGATTTTATTGGACGCATTTGAAGGGCCACTCGATTTTCTGCTGTATATTATTCGCAAACATAAGTTTGATATTGTTGACTTACCCGTTAACGAAATCACCTTGCAGTACATGGAATATATTGACCTAATGCAAGGCTTGAATTTTGAATTAGCGGCAGAATATTTAGTGATGGCGGCAATGTTAGCGGAAATTAAATCTCGTTTATTATTACCGCGCCATACTGATATTGAAGCTGAAGAGGCCGACCCACGGGCAGAACTGATTCGCCGGCTACAAGAGTATGAAATTTATAAACAAGCTGCGACAGGTATCGATGATTTACCGCGTGAAGAGCGCGATATGTTTAACGCTAATGCTAGCTTGGATGACGACTTTGCACCGTTAGTGGTATTGCCGGATGTTGCTCTGGCTGATCTCGCTTTTGCCTTAAAAGATATTGTTAAACGCAGTAAAGATTTTCAAAATCACCATATTAAACGCGAGAGTTTATCTACCCGTGAACGGATGAGCCAAATATTGGCTTTATTAGCTAAGCATAACGGTTACATAGCCTTTGCCGCCTGTTTTGAGCCCAGTGAAGGCCGTACGGGTGTTGTAGTGAGCTTTCTGGCGATATTAGAGTTAAGTAAAGAAAAACTAATCGACATAACGCAAGTTGAAGCTTATGCGCAAATACATGTCAAACTAACAATAAGTGAGGCATAATGGCGACGAAAATTAATGATGCCCAATTAACTCAGTTAGTGGAAGCAGCAATATTTTCAGCAGATAAACCCTTAAGTGTTGAACAGCTGCAAAGCACAGTATTAGAAGACCTAGCGGTTAGTAAAAAACGCTTAACTGCGGTTTTACAACAACTGGTTGCCGATTATGCTGGCCGCGGTGTTAGTTTAAATCTAACGGCTTCTGGTTATCGCTTTCAAACTAAACCCGAGCTGAGTAGTTATTTAGCCCGGTTATGGCCAGAACGCTCGCCCCGTTATTCACGGGCAGTATTAGAAACCTTAGCGCTTATTGCCTATAGGCAACCCATTACTCGTGGTGAAATTGAAGATATAAGAGGCGTATCGGTGAGTAGCCAGATTATGCGCACCTTAGTTGATCGCGAGTGGGTAAAGTTGGTAGGGCATAAAGAAGTGCCAGGTCGTCCTGGTTTATATGCAACAACAAACCTATTTTTAGATTATTTTGGCTTAAAAAGCTTAAGCCAGTTACCTGCATTGCCTGAGTTTCAAGCAATGAGTATTGATTTAGCAGACACTGTCGGGATGACAGAGGAGATACACTAATGAGTGATAAAACCCCAAGCAAAAAAATTGTCAGTGAAAAACCAGCAAAAGTTAGCGGTGAAAAGTTACAAAAAGTTTTAGCCCGTGCCGGTGTCGGCTCGCGTCGCGAAATGGAATTATGGATAAGTAATGGCCGAGTAACGGTTGATACTAAACCTGCCGTTTTGGGTGATAGAGTAAGCGAAACTCAACAAATTCGGGTTGATGGTCATCTGGTACAAATTACCACTAAGGCCGATCAGGTTTGTCGGGTTATTGCTTATCATAAGCCAGAAGGTGAAATTTGCTCGCGTACCGATCCAGAAGGACGGCCGACTGTTTTCAATCGTTTACCGACAATTAAAGGCTCGCGCTGGATTGCTATTGGTCGCTTAGATATTAACACCTCAGGCTTACTATTATTTACCACCGATGGTGAGCTAGCAAACCGTTTAATGCACCCACGTTTTGAAGTTGAGCGTGAGTATGCAGTACGGGTATTTGGTGAAGTTAACGATGCCATGATCCAGCGTTTACGTTTAGGCGTTGAGTTAGAAGACGGTAAAGCTAACTTTAAGAAAATTAAAGCGCTACCGGGTGAAGGTTTAAACCGTTGGTTTCATGTTGTGCTTACCGAAGGCCGTAACCGTGAAGTACGCCGGATGTGGGAATCGCAAGGCACGGTAGTAAACCGGTTAATACGGGTACGTTATGGTGATTTATTATTACCTAAACATTTACCTGCCGGTGGTTATGCTGAATACCCATTAGAAGATGTTAACTATTTGCGCAAACTGGTTAGTATGCCAGAAGAGTTGCAAACCTTGGTTAAACCTGAAGATCGTAATGAGCGTCGTCGTCGTATGGCGAGCATGAAGCGTGCGGTGCGTAAGCATCAAATAGCCAGTAAAACTGAAGGTAAGCGTGGTGAAAAACCAGCTGCTGAAAAATCACCAGCGACTAAGCCAGGTTCTAAGCCGGATACTAAACCAGGTTCAAAACCAGGTTCAAAACCAGGTTCTAAGCCAGGCCAAAGACCGACTAAACCGACTAACGGCAAAGCACCTGCAGGCCGTAAGCCGGTAAGAAAGCCTACTGGCAAAAAACCAAGCCGTGAAGGTCGTGGTTAAAACGAGCGTTAGCGCACTTTAGTATTACGTACCATTTTATACAGTAAGTTAGGAGACAGCCTTGAGACAATAGCTCCAAGGCGCTCCTTTATGCCACCAATGACGATATAGTTTTTATCTTTTGTTAGCGCTTTGACCGCTTTTTCAGCAAATTTGTCTGCACTCATCGCATTAGCTTGCGCATTATCCATTTTTCCTAAAGCACTACCATCACCGGTTAAAGCATTACGCGAGACATCGGTATTAACAAAGCCAGGGAAAATAGTCGCCACTTGTAAGCCTTGGTCAAATAATTCGGCGCGTAAACTATTGGCCCACAGGTGCAAAGCCGCCTTGGCCGCGGAATAACTGCCGCGATACTGGGTACCGACTAAGCCAGCGACGCTAGAGACAAACACCACTTTGCCACCGTCATCTGCTAATAATAACGGTAAGGCTTGGCGGGTCAGATTAATTTGAGCAAAATAGTCTACTTCAAATAATTTACGCTCCGTCTCCAGCGTGGTATCCATAATTAATGAGCGCTGACTAATGCCGGCGTTATTAATCAGCCAATCTAAGCGACCTATTTGCTGTTTAATAGTGGCTAAAGCTGCTGCTACAGCTGCAGTATCGGTAATATCC
Organism: Rheinheimera salexigens; assembly: GCF_001752395.1. NCBI lineage: Bacteria > Pseudomonadati > Pseudomonadota > Gammaproteobacteria > Chromatiales > Chromatiaceae > Rheinheimera > Rheinheimera salexigens. Next base: position 2,856,549 of record NZ_MKEK01000001.1, on the reverse strand, counting down.
AAAGGTAAGAGTAGATGTTGCTGGGCATTTACTAAGCTATCCCGAACCCGGGTTAACTCAGTTTCTCTACGTGCACTTAAAATTAATATCGCACCAGCAGCCGCGAGCTTATTAGCTAGCGCCTCACCAATGCCGCCAGAAGCGCCAGTGATCCAAATAACTTTGTTATAAACTACTGTGTTATTAATTACTGTGTTTTTAATTGCGGTGTTATGTGCTGCAGAGTGTAAAGACGCCATCTAAGTGTAATCCTGTGCATAAAGCTATGCACAGGACATTAGGCAATATTAATCAGGTTGTAAAGCAACAGTTGCGCTTAAAGGCTTTTATATAAAATTAAAAAACGAGCACTATAAATGGCTTAGCTATAACCATTAGGATTAGAAGACTGCCAGTGCCAACTATCGCGCACCATATCTTCTAAGGTTTTTTCTGCTTGCCAACCAAGTAACTGGGCTGCTTTGTCGGGGTGAGCATAGCAAGTAGCAATGTCACCAGGACGACGGGCTACAATTTGATAAGGCACCGCTACTTTGTTGGTTTGGCTAAACGCATTAACCATATCTAAAACACTATAACCGATACCAGTGCCTAAGTTAATTGCCGTAATCCCGCTATTTTTAGTGAGGTATTGTAAGGCTTTGACATGACCTAAGGCTAAATCGACAACATGAATATAATCGCGCACGCCAGTACCGTCATGCGTGGCATAGTCATTGCCAAAAACACTTAATTGCTCACGCTTACCTACCGCAACTTGGGCAATAAAGGGCATTAAGTTATTGGGTATGCCATTAGGGTTTTCACCAATACGGCCACTGGCGTGGGCACCTACCGGATTAAAATAGCGTAACAGGGTAATGCCCCAATCAGGCTCTGCTGCCACTAAATCTTCCAAAATATGCTCTATCATCAGCTTACTTTGACCATACGGATTAGTCGCTGAACGCGGTGCTGATTCAGGGATGGGCACTTGCTTGGCATCACCGTAAACGGTGGCTGAAGAACTAAATACCAGCTTTTTAACCTGAAACTCGCGCATTACTTGGCATAACGTAACGGTGCCTGCGACATTATTATCATAATAATGCAGCGGCAACTGGGTAGATTCTCCCACGGCTTTTAAGCCAGCAAAATGCACTACAGCGCTAATAGTATGATGAGTAAACACTTGGCGCAGTGCGGCGGCATCACGAATATCACCTTCAATGCTAATAATGCTTTTACCGCTGAGTTGCTCAACGCGGTTAAGGGCTTCATTAGAACTATTACTAAAGTTATCAAAGCTAATGACATTAAAACCAGCATTAACTAATTCTAATGCGGTATGACTACCGATATAACCGGCGCCACCGGTGAGTAAAATATATTCCATGTTTGAAATCCTTAAGGCAGTACTTTTTTAAACGGTTTTACCGTTGAATGAGCATACACACCGGCAGCAAGATACGGATCGGCGTCAGCCCAACTTTGGGCATCTTGCAAACTAGCAAATTCGGCAATCACTAATGAGCCGGTAAAACCTGCAGTACCAGGATCATTGCTATCTATTGCAGGCAGGGGCCCTGCAACGAATAATCTTTGTTCGGCTTTTAATTGCTCTAAACGCGCTAAATGGGTTGGTCTAGTTGCTAAACGCTGCGCTAAACTATTAGCAACATCTTCAGAATAAATCATATATAACATGGTAAAACACCTTTGAGAGCAACTGGAAATGAAGCACGAACTTTAGCAGAAGGCGTACCTTAAACCAATGTCGTTGATCGAATGTCATTAAACGCATCGGAGCAGTGCAGTACTAGGATTTAGCGCATTTGCCTGTTAGCATGCAAAAACTATAAAAAATAAATTATTCTAACAATAAAAAATCAGGGAGTCCGCGTAGCAATGAAACGTGAACAATTTAGTTCTAGTCTCGGCTTTATATTAGCCGCGGCAGGCTCAGCAGTGGGGATTGGCAACTTAGTCGCTTTTCCGGTGATGGCCAGTAAAAATGGTGGCGCAGCATTTCTTATTATGTACGCTTTTTTTGTATTCTTTATTTGTTTACCTGTAATGCTAGCAGAAATGAGTTTGGGTCGACATACTCGGCAAAACCCACTGGGTGCTTATACCGAAATAGGTAAGTCTGCCGCTTGGCGTGGTGTAGGTTGGCTTTCTGTACTGACGCCTTTTATGATTGGCGTATTTTATTTAGTTATCACCGTATGGATATTTGGTTATTTGGCTAAATCGGTGATGGGCCAATTAAATGAACTAGCAGCTGCCAATAGCTTTGGTAGCTTTATTAATAGTGACGAGCTATTTATTTATATGGCTGGTGTAGTTGGCTTAACCTTCTTAATTTTGCAAGGTGGCGTTAAACAAGGTATAGAAAAAGCCGCTAAAGTATTAATGCCATTGTTATTTTTAATGCTAATAATCTTAGTTGGCTATGTGTTAACTTTAGAAAATGCCATGTTAGGCGTTAAGTTTTTCTTAGTACCAGATTTTACTAAAATGACCGGCGAAGTGTTAAACGGTGCCTTAGCGCAAGCGTTTTTCTCGCTATCTTTAGCAATGGGTATTTTAATTACCTATGGCTCTTATATTCAAAAAAACAACAATATTGTTCATGCCGGTAAGATGGTGGCAGGGTTATCATTATTAGTCGCGTGTTGTTCTGGCTTATTAATTCTACCTGCAGCGTTCTCGTTTAATCCTGATATTCAAATTAGTGAATTATCAGAATCCAGTATCAGCATGATCTTTACCTTTTTACCGAAGATATTTTTAGCCATGCAGGCTGATATTGGTTACTTAGGGGCGTCCTTTGTTGCCAGTTTCTTCTTTTTATTAGTGTTCTTTGCGGCATTAACATCGCTAGTGTCCATTATCGAAGTGCCCGTTGCTAGCTTAATGGATGGTAAAGGCGTAAGCCGCCGCACAGCCTTATATACATTAGGTGGCGCTATGATAGTGCTGGCGATTATTAGTGCCTTATCGTTTGGCAGAGTGGATATTTTCACTAGCTTAACCAGTTATGGTGCAGGCGCTGATGGTTTAGCCATTAATAAATCATTCTTTGATTTAATTTATGATATTTTTTACGAAACCATATTGCCACTTAACGGCTTGCTGTTATGTTTATTTGTGATTTATCGTTGGAAAAAAGTGAACTTAGATGCGGAAATTAGCCAAGGTAATAGCAGCTTTGCTGGCTCCATAATGCAAAAATACATTAACTTTTCGTTAGGCACCTTTATTCCTCTTATCTTAGCGGTGATATTTGTAAATACCGTATCTACGATTTTCTTTGGTAAAAACTTATTGTTCTAAGTAATCCAATATTCAGATTAAGGCAGCTTCGGCTGCCTTTTTTATTTTAGCTTATCCAGCTTGGTAGATATTACTGATCAGTTACATTCAGTATATATGTGTAGATATGGTTATTGATCTAATTAAAGACGCAATAAAAAAGGCAGCTATTAGGCTGCCTTTTTCTATTTATCTACTCTGTCTATCTATTCTGGCTATCTACCCTGATTGGGCAAGGATAAAACTAAAAGAGTTATTTTTGCTGCATTCTTTGTTGCAGAATGCTAACGATATCAGCGATATTTAATAACTCTTTTTCGCCGCTGCGACGATTTTTATATTCGACTTCTTGGTTGTCTAAGTTGCGCTCACCAATAACAATACTGTGAGGAATACCAATAAGCTCGATATCGGCAAACATCACGCCTGGACGTTCTTTACGGTCGTCAAAAAAGACTTCAAAGCCTGCAGCCGTTAATTGATTATAAAGCGCTGTAGTGGCTTCTTCAATGCGTACAGATTTGTGCATATTCATTGGTATTAAGGCAATTTGAAACGGCGCTATAGCGTCTGGCCAAATAATGCCATAATCGTCATGATTCTGTTCTATAGCTGCGGCGATGATGCGCGATACACCGACACCATAACAACCCATGGTCATTATCTGATGCTTGCCAGCTTCGTTTAATACGCCAGCTTTTAAGGCTTGAGAATAAGTTTCGCCAAGTTGGAAAATATGGCCAACTTCAATACCGCGTTTTATTTCAAGCTTGCCTTTACCGCAAGGGCTGGCGTCGCCAGCGACGATGTTACGGATGTCGGCAACTTGATACTTAGTTATATCGCGATCCCAGTTTACGCCGGTTAAGTGATAACCGTCTTTATTCGCACCCACTACAAAATCCGCTAAATGCGCAGCACTATGATCAACAATAACCGGTACTTGTATATTAACAGGACCGACAGAACCGGCACCGGCATTTAATAAATCGCGTAATTCTTGCTCAGAAGCAAATTCTAACGGTGATTTAACCTGTGCCAACTTCTCGGCTTTAATTTCGTTTAATTCGTGGTCGCCGCGTAAAACTAGAGCAATTAATTGTACGGTTTTACTGGTATTTTTTGCATCATCTGCAGTAGCAGCATGGACAAATAAAGTTTTAGCAATTTGACTATTATCGACATTTAATAACTGAGCGACGTCTGCGACAGTGCCTACATTAGGCGTAGCAACTTCGGCCATCTGTTGACTTGGCGCAGGGCGTTCACCTGTTGGCGCAATCGCTTCGGCCATTTCGATATTGGCGGCATAATCGCTGCCATCAGAAAAGGCGATAGCATCTTCACCTGAAGCGGCAAGAACATGGAATTCATGTGACATACTGCCACCAATGGCGCCCGTATCCGCAAGTACAGGGCGAAAATTTAAGCCTAAGCGATTAAAAATATTACAATAAGCCTGATACATAGCATCGTAGGTTTTTTGTAAGCATTCTTGGCTTAAGTGAAAAGAATAGGCGTCTTTCATTAAAAATTCGCGAGCACGCATCACGCCAAAACGAGGGCGGCGTTCATCACGAAACTTAGTTTGAATTTGAAATAGGTTTAACGGTAGTTGCTTATAGCTAGTGACTTCGCGACGGACTAAATCGGTGATCACTTCTTCGTGCGTTGGGCCAAGGGCAAAGTCACGATTGTGTCGATCTTTAAAGCGTAATAGCTCGGCGTCCATTTTGTCCCAACGGCCAGATTCCTGCCATAACTCTGCCGGTTGTACCATCGGCATTAATACTTCGATGGCACCGGCTTTGGTCATTTCTTCACGAACAATTTGTTCAACTTTACGCAAAACACGCACACCTGTGGGTAAATAGGTGTACATGCCTGAAGCAACGCGACGGATCATACCTGCACGCAGCATAAGCTGATGACTAATTATTTCAGCATCTGCTGGCGTTTCTTTAACGGTTGAGAGTAAATACTGGCTGCTGCGCATGGTGATCTCTATATGATGCAGTAAAAAATTAGCGCTATTCTAGCAAGCCAGCGCGGTCAATTCTATTACTGTTATTTAAGTTGTTATTTAAGTTGTTATTTAAGTTTAATCTGATGTTTTATCAGCTTGTTACTAACTTGTTGTTCTGCTTGCATACCACCGACAGAATAAATGCTGCCATTAATATCTACCAAGCTATTTAAGTCCATAATAGCAGTGCTGTTTTCAGCACTTAACCATTTTTGTTCTGCTATAGAATACAGCCACACTTCGCTGCTCGGTTCTGCCGGTTGTTGATTATAGCCAATACCGTTATAGCGATGCGCGGTTGTACTGCCTCCAATAAACGCAATAACTTTTTGACCGGCTACTTCAGTCGCGATGGCGGCCATGCGAAAACGTGCCTTACCCGTAGGGTGAGGAATAACGCGCCAATCAATACTGTTGGCATTATTACCTACCACCCCTAAGTAACAAGCGGCTTCGGCTCTAAGCTGACGAGGTTTATCAGTAAAGTAGTCTATGGTTACGCCATCACATAACAGCATTTTATTATCGACCATGGCACCACTTAAGCCAAACACACCTTTACCAGGTAACGGGGTGGCTTGTGACCAGCGCTGGGTATAGTTATCAAAGATTTGAACTAAATTAACATTACCATAATCACTCCAACCACTGGCCAGATAAATGTAGCGATTTTGGTAAGTTAGCGCGACGTTATCACCAATAGGTACTGGAATATCATTTAACTTGGTATAACGTTTGGTGACGGGATCTAAGCGATAGCTATCCTCAGAAGTTTGTACACTGCCATCAGCGTTAACGGTGTAGCCACCAAAGATAAAGAAATTATTATTTAACGCTGTTGCGCTTGCTGCAACTCGACCATTAAGGTTTTGCTTGCTGGGCACAGCAGGTAACTGTTGCCAATTAAAATCACCTAAGGTGTGCATCCAAACATGGTTATGCATGTCGCTAAACTGTTTACCTGGGGCCAAACCTAGCATGGACACAATATAGGTTTTACCGCGTAAAGTAACGCTAGCAACCGAATTGCTGGTTACTGGCTCAGGTAAGTCAGGTATTGTTTGGGCGAAGCTGGCACTGCTGACTAGTGCGATAAGCGTTACGCTAAGGTAACGGATGGATCTCAGTAACATGGTTTTGCTCTCCGTTCACTGTCCATTTAATATTGTAGTGGTAAAGGGTCATACCATATTGCTGTTCGCCACTACGCTGTTTTTTATATGATGGACGTGGATCCTGTTTTAACACTTTTTCTATAAAGCGTTGTAAGTCAGGGTATTGTAGTTGCTGCTGACAAAAAATTGTCGCTTGGCTTGAGAAGCTCACTTGCATTGCTGTTTCGGGTGCGGCATCGGCAAAACCACTGGCAGCGTCAGGTAAAGCATCGGCGTAAGGTAAATAGGGTTTAATATCTAAAATTGGCGTGCCATCCAGTAAATCAATACCACTTAATTTTATGATTAATTTATCTTTTTTTCGTTCAATACCTTCAAACTTTACCACAGATAAACCAATAGGGTTAGGCCTAAACGTGGCACGGGTAGCAAACACGCCTTTACGGGCATTGCCGCCTAAACGTGGTGGCCGCACCATTGGCGACCAACCTTTATCCGCAGTTTGATGAAACACAAATACTAGCCAGAGATGACTAAAGCTATCGAGACCTCGTACTATAGTGTCATCGCTGTAATCTGCTTCAAGAATTATACTGCCACGGGCTTCTTCAATTAAACCCGGTTGACGTGGAATAGCAAACTTCTGCTTATAAGGTGATGAAATATAACCAATAGCTTTAAACTGAAATGAATCCATGACTTCCTATTTAGTAACTAACGACAGAAGACTAATCATGGGATAGGTCTAAAGTGTAAATGTCATCAATGCTATCGCAAGTTGAATGGCTGACCCTTAAGTCTTTAACTCGGCCATTACGCAAGCTGTATACCCAGCCATGCACGGCTAAAGATTGGCCACGATCCCAAGCTTCTTGCACAAAACTGGTATGGCATAAATTACTGACTTGCTCTTTAACATTAAACTCGATTAATCGATTTAAGCGCTCTTCTTCATCTAAAATATCGTCGATTTCTTCGCGATGCATCGAATAGACGTCTTTAACATGGCGTAGCCAGTTATCGGCAAAGCCAACCCGTTGTTTCAACATAGCCGCTTTAACACCGCCGCAGCCATAATGACCTACCACCAAGATATGTTTAACTTTTAAGATCTCGATGGCATATTGCAGTACAGATAAGCAATTCATATCGCTGTGTAAAACTAAATTAGCGACATTGCGATGGACAAATAACTCGCCAGGTAACAAGCCTACAATTTCATTAGCAGGCACGCGGCTATCGGAACAGCCAATCCATAAATATTCAGGAGCTTGTTGCTCGGATAACTGCTTAAAAAAGCCGGGTTGTTCTAATTCAATCCGGTCGGCCCATTCTCTGTTATTAACAAATAGTTGTTTAAACTCTGGCATACTAATATTCCGCGCTATAACAATCGAGCTAAAATACCTTATTTTAGCTTAATCTGCAGCACCGACCAGCGTTAAACCGATAAATGCCGCGATAAAGCTCAACTAAATTAGGTTATGTTAAGATAAATTGCTAACCAATGACTGAGTCGCTGACTATACTCTTATTAGCATGTTATATGAATGGAATTTAACTGAAAGGAATCAATATGATCCCCGTAATATTATCTGGTGGCTCTGGTACTCGGTTATGGCCTTTATCCCGGGCAAAAAAGCCTAAGCAGTTTCTACCGTTATTGAATGATAAAAGTATGCTGCAAAATACAGTTTTAAGGTTAAAAGGCTTAGCTAATTTACAGCAACCGATAGTGATTTGTAATGAAGACCATCGCTTTATGGTGGCAGAACAATTTAGAGAGTTAGGCCAAGGCACGCCGACTATTTTACTTGAACCACAAGGCCGCAATACAGCCCCAGCGATCGCGGTAGCCGCATTGCAAGCATTGCAAGTTGATACCGACCCAGTGTTATTGGTGTTAGCGGCCGATCACGCTATTAAAGATATTCCTGCTTTTCATCAAGCCATTGAGCAAGCTTTGCCCGCGGCAGAAGCGGGTAAGCTAGTCACCTTTGGTATAGTGCCCACATCCGCTCACACTGGTTATGGCTATATTAAACAGGGCAAAAGCTTAACTGAATCATTGTCTAGCAATGTGTTTACGGTGCAAGCCTTCCAAGAAAAACCTGATGCTGTGACCGCGCAAAAGTTTGTTGATGGCGGTAATTATTTTTGGAATAGCGGCATGTTTATGTTTAAAGCCAGTGCTTTTTTAGCGGAGTTACGGCAGTTTTCGCCCGATATTCTTCAAGCTGTAGAACAAGCGTTAGCGTTGGCAAAAACAGATTTAGACTTTATTCGGCTGGATAATGAGGCTTTTTCTGCCAGTCCATCTAACTCAATTGATTATGCGGTAATGGAAAAGTCGGCCAATGCGGTAATGGTAAGCCTAGATGCCGGTTGGAGCGATGTCGGTAGTTGGGATTCATTATGGCAAGTGATGGCTAAAGACGAGGCCGGTAATGCCTGTCGCGGTGATGTGATGTTAGAGCAATGTCGTAACAGCTATATTAATGCTGAAGAACGCTTAGTCACTGTTATTGGTTTAGATGATGTCATCGTGGTTGAAACAAAAGATGCCGTGTTAGTGGCCAATAAAGCTCATATTCAAGGCGTGAAAAACATCGTATCAAAACTGCAAAGTTATGGTCGTAGCGAGGTGGAATTTCATCGCGAGGTATTTAGACCTTGGGGTAAATATGACTCGATCAATAATGGTGAGCGGTTTCAGGTTAAGCATATTACGGTGAAACCAGGCGCTAAGTTGTCGGTGCAAAAACATCATCATCGTGCCGAGCATTGGGTCGTCGTCAGCGGTACGGCATTAGTGCGCAATGGCGATAAAGAGTTTTTAGTGTCTGAAAATGAATCCACTTATATTCCACTAGGCGTTATTCACTCCTTAGAAAATCCAGGCAAAATTGCGCTAGAACTAATAGAAGTGCAGTCGGGTAGTTATCTTGGCGAAGATGATATTGTGCGATTTGAAGACAAATATGGTCGGGATTAAGATGGAAAAGCTATCTTGTTTTAAAGCTTATGATATTCGCGGACGCTTAGGTACTGAACTTAACGAACATATCGCCTTTTGTATTGGCAGAGCTTTCGCCCAATATTTACAACCTAAGCAAGTTGCATTGGGTGCCGATGTGCGAGCAACCTCAGAGCGCTTAAAATTGGCGTTAGCCTTTGGCTTAATAACCGAGGGTGTTTCTGTTATTGATTTGGGCATGACAGGCACTGAAGAAGTGTATTTTGCGGCGCAATATTTAGATATTCAAGGTGCGATTGAAGTTACCGCTAGCCATAACCCAATTGATTATAACGGTATGAAGTTAGTGCGGGAAAATGCTCGGCCTATTAGTGGTGATACTGGCTTAGTCGAGATAAAACAGCGCACATCAGCATTCTTAGAACAGCCATTTGCCCAGGATGCGTTTGAACAGTTTTGCCAGCAATGTGCAGCTGTCGCACCAGAGCAATCCATTGCAATAGCAAAAGCTGAATATGCAAGACAATCAATATTACAGCCTTATATCGCTAAAATGTTAAGTTTTATTGATTTGGCTAAACTAGCCCCGCTTAAGCTAGTGGTGAATGCCGGTAATGGCGCAGCAGGTCATGTAGTTGATGCTATCGAGCAGCAGTTTATAAAGCAAAACATACCCATAACCTTTATTAAACTGCAGCATCATGCGGATGCGAGCTTCCCTAATGGTATTCCTAATCCGCTACTTATTGAAAATAGAACGGTTACTGCTGAAGCGGTGTTGCGGCATAAAGCCGATATGGGCATTGCCTGGGATGGTGACTTTGATCGCTGTTTTTTATTTGATCATCAAGGCCGCTTTATAGAAGGTTATTATATTGTCGGTTTATTAGCCTCAGCTTTTTTGCAACAGCAACCTGGCGCTAAAATTATTCATGACCCGCGTTTGTATTGGAACACCCAAGCCATAGTGACTAAGCATGGTGGTCAATCAATATTATGTAAAACTGGCCATGCCTTTATTAAAGAGCGGATGCGTACAGAAGATGCAATTTATGGTGGTGAAATGAGTGCGCATCATTACTTTAAAGACTTTGCCTATTGTGATAGCGGGATGATCCCATGGTTATTAGTTGCAGAGCTCATGTCTACCAGTGCTAAGTCGTTATCTAATCAAGTTGCCAATATGATAAGCGAATATCCGTCTTCTGGAGAATTAAATTTCACATTAAATAATCCTGAATATAAGATGAATGTGATTAAAAAGAAGTATAGTTATATGGCTAAACTCATTGATTATACCGACGGTATAACTATGGAGTTTGATAGTTGGCGCTTTAACATTAGACTATCAAATACAGAGAGTGTTTTAAGATTAAATGTAGAGTCGAAACAAAATTATGTATTAATGAAACAAATGACGGCTGAAATCATATCTATATTAACAGCAGCTGAATAATAGTGATTGTTTGTTTACTATAATTTAGTTTAATTTCTTTATTTATAATGACTTATTGATTATGCTTATGCAACGCTATATCACTGGAGAATACAATGTCATTGTTATTAGAGAAACGCGAACTAAAAAAAGCAGCCAAAGAGCTTACATTAGTAAAGCTAACTGAGGTTATTGAAGTATTAAACGCTGTTTTAGCTGAAAGACAAACCGAAGTGGAGCTAATTGAGCAGTTAGAAACCTTAGCTAAATCACAAGGTTTTACGTTAGAGCAGTTAGGCTATAAGCAAAGTACAGATGTATTGCCGACAGAGGTTGGCGCGGCTAAAACCAAAGCAGAAAAGCGACCGGTTAAACCAAAGTTTAAAACCATCAATAAAGAAAGCCAATATTTTTATGTTGAAGATGGTCAGCTACAATTGTTGCGCACTCATACTATGAAAAAGGGCTTACAAGCTCGTGGTATTAATGTGTTGCCTGTGGCAGAAGTCGATAAAAAATATAGTAGTCAAATAGATCGCTTAATTGCTGATGCGACAGAGCAAGCGGTTAAGAATTTCAATAATAAAGTTGATAGCTGGAATGAATGGGCGCAAGTTAATGGCGGCGAAATCCTAACCAAAAAATAACTAAGCCAGAAGTAACTAAGTCAGAGTTAAAGCTGCAGTATATTACAACATTAGGCAAGTCTGACTTTGGCCTGTTTAAAGCCAAGTCAGCTTGCCTAACGTGTATTCTTGTTCAAGATGAGCGAAACACTACATCAGTATCGGACTGATAGTGCTATTTTATAGTATTAGATAGCATTAGCGTTTTGGCTGGGCATCTATTGATTGGCCATTTTCGTTAATACTATCGTCACTCATTAAATATAAATATAACCACATTAAATCAGCCGGTGTTTTCAGCTTGGTTATATCTTCTGCTGGATAGGCACCGCTGCGCATGGCAGTACGTGTAGCGCCAGGATTTATGCAATTAACCCGCAGATTAGTCGATTCAAACTCGTCGGCCATAACTTCCATTAAGCCTTCAGTAGCAAACTTTGATACCGCATAAGGGCCCCAAAATGCTCGGCCTTTTCTACCTACACCTGAAGACGTAAAAACAATAGACGGTTTGGCTGCTAAACGCATCACAGGTACTAGCGCTTGTGTCATTAGCATGGCAGCCGTAACATTAACTTGCATAATGTCTTGCCATGTCTCTAAATCGATATGCTCAAAGGGAGTAAGTACGCCTAAAATGCCTGCATTGTGCAATAAGCCATCTAAGCGACCAAACTCATTTTGAATAGTGCTAGCCATATCGCGATAATGTTTAGCGGTAGCGCCTTTTAAGTCTAGCGGCACTATAGCGGGCTCGGCACCACCATTGGCAATAATTTCATCATAAACAGCCGTTAGTTTTTTAACGGTTCTGCCTAATAAAATAACCGTAGCACCATGGGCAGCATAAGTAAGGGCTGCTTCTTTACCAATTCCATCACCGGCGCCAGTAATAAGAATAACTTTGTTTTTTAGTGCGTCTTTTGACGCTTGATACTGTTGCATAATAATAATCCACCGCGGTCAAAAACGGCGTCAGCATACGCTTAAAATGCGAAATTTGCATCTTTCTTCCTTTATTGTGTATTTTTCAACTAGCGATTTCTGTTTTATTGAGTTAACTTTAACTGGTCGTAGCTGTTAATAGCTAAATTTGGCGAAAAGATTTCAAATAAGCAGAGTAAGCTTTTGCTTTGCAAATAAAAAAATAGAAATTAGGACGGGGAGAGATTATGAACAAGCTAGCATTAAGCATAGCTGTTGCGGTTGCGCTAGGACTAACCGCCTGCGGTGACTCGCTACAAGATATAAAAGACGACGCGCAAGCTAACCCAATAATACCTTTATCACGCGTGGTATTTGATCCAGGCGCATCAACGCCGCGGCTATCGGTACCCAACGATTTATTATTCCAAGGTACAACCGATGGCACTTTAACTTTAGATGCGGGTGATTCGCCTGATTATACTAATCCACAAGTTGCGCTTGGCGCCTTGGATGGTTGGTCTACTCAGAATCCATTTGCAATAGATATCGACTTTACTGCTGGCGTAAGTTTAGATGCCACTTCAGCCAGCCAACCAGGTGCAGTGAAAATCTTTGAAATGTTAATGGGTGATCCAGCCTCTAGCGATGAAAGCTGTCGTGCAGTGCCTCGAGGTTTTGCCTGTAAAGCGGTTGGTGAATTAACCTTCGGTCAAGACTTTTATACTGCAGCTAATGGTAATAGCGTTGCCGTCATTCCATTAAAACCATTAAAGCCTAAAACCAGCTACATGGTAGTATTAACTTCGGTTTTACAAGACAGTGCTGGTAATACTATAGCGCCATCAACGTCGTATGAGTTGGTAAAACAAGATTTTGCCACTAAACCGTTAAGTACTGAATCACAACGTAATTTACAACAGTTAATTAATGGCTTTGAAAATGCAGTTGCAGCACAAGGCGTTAATAAAGATACCATTATTTATACTGCCGCTATGACGACTCAATCGGCGGGTGATGTATTAGCCTCAATTAAAGGTTTAATGGCACCTAGCCCATTAAACAATAATACTCCACCAGTGCTAATGGCTAGCAATACCGGCATGTTAGTATCTGATATTATATTTCCAGGCCAAACCATAGCTGATACGCCGGCAGATCCACGTTTTATGTTTAAATTAGCCCGTTATTATAGTGGCACAATTAAGCTGCCATACTATTTAGGTGAACCAACAGAAGCGAATCCTTTAGCACCATTAAATACCCGCTGGTTAGCACGTTGTGATAGTGGCGCTATTATTGCTGCCTTACCGGCATCAATGAAACCAGAAACACCAGTGTCGGCCAATGATGCTTATTGTCAAGGCGCTAGTGGTGGAGCTTTGCGCGATTTAACCCAGTACGATGCAGAGGGTAATGTAACGTCTAAACTTGATAAAGCTCGTCACTTAACGAAGTTTAATACCATACCTGCTACAAATAGTATGCAAACCTTAGATGTGCAGATTACTGTGCCAAATACTGATTATCCTAGCATTACGATGCCAGAAGCGGGTTGGCCGGTAGTGATATTACAGCACGGTATTACCTCGAAAAAAGGTGATATGTTAGCGGTTACAGGTGCTTTATCGTCACAAGGTTTTGCTACTGTTGCCATTGACCACCCATTACATGGTACACGTGGCTATAGCGTAGAAGTTCCTGCTGCTGATGGTACAACTAAAACGGTTGTAATTAACGCAAGCACTAACTCTGCTACTGACTATATGAACTTATCTAACTTATTAGTCACTCGCGATAATTTAAGACAAAGTATTGCTGACATGCTCGGTTTACGTTTAGGTTTAAACTTTGCCCAAGGTGTCGACTTAGACATGTCTAATGTACAATTCTTAGGTCACTCACTAGGTGCTATTACAGGTACCTCTATGGTGGCTATGGCAAATAGCCCAACGGGTAATCCGGCGTTAGATGGTTTGTATAATATCAAAACGGCAGCTTTAGCTATGCCAGGTGGTGCTATTGCAAACTTCTTATTAGATTCGCCTTCTTTTGGTCCACTTATTAAATCAAGTGTAATGCTGGGTGCCGGTGGGGCGACTGCGCAATCTTATATTGACTTTGCAACGGTTAATAACGGTTGTGGTAAAGCATTAGTACCGCCTTTTGCTGCTTGTTATCCACCATTTGTTGAGTACTTACAACAAACAGGTAATACCGCGGCATTAACGGCATTAAATACGGCTTTTACTAAGTTTGCTTTTGCTGCGCAAACAGTAACTGATGCTGGCGATCCAAATAACTACGCTCAACGCTTAGTGGTTTCAGGAACACCTAGCTACTTGATTGAAGTAGTTGGTGATGGTGTAGATAACTTACCTGACCAAGTGGTGCCTAATGGCTTTGCTAATCCATTAGCGGCATTACAAGCGGGTAAAATGCCATTAGCAGGTACCGAGCCATTAGCACGTTTACTAGCGGCTACTGCGATCCCTGATACTGCGGGTCCTGCTCTGTTAGAAGGCAATGCAATTGCTCGCTTCGCTGCAGGTGACCATAGTTCAATCCTAAGCCCAGCGACTAGCGCTGCAGCAACAACAGAGATGCAAAAGCAGACAGTGAGTTTCTTTGTTAGCCAAGGTGCGGCAGTAGTAGTTAATGATGCAAGTGTAATTGCACCTGCTAATTAATCTTTAGCAATACAGTTAAAAAGCTCGGCTTGCCGAGCTTTTTTTATTGCTAATTGTTTCTCTATTTTTATAACCAGTTACAATGGCATAAGACATTAAAGAGGGCACTGGATTGGAATTTATATACGAATATGGTTTATTTTTAGCAAAAACAGTCACTTTTGTATTGGCTTTTGCTGTGATTGTTTTATTGATAGTGGGTGCAGCTGCTTCTAAAGCGCGGCCCAGTAAAGCACAATTAATTTTTAGCGATTTAACCGAGCAATACCATCAGCGCGTAGAGCAAATGCAGCAAAAGCTATTAAATAAAAAACAATTTAAAAGCTGGAGTAAGCAACAAGCTAATGCAGAAAAGTTATTAACAAAACGCTTATATGTAGTCGATTTTAACGGCAGCATGGATGCCAAAGAAGTGGATGCATTGCGCGAAGAAGTCACGGCAATATTGTCAGTAGCAACGCCTGAAGATGAAGTGCTATTGCGTTTGGAAAGTGGCGGTGGTGTGGTGCATGGCTATGGTTTAGCCGCATCTCAGCTAGATAGGTTACGCCAACAGAATATTCCCTTAACCGTAGCGGTAGATAAAGTCGCGGCTAGCGGTGGCTATATGATGGCCTGTATTGGTCATAAATTAATTGCAGCGCCTTTTGCCATTATTGGCTCTATTGGCGTGATTGCCCAGTTACCTAATTTTCATAAATTGCTGCAAAAGCATGATGTTGATTTCGAACAATTTACCGCTGGCGAATTTAAGCGCACAGTAACTTTGTTTGCCAAAAACACTGAATCTGGACGGGAAAAATTCCAGCAAGAATTAGAACAAACCCATCAATTATTTAAACGTTTTGTTCAAGACCATCGACCAGAACTAGAAATAGATAAAGTGGCTACAGGTGAGCACTGGTTTGGTTATCAGGCATTAGAGTTAAATTTAGTTGATATGTTACAAACCAGTGATGATTATATGCTGTCACATTTAAGCACACGGCATATTTATCAGGTTAAATTTCAATTAAAAAAAGGCATCGCAGAGAAAATTGGTGTTGGCTCTGCCGGTATATTGTCTATTTGGTGGCAAAAAATAGCGCAGATCTCTAGGTTATCTTAATGCAGGCCGAATTTTGGCTAGCCTGCTGGGAAAATGATCACTTAGGTTTCCAGCTAGATGATGTTCATCCAATGTTGCAGCAACTTTTGCCACAGCTAGCCTTACCGGCGGGCGATGTATTTGTGCCGTTATGTGGTAAATCTTTGGATTTAGCGTTTTTAGCCCAGCAGCATAATGTGGTGGGAGCTGAACTGTCCGACATTGCCTGTCGTGATTTTTTTAGCCAGCAGCAGTTAATACCAACAGTTAGCCAGCCCGTTGCCGGTTTTACTTGTTATAGCGCGGAGTTTAAAGCTAAGCGCATAAACCTATGGCAGGGTGATTTTTTTAATTTACCCAATCAAGCGGTGGCAAATTGTCAGTTTATTTATGATCGCGCCGCTTTAATTGCACTACCTGCCGATATGCGACAGCAATACGCAGCTAAGTTATTAAGCTTATTTAAACTAGGTGCACAATTATTATTGATAGGGGTTGAGTACCCGCAACAAGAAAAAAATGGCCCACCGTTTAGCGTCAGCGCAGCGCATATACAGGCGTTATTTCCTAAAGCAGACATTCAGGTATTAGCCGAGCAAGATCTTACCAATAAAGGCTTTGCAAGACGCAAGTTTGCCGTATCAAGGTTAATTGAAACGGCATATTTAATTACGTTGAATTAATAAAATTACGATTAACGAAAATTGCTAAGCAGAATGCTGAACGTAGGATAAGATTTGCCCTACAGAGCTATTATAATTCTCGATAGGGCAATAAGTGGTAAATGAAACAGGCTAGGCTGACTAATTTCGTAACTTATTAAAGTCGATATTTTCCTCTTTAACCCCAGCTTTAGGGTCGTTGTAGACATCAATATCAAATTCTTTTTCACTCTTACCGACAATACACGACACCATGGCATCACCACAAATATTGACGGCCGTACGAGTCATATCTAGTAATCTATCCACACCAATAATTAAGCCGATACCTTCAACAGGTAAACCAACCTGCTGTAACACCATGGCCAGCATAATGAGCCCTACGCCAGGTACACCTGCTGTACCAACAGAGGCTAAAGTTGCGGTAAGAATAACCATTAAAAAGTCAGTTACTGTTAAGTCTACGCCAAACACTTGGGCAATAAATACCGTAGCAACACCTTGCATAATGGCCGTGCCATCCATGTTAATCGTGGCACCCAGTGGGACGGTAAAGGAGGCAATACTATTTTTAACGCCTAATTTTTTAGTAACGGTTTCCATCGTTACTGGCATAGAGGCATTACTGCTAGAGGTGCTAAAGCCGAACAGGGCAGCATCACGCATTTTGCTAAAGAAAATACGTGGGTTTAAACCTGACACTACCTTTAACATCACTCCGTAAGTTACAAAGCCGTGTAGCAGTAGCACAAATAGCACTACTGCAAAGTATTTAGCTAAGCTGGCAATGGTTTCAAAACCTAAAGTGGTAAATAACTTAGCCATTAAGAAAAATACACCATAAGGGGCTAAGTTCATCAGTAACGTGACTAACTTCATAATCACATCACTTAAGTCAGTAAATACAGCGGCTAAGCGCTCACCGGCTTTACCACTCATGGCCATGGCTAAACCAAACAGTACGGCAAAAACAATAATTTGCAGCATATTGCCTTTAGCCATCGATTCTATTGGGTTACTGGGGAATATATTGATAAATACTTGCGATAAAGACGGCGCTTCACTCAAGCTAAAACTGGCATCTGTTTGCATTTGCACGCCAATACCAGGACCAATGATTAATGCTGCAAAAATAGCTAATGAAATCGCGATAGCGGTTGTTAGCAAATATAAACCGATGGTTTTACCACCAAGCCGTCCTAAACTTGACGTGTCGGACAGTGAGCAAGTACCACAGACTAGCGAGACAAAAACTAAGGGTACTACCAACATTTTTAAGCTGGCGATAAAAATTTCACCACCAACGTGGAATAAGCCATCAACAAAGAACGCTTTTAAAGCAAAGTCGAAACCAAATATATAAAGCATGCGCTCTTCTTGGCCTGCCAAGATGGTGTTGAATAAAAACCCAACAAAAATACCGGCACACATACCAATAACAATGCGTGCGGTTAACCCTAATTTTTTATTTTCGGCCATAACTTCTGACTAATAATGAATATTGAATGGCGCTAAGCCTAACAGGTTGTGTTATAGATGGGCAGATAAAGGCAAAAAATTATTTTAAAATTGAAATGACCTTTATCTGGTTATTAGTTTAAGATACTCTTAATATTAACAAAACTATAAATAATAAGAAAAGCTAGGGAGAGTTTACATGCGGAATGTCCAGCGACTTTTTGTCGCGCTATTAATTTCAGCACTGGCCGCTTGTGGTGGCGGTGGTACCCTGAATAACGATAACAGTGGTGGCGGTAATGGTAGCACTGTTGTTTACTCATTGGCTGTAGCGTTAACTGACGCAAATGGCTCAGCATCTACAGCGCTATCGCAATCTACCCCTCTAACGGTGACAGCAACACTAAGTGCTACCAATAATGGTGTAATAGCAAATAAAGTCATTAATCTTGCTGTTAGTGACTCAGCATTAGCCTCTTTTGGTAACACTGCTGGTACTGCTCTGACCGACGCTAATGGTGTTGCAACAATAGCATTGCTAGTAGGCTCTAAGTCAGGTGCAGGGCAAGTTGATGCCAGCTTTAGCGATGTAACAAGCAATGCCGGCTTTGTCTCTGCTGGCGATGGTGGTGACTCTGTTGATATTACTATCGGTGGCGTGTCATTAATTGCAGATACTTTACAATTAGGCTCAAGCTCAACTGATAAAGTTGAGTTAAGTGCTTTAGTGCGTGATTCTAATAATGTTGTTGTTGCGGATGTGCCGGTAACTTTTTCAACCGACTCTGGTGAATTAGTGCAAATAGATGCAGTAACAGCAGCAAACGGTATTGCGCGAGCGACTTTAACCACGAAAACAGATAAAAATAATCGTGATATTACGGTTAGAGCAACGGTACAACAGCAGACATCTGAATTAATAGTAAAGGTTAAAGGGACTGTTGTTGATGTATCAGCGCCAAACTCAGTAGTCTTAGCCGATACAGCAACCATTGATATCTTTGTAACCGATTCAAGTGGCGTAGGCATTCAAGGTGTAACGGTTGCTGTAAGTTCATCTTTAGCCAATACATTAAGTGAAACTAACCCAGTAACGGTTGGCACTGCAGGTAAAGCAAGTTTAAGTTATACCGCCGTTAATAGTGGTAACGATACCTTAACCATAACCGCTTTAGGTGTGACTAGCTTTGCAAATATTAACGTCAGTGCAGATGCTTTTGCTTTTCAACAAGCAGCTGCTGAAGGCGAAAATGTGTTAGAAATTGATTTAAGTGCAGCGCAACAGCTTTCAGTGGAATGGTTAGTTAACGATGCGGCTAATGTTGGCCAACTTGTCACCTTTAATACTACCCGTGGTGCTATTGCTAGCACAGTAGCGGGCTTAGCTAATGCTGTAACGTCTGAAGATACAACCGATGCAGCTGGTGTAGCAGAAGCCTTTGTTCGCTCTGAATATGCTGGGTTAGCGACAATTAGTGCTCGTGGCGGTGCAGGTGAAGACGCAGTTAGCACGAAAAAAGTGGTTGAGTTTATCGCAACTAATCCAACTAAAGTAGAAGTGCAAGCCTTCCCAGCACAAGTTGGTCCGGGTGAAAGTAGTGCAGTACGGGCAATTGTTCGTGATGCCAATAACAACCCAGTAAAAGGTCGCACGGTAGTATTTTCGTTAGATAATGCTGCAGGTGGAGCTATCAGTTCAGGTACAGCTGTAACTAACTCGCAAGGTGTCGCCTCTACGGTATTTACTGCTGATGCCAATACTGGTACCGGCTTTGATGGTTTAAATTTACAAATACATGGTGCTTTAGAAGCAGATAATACTATTGCTGGCATGACAGATATAGCAGTGGGTAAACGGACATTATTCTTCCGCTTTGGTACGGGTAATGCCATTGCTAAGCCAAGTGCCAGCCTGTATTCGAAAGAGTTCTCAATTATCGTAACTGATAGTTCAGGTAACCCTGTCGCGAATCAAGAGTTAAATGTCGCCGTTGTGCCTATAACATTTGGTAAAGGTTTTTGGGTGAAATCACCACCACCACCAGAAGAGTTCAAATTATGGGCCAGTAATCGGGTTATTACTTGTCCAAATGAAGACGTAAACTTTGACGGTATTTTAGAAATTTCTGAAGATACTAATGGTGATGGTTTACTAACCCCAGGTAACGTTGCTACCGTGCCAAGAACGGTAACAGCGGATGAAAACGGTATTGCGACCTTTAATGTGCAGTATCCGCAGGATTATGCCACATGGTTAGATGTAAGGTTGCAAGTTTCAGGTACTGCTGCGGGCACTGAAAACGTAGCGCATCGCTTATATACTCTACCTGTTGCAGCCGAGGATGTGACGGTTGAAACGTCACCACCGCCAGCAAATCCATTAGGTGTGCAAGCAGATTGTCGCACGACAATTTAATATACAAAGTATGAAATCAATAAAAAAGGAGCTTCGGCTCCTTTTTTATTGGTTCAATAAGCATGTAGTCAACTTGTTTAAATGGTAACTTAGATTGCTAGTTGTTAATTTTATTATTTGTAAGCTATGGTTTGAAAACAGACTGTGCTTTACAGCGCTGAAAACTACTAAACAAAAAATTTTTTCTGGAGCCATTTAATGCGTACTAATATGCTACTCCTGAGTTTGTTGATGCTAACCCCTACTGTACTGGCCAATAACACTAACTTAGCAAATCAAGTAGAAGCTTTATGGCAAGTTAAAAATTATCAGGCTGCGCAGGCGTTATTGGCTGATAAAGTAAATAAAAAATCGAAAGATAGCCAATTACTGGCGTTATGGGGTGAAACAGAAGCTAAGCTTAACAATATTGACTTAGCGGAGGAGATTTTAAAAAAAGCGATTCAGCTTGATGGCAGTAATGCCGATTATCAGCATTGGTATGCAACAGCCAGTTGTAATAAAGCTGCTTCGGTAAGTATGTTTAGTGCTTTAGGTTATGCTAAGCGCTGTAAAAAGGCCTATGAAGCCGCACTAGCGTTAGCACCAGAGCATCCTCGCAGTTATATAGCCCTAGGTAGCTATCTTGCTCAAGCGCCTAGTATTGCCGGGGGGGATAAAAAGGCTGCTTTAGAGTTAGTGAATCAGTTAAAAAAAATAGATGAGCTGCAAGGCTTGTTATTAGAACTTAAGATGACTGACTTTAAAGATGAAGCTATGTTTGAACAGTTTTTAGCCGATAAGGAAATATTAACGCAGCGCCCAGAAGCCTATTTTTATCGTGGCCAGCAATTGTCATCGAGTGAAGATTACAGCGGCGCTATAGGTTATTTTCAACTGGCATTACAGCAAGCTGCTGTGGATGATGATGCGGTAACAATTTTGGCTGAAACACGATATCAGTTAGCACGCAATGCTGTGTTGGGACAAACAGCAGCAACTGAAGGTATCGTGGTATTAACTCAATATTTAACGGAATCGACAGATGCTAAGCGAAATGAATGGGCGAAATATCGCTTAGCACAATTGCACTTATTGAATGATGACAAAGGGAGTGCTCAGTTGATAGTTGATGAATTACTTGCAACCACGCAAGACGAAAAATTAAAACATGCACTAAGCGATCTTTAGAAGATAGATGTTCAATGTCAATCGAGCAAAATACCAAAATATCGTAATAAATAAAATGCAAGCAGCCAAGGCGTTTAGCTGTAATAGTTCAGATAAGAACGCCTTGAAAGCTTATTAACTGGCCGGTATTAGTTACTGCTACACACGCTGAAACTGATACACAGAGCCTAGATCTAGTAGCTGAGTAAGCTCATCTAACGCTGTGCGCGATTCAACTAATAATTGCGGATCAGCTAAGTCGGCTTCGGCTAGTTCATCGCGGTAATGCTTATCTACCCATTGATTAAGCTCGCTAAATAAGCCGTCACTCATGATAACACGCTGATTAACCGCAGCTTGTTCTTGCTCGCTTAACACTACGCGCAGCCTTAAACAGGCCGGGCCGCCGCCGTTTTGCATGCTTTGTTTTACATCATAATACTGCACATGTTTAATAGGCGTGTCGCGCTGCACTAATTGCTCTAAGTAGCTATGCACGGTGGCGTTATCACGACATTCTGTTGGTGCAATAATAGCCATCTCACCATTACTTAATGTAATGACTTGGGTGTTAAATAAGTAAGTTTTTATCGCTTGTTCAACACTTATCTCGTTAGTTTTTACTTCAATAAGATGCAACGCTTGGTCATTACCAAATTTGCGCTGCACTTCGGCTAATTTAGTTTGGCTATCAACAAAAGCTTGTTGATGGTAAAACAAAACATTTTGATTCCCCACGGCAATGACGTCATTATGAAACACACCTTGATCAATAACGTCTGGGTTTTGTTGCATATAAACTACGTGGCTGTCTTTTAAACCGTGTAGCCGAGCAACGGCTTCACAGGCTTCTAAGGTGTGCCTAGCAGGGTAGCGAGTTGGCGCTGGTTTGCTGCTATCGAAGGCATGACGGCCATAAACAAAAAGTTCTACGCCGGTTTTTCCATACTGGCTGCAAAGTCTGGTATGATTTGCCGCGCCTTCATCCCCAAAGTGATCATTATCGGGTAAATGTGTATGATGCGCGAAATGATTTGGATCACGGAACATAGCCTGTAAAATATTACCGGTTGTGTTAGGTTCTAAAGACCGATGAAATTTATTGGTTAAGTTGGCTGGGGTAAAGTGTACTTTACCATCAGCGGTATCAGCGCTAGGCGAGATAGTTGCAGCATTTGCTGTCCACATGCTTGAGGCTGAACAAACGGCTTTAAACACTGCAGGAGCTTGTTTAGCGGCTTTTGCAATAACGGCAGCATCTGAACCAGTAAAGCCAAGACGGCGTAATGTATGAACATCAGGGCGCTCTTGCGGGGCAAGTACACCTTGCACCATGCCAAGGTCATGTAAGGCTTTCATTTTACTCAGGCCTTGCTTAGCTGCTTGGCGAGGGCTAGATTTGTTTTTAGCGTTAGATAAAGAGGCTATGTTGCCGATAGATAAACCAGCATAGTTATGTGTTGGCCCTACTAGGCCATCAAAATTTGCTTCAATAAATTTCATAGTTGCTTGTTATCCTCTTTAGGCATGGCACGGTTGCTATTATTTCTGCAGTCATTAAGATGCGCCGTTTTATGCTGGTTATGATACCAGTAGATAGCGCAGAAATTGAGTAGATTTGCATAATAATCAGTTTATTCACTTGTCACAACCGCGGTTTACGGATATACGTTAAAAAGCAACTTAATTGGCAAGCACTAAAATTTAGTTAGGGATCTCAGGATTAAGATGGCGAAATCACTGGTAATAGTCGAATCACCGGCAAAAGCAAAAACAATTAATAAATACCTAGGTAAAGACTTCGTAGTTAAGTCTAGCGTTGGGCATATCCGCGATCTACCCACCAGCAGCAGCAAAGAAAAATCTGCCGCTAAAAAAGAATTAAGCAAAGAGCAAAAGCAATATCAAGCTTTGGTTGATCGCATGGGTATTGATCCAGAACATGGCTGGAAAGCCCGCTATGAAATATTACCCGGCAAAGAAAAAGTCGTTAAAGAATTAAAAGCCCTCGCAGAAAAAGCCGATATTATATATCTGGCAACGGATTTAGACCGCGAAGGGGAAGCCATTGCATGGCATTTAAAGCAAATTATTGGTGGTGACGACGCCAGATTTAAACGCGTTGTGTTTAATGAAATCACCCAAAATGCCATCCAAAATGCATTTGAAGAACCCGGTATTGTTAACGAAGATAGGGTAAATGCCCAACAAGCTAGGCGCTTTTTAGATCGCGTTGTCGGCTTTATGGTATCGCCACTGTTATGGAAAAAAGTAGCCAGAGGGCTATCTGCAGGTCGGGTACAATCGGTAGCGGTGCGTTTAGTAGTTGAGCGTGAGCGGGAAATAAAAGCCTTTGTTCCTGAAGAGTATTGGACAGTAACAGCTGATACCACAACGGCTGCTGCAGATGCATTACAACTTGATGTTACTAAACAGCAAGGCAAAGCGTTTAAACCGGTTAATAAAGCCCAAACCGAAGCGGCTTTAGCTGTACTTAAAACTGCAGAATTTAAAGTTCAAGAGCGTGAAGACAAACCAAGCAGTAGCAAACCACAAGCCCCTTTTATTACGTCAACCTTACAACAAGCGGCCAGTACTCGCTTAGGTTATGGCGTGAAAAAAACCATGATGCTTGCCCAGCGTTTATATGAAGGCGGCCATATTACTTATATGCGTACCGATTCGACAAACTTAAGCGCTGAAGCAGTAGCAACCTGTCGTGATTATATTGAAGAAAACTTTGGTAAAAAGTATTTGCCAGAGAATCCACTCAGTTACGGTAGCAAAGCCAACGCACAAGAAGCACACGAAGCGATACGCCCTTCAGAAGTAACCGTATTAGCCTCTAGCTTAGGTGATATGGAAGCGGATGCACGCAAATTATATGAATTAATTTGGCGTCAATTTGTTGCCTGTCAAATGCCTCCGGCGCTGTACGATGTCACCAATGTTATAGTACAAGCGGCAGACTTTGAATTACGCGCTAAAGGCCGAGTATTACGCTTTGATGGTTGGACTAAAGTACAACCTGTTGCTAAGCGTAAAGGTGAAGAAGACAGCCTGCTACCTGATATTAAACCTGGTGATGTTTTAGAGTTAAAGCAATTAAATGACACCCAGCATTTTACTAAACCTACCGCACGTTTTAGCGAAGCCAGTTTAGTAAAAGAGTTAGAAAAACGCGGTATTGGTAGACCTTCTACCTATGCGTCGATTATTTCGACCATTCAAGACCGTGGTTATGCCCGAGTGGAAAATAAACGTTTCTATGCCGAAAAAATGGGTGAGATTGTCACCGATAGGTTGGTAGAAAACTTTAGCGATTTAATGAACTATGACTTTACGGCCAATATGGAGCTGAAGTTAGATGATATTGCTAATGGCCAAGCGGCTTGGCGTAAAGAATTAGATAGTTTTTATGCTGATTTTCAACAAAAATTAAAAACGGCTGAGTTAGAACCAGAAAACGGTGGCATGCGGGTTAATCAATTTGTACTCACTGATATAGCCTGCCCAACGTGTGAACGACCAATGGGTATTCGTACCGCATCTACCGGTGTGTTTTTAGGCTGTTCTGGTTATAACTTACCACCTAAAGAGCGTTGTACTACTACTCTTAACTTAGTGTCTGGTGACGAAGCCATTGCGGTATCGGATGATGATGAGCATGAAACTGAAGTCTTAAGACAGAAAAAGCGCTGCCAAAAATGTGGCACTGCGATGGATAGCTATTTAATAGATGAACAGCGTAAGCTGCACGTTTGTGGTAATAATCCCGCTTGTGATGGTTACGAAATAGAGCAGGGCACCTTTAAGATTAAAGGTTATGACGGTCCACTAATTGAATGCGATAAATGTGGCGCTGATATGCAGTTAAAATCAGGCCGTTTTGGTAAGTATTTTGGTTGTACTAACACAGAGTGTAAAAATACCCGTAAATTGCTCCGCAGCGGCGAAGCAGCACCACCAAAAGAAGATCCAGTACATTTACCTGACTTAAAGTGTGAGAAGTCAGATACCTACTTTGTGTTACGTGATGGCGCTGCCGGTTTATTTATGGCAGCGGCAACGTTTCCAAAATCACGCGAAACTCGAGCGCCGCAAGTGGCCGAGTTGGCAAAATATCGCGATATTATTTCACCGAAATTTTATTACCTCGCCGATGCACCAAAGAAAGATCCAGAAGGCAATTTAGCGGTAATACGCTGGAGTCGTAAAACCAAGCAGCAGTATGTGATGTCTGAAAAAGATGGCAAAGCAACGGGCTGGTCAGCTTGGTACGAAAATGGCAAATGGGTTGTAACGAAAAAAAGTAAGCTAATTAAATGTTTACCATAAAAAATACTCGCATCTGCGAGTATTTTTTTTCATAACACTAAACACTAAACACTAAACACTAAAGTGTATATCCGGATCGGTTTACCCACACTAACACGCCGTAAACCCATCCCTGGGGGCTCATTTCCGCCCGTCCAGGGCTGCAATGGTTAGTTTAGGGTAAAACCGTTCCTCAATAATTTATCTTAGTCAGCCCACACTGAAAACTCAAAACTTAAGTGTATATCCGGATCGGTATACCCACACTAACACGCCGTAGACCCATCCCTGGGGGCTCATTTCCGCCCGTCCAGGGCTGCAATGGTTAGTTTAGGGTAGAACCGTTCCTCAATAATTTATCTTAGTCAGCCCACACTAAAAACTCAAAACTAAACACTCAAAACTCAACACTCAAAACCTACCACTTACGTTTCGGTCCAAACAGCTCGTCCATATCTTTAGTATCTTTTTCTTCTTTTTTAACTCTGTCTCTAGCATTACCATCTTTTAATTGGGTGGCAATACTTTCTAAGGTGAGAATAACTTCAGATTGGCGCGCAGTAACGTAGTCATCTTGATGGGGAAAATTGCTTAAAGCAGCTAAAGCTTTTTCAAAGTATTGTCTGGCAGAACCCAACATGCCGTTTGATCTCGCTTTTAAACCACGCTTAATTTGGCTTTCTACATTAATGCGTAATTGTAATGTTTCTAAGCGTTTATCTTCTTCAATAACCACTTGAGTATCAACATTACCTCTGGCGTGTTCACCTCGTAACACCAGTCGCAACTTCTTAATACCTTTAATCATACTAATCAGTTGCTGATCATTATCTGGCAAGGTAAGGGCATCATTGAAATGATTAACTTTAGACTCATCTGCGTTTAAACGGGACTCGGTTTCATTTAACCGATGCCGTAAGTCTTTTGCTTTTGGTTCTAGATCGACCATGGCTTTTAAGGTAAAGCTAATGCGCTTTAACAGCATTTGGCTAATAGCAGGCGACAGGGGCACATTAGATGAATTTAATAATAATTCTTCACTGTCTTCAAGCATGGCGCGCAGCTTACTATATTCAGCGCGCTTTAACGCCGCTAAGCGTTCTTTGTGTTGCTGAATGGCACTGACAATTATACCAATAATAATAAGGGCAACTATCAATACAATGATCAAAGTTAACAGCATTTAGACCTCTTAATAAACTGCTCGTAAGAGCCTATAATGATGAACAAACGTCAATTAAGTGTAAATTTAGCTAAAGACATAGCAAAACACATACCAACACACAGGCTAATAACAATATCAATTTTATCACTTAATAATTACGTTGTGACTCTAAGCATAAACTCACCTGTTTAACACTATATCCTACAGCGGTACTTAGTGCATCATTAACTAAATAAAGCCTGCCATCATTGTAAAATTGACCGATTATTTTGTCTGCAGAGGGGGTAACTGAATGTTAAATCACTATGCTGCCTCAATTTTTGGTATTAAAATCAAGCTTAAAACAGCCAATACTAATAATTAGATTATACTTAACACTTAAAAATATAAGTTGGAATATCCTAATGCCAAGGTATATTGGTAATTGATATGCCATTACAGGGTCGGTAATAAATGAAATTACAACAACTGCGCTATATTGTTGAAGTACTAAATAATAATTTGAATGTTTCTGCTACAGCCGAAAATTTATATACCTCACAACCTGGCATCAGTAAACAAGTGCGCATGTTAGAAGATGAACTTGGTATTCAAGTATTTGGCCGCAGTGGTAAGCATTTAACTCACGTTACTGCTGCTGGTAAAGAAGTGATCGAGCTTTCTAAACAAATTCTAGCTAAAGTGGAAAGCATTAAAGCCATAGCGAAAGAACATACTTTACCGGATCAAGGTAAATTAAATATTGCCACTACACATACCCAAGCTCGCTATGCTTTACCTAATGTAATTAGTGGCTTTATACAAAAATATCCTAAAGTATCGTTGCATATGCACCAGGGCTCACCACAGCAAATATCTGAAGCCGCCTCTAGAGGCGATGCCGATTTTGCCATTGCTACTGAAGCACTGCATTTATACAGCGATTTAGTGATGCTACCTTGTTACCACTGGAATCGCAGTGTCATAGTTCGTAAAGATCATCCTTTAGCTCAGTTAAAGCGCTTACTCACTATTAACGATGTAGCCACCCAGCCTATTGTCACCTACGTGTTTGGTTTTACCGGCCGCTCTGAATTAGATAAAGCTTTTGCAGCCCAAGGGCTAGAGCCACATATTGTCTTTACTGCCACCGATGCTGATGTGATTAAAACCTATGTTCGTTTAGGCTTAGGTGTGGGTGTTATCGCCTCAATGGCCATGGACGCAGAATTAGATACCGATTTAGTTGCCATTGATGCAAGCCATTTATTTGACGCTTCAACTACTAAAATAGGCTTTCGTAAAGGCGCATTTTTACGTAGTTACATGTATGAGTTTATTCAGCGCTTTGCACCGCATTTAACTAAAGAAGTAGTTGAGCAAGCTAACTTACTACGCAATCAAGATGATATTGATAAGCTGTTTGTAAACGTTACCCTGCCGGTACGCTAATTAAGGCGCCAATGGTACTAAGCCTAAGTTTGCAGTAACATCAGTTGTATACTGCAGTGTTAACGGTTGCATTTTATGATTTCGGTTGAATTAATTCTACTGGCGTTAAGCCCTGTGTTTTTGGCTTTTGTTGCTTGGGAGTGGTGGCGTTATCGGCAAGTACAGCCGGTTATGTATCGCTGGCAAGACTCGCTAGCCAACGCGGTTTTAGCGTTAATGCATCAAGGCGGCGAATTACTTGCTGTTATTGTGCTAATGCCATTATTTATCTGGTTATATCAATGGCGATTGTTTGATATAGACCTAAATGCTGGCACTATGTTGTTGGCTTTTGTACTACAAGATTTTTTGTATTACTGGTTTCATCGTGCTTCACACCAAATACGCTGGCTTTGGGCGTCACACATTGCCCATCACAGTTCGCGACAATTAAACTTCAGTACTGCCTTTCGGCAAAGCTTAACTTATCCTATATCTGGCATGTGGCTGTTTTGGACGCCCATGATCCTTATTGGTTTTACACCTAGCATTGTTTTGGCCGTGGTAGCGTTAAATTTAGCGTTTCAATTTTTTGTTCATACTCAAGCGGTAAAAAAGCTCGGTGTATTGGAATACATTTTTAATACGCCATCGCATCATCGGGTACACCATGCGTGTAACCCTCGCTATATCGATAAAAATTATGCCGGGGTATTAATTATCTGGGATCGGTTATTTGGTACTTTTACCCCAGAAAGAGCCGATGAGCCTTGTCGATATGGCCTTACTGACGATTTTGCTTCAGATAATCCCATTCGTATTACTTTTTATGAATGGCAGAATATGTGGCAAGACTGCTTAGCGGCAAAAGGTTGGCATCAGCGCCTACGCAGTATTGTCGGTAAACCTGCCACTAAATCCAAAGCTAATAAGCAAGCCCATTTATTAGAAAAACCAACCTTGGATGTTGATTAACGTCAATTTATTGCAACTTAACGCTAAAGATAACGGCTAAAAAACAGACTATAGACTAAGCTTAGATAAAGTTGAAAGTCAGGGGTAGCAGATGAATAAATTAATGTTAGTCATGGGGTGTGCATTAATAGGCGTAGTGGGTTGTAAGCCAGCAGAACAAGTGATAATTGAAAAAACGACTGAAGTGATAGAAGCCAAAGCGCCGGATTGTACACTGACCTTTGGTATTGATGCTTGGGAACCGTACCAATATATGACGGTGGATAATAAACCTACCGGTTTGGATATCGAGATAGCATCGGCGGTGTTAAATAATATGAACTGTCAGCTTGCGGTTGAGCAAGGTAGCTGGACTGAATTATTGCTTAAACTAAAAACTGGAGAAGTCGATGCGGTTCTAGGGGCATCGAAAACTGAAGATAGAAAAAGTTTCGCTTATTTTTCAGATGCCTATCGTAAAGAACGGTTTCAGCTATATGTACGCAAAGATAATATCAATTATCCTTATGAAAATATCAGTGCATTTTTAGAAGATGGTCATAAATTAGGTATTGTTAATCAATATTATTACGGTGATGACATGGCTGAACTTTATGAAAATGAAACCTTTCAACCGTTATTTGTCGGTGCCATTATTAGTGAGTTAAATATAGCCCGATTATTAGATGAAGAAATTGATGGCTTGCTTGAAGATAGCTTTGTCGGGGCGTCAATTATGCGTCGCAAAGGCTTAGATAAATATATAAAACCACATAATATTAGTTTAGAAAGTACCGATGTTTTTGTTATGTTTAGCCAAGAGTCTGTTACCGAAGAGCAAGTTGCAGCCTTTAATCGGGGCTTAACCCAACTTAAAGAAAATGGTGAGTACAATAAACTGGTTAGTAAGTATAGCCATTAGCATTGGGTAACGTTTCTTCAATATATTTGGTAACGGTTATTCAACGCTAAGTGAAAACTGCTGCTGTAATATGGCAGCAGTAAAATTTGTTTTTAAATAAAAGCCGCGCGGCAGGGTGCGAATAGGTTGGCCCTGACTACCAATTGCATCAGTTAACGCTTTACTGTTAGCGGCTTTGGGTCTTAATTGTAAGTATTTACCCGTGGCGCCTCGTATATCAGCAATGCCCCCTAAGCTAATTAACTCCATTAACTCTTCCCAATCTTGCTGTAATGCTTGTTGTTGTGCTGAATTGGGCTGCCATAAAAAGGCATTGCCAATAACACGCTCGGCCAACGGGATCTGGCGTTCAGCTAATACCGGCAACCATAAAATATGGCGTAACTTTTCACAGACCCAAGAGTTTTGCCACTCTAAACCAGTAACACCGGTTAAAGGCGCGACACAAACATAAGTGCTTTCTAATGGCTTGCCTTGTTGGTTTATCGGTAAGGTTTTTAATTCTATGCCTAAATCAGCAAAATCAACCACCGCTTGTGAGCCGCCAGTAGCGCCAAGGGCGTGTTCAATCAACTGGCCAACCCAACCCTTGTCTTTCAATAGGTTTTTAGGCACAGCTTGTTCTAGGCTGGATGCTAGCTGGCCTAATGTTAAGCCGGCAATTGCGTTACAGCGAGCCATTAAATCTTCAATTGTTTTTGGCGGAGTAGGCATAATAAGTAGAATAATTAATTTACTGACAACGCTAGCATTTTTTGCCACATTAAGCTGCTTAAAAACAACACAAAGTGACTTATCCACAGGGAGAATGATGCTGACTATTAACTTGGGTTGGTTTAGTGAGTTGATTATTAATGTATTTTTGGCTGTTTGTGCAATGTATACTTTGCAAAATATATAGTTATTAAGAGCTTTGCCGCTACTTTGCCACAGGGTTATCAACAGAAGCTGTGAAAAAGTCCACACTGGTGCCAATAAAAACTATCAAACTGTGGATAACTGTGTACAAGTTAGGCTGAAAATAGCGATTGCTCCACAGCCCAGTTTGTGAAAGAATCTTTTCATAGTAGATTTATGATCCGCCAGAGGTTTCAGTGATCGATACCGAAGGATTTCGGGCTAATGTCGGCATAGTAATATGTAACAGCCAAGGACAGGTGTTTTGGGCTAAACGATATGGTCAGCATTCTTGGCAATACCCCCAGGGTGGCATTGATGATGGCGAAACGCCTGAGCAGGCCATGTATCGTGAATTAAACGAAGAAGTTGGCTTAACACCAGCAGATGTGCAGGTTATTGCAACCACTAAACATTGGTTACGCTATAAATTGCCGAAACGTTTAATTCGTAAAGATAGTAATCCTGTGTGTATAGGCCAAAAGCAAAAATGGTTTTTGCTGCAGCTGACTTGTCATGAAGATGATGTAAACTTATTAAAAACCACCCATCCTGAGTTTGATAGCTGGCGTTGGGTTAGCTATTGGTACCCAGTACGCCAAGTGGTTGCGTTTAAGCGCGAAGTTTATCGAAAAGTCATGAAAGAGTTTGCCCCTGTTGCTTTGCCCTTTATTCGCCGCGAAGGAAAAAGAAAAAGTTAAATATTTATAGTT
Organism: Rheinheimera salexigens; assembly: GCF_001752395.1. Classification (NCBI taxonomy): domain Bacteria; kingdom Pseudomonadati; phylum Pseudomonadota; class Gammaproteobacteria; order Chromatiales; family Chromatiaceae; genus Rheinheimera; species Rheinheimera salexigens. The sequence continues at coordinate 2,824,309 of NZ_MKEK01000001.1, read as the reverse complement.
AACTAAAAATGAGGCTCTTATGTTAAGCCAGCTAAGACGAATTGTTCAAGATGTGGCACAAGAGCCAGTGCTTAACAATGCGCTTGCTGGCTTAGTCACCAGCATTAAACAAGCATTAGAAACTGAGTGCTGCTCGGTGTATTTAGCCGATTATGAACAACAGCATTTTATGTTAATGGCCAGCGATGGCCTTAATCCTGACGCTATTGGTCAGGTCGCTATTGGCTTTTCTGAAGGCCTTATCGGTTGGGTAGGGCAACGCGAAGAACCGATTAATTTAGCTAAAGCCCAGTTACATCCTCGATTTAAAGTTACGCCTGAAGTCAGCGAAGACCATTTCTCAGCTTTTTTAGGCTGTCCTATTATCCATCATCGTAAAGTCCTTGGTGTGTTAACCATCCAGCAAGCGGTTGATCGGATCTTCAATGAAGATGAAGAATCATTTTTAGTTACGCTAGCAGCGCAACTGGCATCAGTGTTGGCTAATGCAGAAATGCGTCAAGCAGCCAGTGAAAGTTCGGCCACCCAAATTCAAACCGGCCACTTAAAAGGCTTACCCGGCGCGCCAGGTATTGCCATGGGCCACGCTCATATTTTAGAGCCTGCTAATGATTTCAACGCTATATCAGTTAAACGCTCAGATAATCCAGACAAAGAATTAGCGCATTTTTATCGAGCAGTTAAAATTACTAAAGCAGAGTTTAATCGGTTAGCCGAGCGTATGGCAGGCCATTTACCGCCCGATGCCTTAGCTATTTTTGATGTTTATCATCAATTATTAGATGCCGCTAGCTTAGGTACAGAGATAGAGCAGCAAATAGCCGATGGCTGGTGTGCAAAAAGTGCCCTAAAACGAGTCGTAGAAAAATTTGCTCGCAAATTTGATGATATGGACGATAGCTACTTACGGGAGCGCGGTACCGATATTCGCGATCTGGGTCAACGGGTATTAAATAACTTATTAGACACTGAAAAGCGCAAAATAAAACTGCCCGACGACGTCATTCTAGTGGCCGATAATGTTACCGCAACCATGTTAGCCGAGATCCCGCGGGAAAAGCTGATGGCAATAGTGTCATTAAAAGGCTCTGTTAACTCGCACGCGGCAATTATGGCTCGGGCACTGGATATTCCAGCCGTGATGGGCGTGGACGAACTGCCTTTACGACAATGGCAAGGGCAGTACTTAATTGTTGATGGCTATCAAGGCAATGTTTTATTATCGCCCGTGGCCGCAATTTGCGCTGAATATCGGCGTTTAATTAATGAAGATGCGGCCATAAATGCTCGTTATTTAGAAGAAGTTCATTTACCTTCGCAATCATTGTGTGGTGTGAAGTTTGATTTAATGGTTAATTCGGGCTTAGCGGTTGAATTAGAAACTGCCGATCTGGAACATACCGATGGTGTCGGTTTATATCGCACCGAATTTCCGTTTATTATGCGCAGCCGTTTTCCTACCGAACAAGAACAAACCGCGTTATATCGTAAAATATTAGAAAGCTCACCCAATAAACCGGTGATTATGCGCACCTTAGATGTTGGCGGTGATAAAGCGCTGCCTTATTTTAATATCGAAGAAGAAAATCCGTTTTTAGGCTGGCGTGGTATTCGTTTAACCTTAGATCATCCAGAGATTTTCTTAGTGCAAATACGCGCCATGTTGCGGGCTAATTTAGCATTAGATAACTTACATATTTTACTGCCAATGATTTCTGATCTGGCTGAAGTCGATGAATCATTACGTTTAATTAAGCAAGCCTGCTTTGAAGTCAGTGACGAGTTATCCATAGCATTACCTCGACCTAAAGTGGGGGTAATGATTGAAGTGCCGTCCATTATGTATCAGTTACCCGAACTAGCGCAAAAGGTTGACTTTTGCTCGGTAGGCACTAATGATTTAACTCAGTACTTATTGGCGGTAGATCGTAATAATCCACGAGTTGCTGGTTTATACGATGCCATGCATCCAGCCGTATTACGGGCTTTATATACATTAGCTCAGCAAGCAAAGGGCCTACAATTCCCAATTAGTGTCTGTGGTGAATTAGCGGCAGACCCCGCAGGTGTATTGTTACTTGCCGCTATGGGTTATCGTTATTTTAGTATGAATAGTAGTAATTTAGCTAAAATTAAATGGTTGTTGCGCCGGATAGAGCTGTCGGAATTAGAGCTGTTATTACCCGAAGTACTCGCCTGCAGTTCGGCCAAACTTGTAAGGCTGCATGTGCAACGTTTTTTAGAACAAAAGCAGTCGCTTAATCAACTTCGAGCTTAAGCGTTAGCTTGTAAATAAACGCATTACAAATATTCACATTAATAAACCAAGTATTTTAATAATCACATTAATAAACCAAGTATTTTAATAATCATATTAATGAATCATTTTAATAAAGAGAGCACATCTTGCTGACGGTTATTTTAATTACCTTAGTGTTAGGGGCTGTTGTGGGCTTCCTCGCGGGCTTATTAGGCATTGGCGGTGGGCTAATTATCGTGCCTGCGCTAGTTATGTTACTACCCGCTTATGGTATCATCGCGCCTGAAAATGCGATGGTAGTGGCAATTGCCACCTCATTAGCGTCTATTATCGTGACGGCGAGCTCGTCAGTATTAGCCCATCATCGTAGGGATAATGTGCCGTGGTCAATTGCTACGGCCGTGCTAATTGGTGCCGCTATTGGCGCAACAATAGTGGGTTATTTTGCCCATAATATTAGCGATGATATTTTAAAACGGGTATTTGCTGTAGCGGTGTTATTGCTCGCGTTACGCTCGTTAGGTTCGCGAAAAACCATTGGTAATAAGCCCTTACCTAGCAAAGGTTGGTTAGGCTTTATATCTGCCGTTTTAGGTGGTATTGCTAGCCTACTTGGAATTGGTGGCGGCGCATTATTTGTACCACTACTAAACTATTTTTCTGTTGATATGCGTCGGGCCATTGGCTGTGCCGCAGCTTCAGGTATTGCTATTGCCGTGTTTGGTTCCATTGGCTATGTGTTAGCGGGTTGGCAACATTATTCTTTAGCACAAGGTTTTATTGGCTATATTTATTTGCCCGTATTAGCCGGCATAGTAACAACCTCCATTTTTATGGCACCAGTAGGGGCACGGATAACGCAGCGACTGCCGCTATTAGCGATTAAACGGGTTTTTGGGGTGTTTTTAATTTTAGTCTCAGTCAAGATGATGTTTAGTTAAGGGTAATAAGGGTAGTTATGTCAGCAGGGTATATTACATTTCCACAAATTGATCCGATCATATTCTCAATAGGTCCCATAGCGTTAAGATGGTATGGCTTAATGTATTTAATTGCCTTTGGCTTGGCATGGTGGCTAGCAACCAGAGCGGCTAATAAGCCAGGTTCAGGTTGGACAGAGCAGCAAGTTAGCGACTTATTATTTCAAGGCTTTGTTGGTGTCATTCTAGGTGGTCGCTTAGGCTATGTATTGTTTTATCAATTTGATTACTTCCTGCAAGACCCACTGTATTTATTTAAAATATGGACCGGCGGTATGTCGTTTCATGGTGGCTTAATCGGCGTATTAGTGGCGATGGCCTGGTTTGCTAAACGTAATAATAAAGCCTATTTACAACTAGGTGACTTTGTCGCCCCGTTAATTCCATTAGGTTTAGCCGCAGGGCGTTTAGGTAACTTTATGAATGCCGAGCTATGGGGCAGACCAACAGATGTGCCTTGGGCGGTGTTGTTTCCTAATGCTGGCCCCTATGCACGGCACCCATCACAACTGTACGAATTTATGCTTGAAGGCTTAGTATTATTTGCGTTAATTATCCTTTATCGACGCACTAATCCACCCATTGGCGCTTTAGGCGGGTTATTTTTAGCCGGTTATGGCGCTGCTCGTTTTACCGTAGAATTTTATCGAGAACCGGATGCGCACTTAGGGGTGTTATCTGCCGGCATGTCAATGGGACAGTGGTTATCGTTACCAATGATAATCATCGGCTTAGGCATTATTGGCTATGGCTATTGGCGTCGATCTCAACAGAAACAACAGGCAGTATAAGCATGAAACAATATTTAGATCTTTGTCAGCGCATTATTGATCAAGGCGTCTGGGTAGATAATAAACGAACTGGGGTTAGATGCTTAACCTTAATTAATGCTGATTTAGAATACGATGTTGGTGCTAATGCGTTTCCATTATTAACCACGCGAAAAAGCTATTACAAAGCCGCTATTGCTGAATTGCTAGGTTATATTCGTGGCTACGATAACGCGGCAGATTTTAGGGCTATTGGCTGTAATACTTGGAATGCTAATGCCAATGACAATGCCGCTTGGATAAAAAACCCTAATCGTAAAGGCACTGACGATATGGGCCGAGTTTATGGTGTGCAAGGCCGAACTTGGCAAAAACCGGATGGCACTTTTTTAGATCAGTTCAAAAAAGTAGTCGATAACTTAAGCCAAGGAATTGATGACCGCGCTGAAATTATCACTTTTTATAATCCAGGGGAAATTGAATTAGGTTGCTTACGGCCCTGTATGCATACCCATAACTTTTCATTATTAGACGGCACCTTATATTTAACTTCATACCAACGTAGTTGTGATGTGCCACTGGGCTTAAATTTTAATCAAGTACAATGCTTTGTGTTATTAGCCTTAATGGCGCAAATTACTGGTCATAAAGCCGGTAAAGTGTTTCATAAAATAGTTAATGCCCATATTTATGAAAATCAGCTAACGCTGTTGCAAGATGTGCAGCTTAAACGTGAGCCATTACCACTACCGCGTTTGCATCTTAACCCTAAAATTAAAACCTTACAGGATATAGAAACCTGGGTCACCACCGCGGATTTCGAACTGGAAGGCTATCAAAGCCACGAAGCCATAAGTTATCCGTTTACGGTTTAAGGTTATATACGGTTCGGTTTACCACACTAACATGCGGTAAACCCGTTCCTTATTAATTCATCTTAATCAGCCGACACTCACAACTAAAAACTCACCACTAAAACCACCACATTGTTTCTGCATGGTAAAAGTAACTTACTAAACAGACGTATTATCATCTTTATTAAAGTAATTATAATACCCTCATGAATTAGCCGGGGTGGGCCATGGCTTTGGTAACTGTATAGGAAACAAAATGAGCTGGTTATTTCTTTTTTTTGGTGTTGCCGCTGAAGCTATGTCCCATGTAGCGTTAAAACAAACCGAGGGTTTTACCAAGCCCGTTGCTAGTGTCTTGGTATTGCTAGGGCATCTCGCGGCCTTTATGTTTTTGGCTCAAGCAATGAAAAGTATGCCGGTTGGTATTGTGCATGCGTTATGGGCTGGGTTAGCCATTGTTAGTGTCACGATATTGTCTGCGCTGATATATCGCCAGCACTTAGATTTAATGACCTGGTTTGGTATGGCAATGGTAGCTATTGGTGTGGTGATGATTAACTTATCCCAAGGTCATCATCATTAAGCAGCCGCCCATTAAGTGATAACAGGCACGCAAGGCACTTTACGACTAAACTAAAGTGTCAGAAAACAGCCAAGTTATTCAATTGATAATATTCGTTTAGCTAATTAAATTAAAGACTTAATGTAACAATTTATTTAGCAATTTAATTTACGATTAGCCCTAATTATTTTAACCAAAAAGTGAGAATGCAGATGTCAGATAAATTTATTAAATCAAAAGCCGCCATCGCCTGGGGGCCAAAGCAGCCATTATCGATTGAAGAAATCGATGTCATGCTACCACGTAAAGGTGAAGTGTTAGTTAAAGTAATAGCCTCAGGCGTATGTCATACCGATGCTTTTACTTTATCAGGTGATGATCCAGAAGGTATTTTTCCTGTGGTATTAGGCCATGAAGGTGGTGGTATCGTTGAACAAATTGGTGAAGGTGTCACTAGCGTTCAAGTTGGCGATCATGTTATTCCGCTATACACCCCAGAGTGTGGTGAGTGTAAATTCTGTTTATCAGGCAAAACCAACCTGTGCCAAAAAATACGTGAAACCCAAGGTAAAGGCTTGATGCCAGATGGCACTACGCGCTTTTATAAAGATGGCCAGCCAATCTTCCATTATATGGGCTGTTCAACCTTTTCTGAATACACCGTTTTGCCTGAAATTTCATTAGCGAAGGTTAATAAAGAAGCGCCACTAGAAGAAGTGTGTTTATTAGGTTGTGGTGTCACTACCGGTATGGGCGCAGTAATGAACACGGCCAAAGTAGAAGAGGGCGCTACCGTTGCCGTCTTTGGTTTAGGCGGTATTGGTCTATCAGCGGTTATCGGTGCCACTATGGCCAAAGCTAGCCGGATAATCGCGATTGATATTAACGAAAGTAAGTTTGAACTGGCCAGAAAATTAGGCGCTACAGACTGTATTAACCCGAAAGATTACGACAAGCCGATTCAAGACGTTATTGTTGAACTCACTGATGGCGGTGTTGATTACTCGTTTGAATGTGTGGGTAACGTAAACTTAATGCGCTCAGCGTTAGAGTGTTGCCATAAAGGTTGGGGTGAGTCGGTTGTTATTGGTGTCGCTGGTGCCGGTCAAGAAATTTCAACCCGTCCATTCCAATTAGTCACCGGTCGAGTATGGCGCGGTTCTGCTTTTGGTGGCGTTAAAGGTCGTACCGAGTTACCTGATTACGTAGAGCGTTATTTAGCCGGTGAGTTTAAGTTAAGTGACTTTATTACCCATACTATGGGTTTAGAAGACATTAACCATGCTTTTGAACTAATGCACAAAGGCGAAAGTATCCGCACCGTTATCCACTTCGACAAATAAAAGTTATCGATTAATACAGACTATCGATTACAAAGACTAAGGCTGCCCCTATACATTATGTGGGCAGCCATTTGAGGCCCAGAATGACCATTGAAAATATAAGCTGCAATAAAAGTTTTGACGGCTGGCATAAGCAATATAGCCACTTCTCTAAAACCTTAAATTGCCAGATGCGTTTTGCTATTTATTTACCACCCTCAGCCGGAGTCAATAAAAAAGTCCCGGTATTGTACTGGCTGTCAGGCTTAACCTGTACTGATGAAAATTTTATGCAAAAAGCCGGCGCTCAGCGTTTAGCTGCCGAACTCGGTATCGCCATAGTGGCACCCGATACGAGCCCACGCGGTGACGATGTTGCTGATGATGCAGGCTACGACTTAGGTAAAGGGGCAGGCTTTTATGTTAATGCTACCCAAGCGCCTTGGAACCGCCATTACCAAATGTATGATTATGTGGTAAATGAGCTACCAGATCTGATTGAAGAGCTGTTCCCAGTATCAGATAAACGTTCTATTTCTGGCCATTCTATGGGCGGTCATGGTGCTTTAGTTATTGGCATGCGTAATCCACAGCGTTATCGTTCCATGTCAGCCTTTAGCCCTATTAGTAATCCAATGGATTGCCCTTGGGGCAAAAAAGCTTTAACAGCTTATCTAGGCACTGATGAATCTACTTGGCAAGCCTATGACGCTAGCTTATTGATGCGCAAAGCCACTGATTTTGTGCCAGTTTTAGTAGACCAAGGCGGCGCGGATGATTTTCTGGTTGAACAATTAAAACCAGAAGTATTACAAGCAGCGGCCAAAGAGAGTGGTTATCCATTACAGTTAGCTATTCATCAAGGTTATGATCATAGCTATTACTTTATCTCTAGCTTTATCGAGCAGCATTTACGTTTCCATGCTGAATATCTCAATAAATAATTAAGCTTAACTGCCGTCGCTAACTGCGATGGCAGTACTTTTAGCATGCTAAATAAATATCAATGGAGTGAGCTATGATTGTTCGTGATAAACCCAATCTATTTCAGCTGTTTTTTACCTTACGCGGCTCTATCGTGCCATTGATATTTCCACAAATTGTGTTGATAGCGCTACTCGGAACTGCAGTAGCCTTAACCCAAGAGTATTTCCCTAGCATATTTCCCAGCTTTACTTTGGCACCCTTGGCGCTATTAGGTGTGGCCTTATCGTTATTTCTCGGTTTTCGTAACAATGCTAGCTATGATCGCTGGTGGGAAGCCCGCAAACAGTGGGGCCAACTTGTGGTTGATGCGCGCAGCTTGTCACGGCAGCTAACTACATACATAACTAATGATACAGATAATGGCCGACAGACCCAGCAACTAATGGTTAAGCTAATTATTGCGTTCACTCATGCTTTACGCCACCATCTACGCAAGTCAGATCCTTGGACTGATATTACGCCTTATTTACCAGCAGCTGAACTGGTCAGTTTACAGAGATCTAAAAACCTGCCCGATGCTATCTTGCGTTTACTTGGTAAATATTTAGCTAAGGCGCAAGAACAAGGCTTGTTATCAGATATTCTAAGCAAGTGCCTGGATGAACGAATCACCTCTATGGCTCAAGTGCAAGCCGCTTGTGAGCGGATTAAACACACGCCATTACCTTTTGCTTATATGCTGTTAGTGCATCGTACCGCTTATTTATACTGCTTTATTTTACCTTTTGGTATCGTCGGTACTCAGGGATTATTCACGCCGTTATTTTGCGCTATTGTCGCTTATGCTTTCTTTGGTTTAGATGCTTTAAGTGAAGAATTAGAAGATCCCTTTGGCTTAGCCGCGAATGACTTAGCCTTAACGGCTATGTCTCGCTCTATTGAAATAAACTTATTAGAAACTTTAGGTGAAACTGAGTTACCAGAGCCCATTTTGCCGCATAATTATTTGTTACAGTAATTTATTACAGTAACCCTTCATAACTAACTGCTACAGTAACGCTGTAAATTGCTGTAGCAGAGCCCTCTAAACAAAGGCCTCTATTTAACCATTCCGTATGGACATTCCGTTGATTGAAAGCCAAACTGCCAAAAAATTGATCCCTAAAACTAAAATGTTATGGCCTAATTATTGCTTCGCTTTTAGTATAGGATTTGATAATGACAACCTCATTAATTAAGGGTGGCGGTATGAAGGCACTAAAATGTGCAGTGATTTTAGGTATCAGTTGGTTGTTAGTCAGTTGTAGTCTGGTTAATTCTGCCGCTAACTCAGCACAGCAACCAGCAAACACGCTAGATGCTTATAGCCAGCTATTAGCGCTAAATTTATTAAGTCAGTTACCTGCTAATAACGGGATGTCAGCGGATAAACCGCGCATTGCCGTTAGCTCATTTGTGCCGGTGAATAGTTTCTCATTAGAGCAAGTCGATGAAACTGAAAAGCAAATGGCCAATCAGTTAAGTGAAAGTATGCTCAGCCAAATTAAACAGCAAGGCTTCGATGTTTATGATTATCGCTTGCGCGATCAGTTAGCGCTAAAGTCAGATCATGAACAAGCGTTATCACGGCAAATAACGGCTATAGCCAACAGCAGTTTGGCCGATACCTTATTAGTGGGCACTTATAGCTTGCTAGCCGAAGGTGTGATGCTAAACACCCGCTTAATTTCTGTTAAAAATAAGCGAGTATTAGCAGCCAGCAGTCAGTTGGTGCCAAGCGATATTTTTTGGCAGCAGCAACGCGTGCTGCAACAGGGTAACAAGTTGTACCGTACTAATTTAACCGGAGCTGTAAAATGAAGCCGATAACTTTTTCTCTTACCCTGTCTTTAGCGGCACTGCTATTAACGGCTTGCACATCATCCACGACTCCAGCCACTTCTAAAGAAGCTACAGCTCAAGCGCCAAGCGAGGTTGGTGTCGATACCGATAATACCTTACTTACGGTAAATACGTACTCGCAAGCGTTAGTTTATCAGTTAGTTGCCCATTGGCAGCAAACCGACCCCTCAGCCATGGTCGCGGTAACCGACTTTAGTTATGTTGATTCGGGGTTAGAGCAAGCCAGTATTTTAAGTAATCACTTAAACGAAGCCATGATGCACGACCTGCATACCTTTGGTGTGCCCGTGCTAGATTATAAAGCCACCGATTATATCCGCGTAACAGAGCAGGGCGACTTTGTGTTAAGCCGTAATTACCAAGAGCTAAGCGGCGAGCTACCTATTCGTTATGTCGTTACCGGCACCATGACTCAGCATCAGCAAGGCATGCTAATTAACGCTCGTTTAGTACGTATAGACAACAAACAAGTCATGTCAGTCGCCCGCACCTTTATTCCAGAGGCCGTTGTCAGCGCTATTATCCGCCATACTGAACAAGCAACCTTGCAGTTAACGCAAGGCTAAACATGTTTAGCAAGATAGAACAAAGCTTACTTAAACTAACGTTGTAATAAATAGAAGCAGAGCGGAGCTGAAATCGAGGTAGATAAGAAAATGGCGTCCCAGACAGGAGCCGACCAGCCGCATTTTTAAAGGCTTTGGCTGGTAATTTTGGTAACTGTAGTATCATCTGTAGTATTAAAATGTTTTGGTGCCCAGTTATGACTGCAATATTCCAACGTTACTTGCTATGCGCTCACGTGTTTTAATCCACTCGTCAATTTGCTGTTCTGACCATGCTACAGATCTGGCGCCTAGCTTAAATGGCGCTGGCGCTTCGCCACTTTTTACCATGGCGTACCAAGTGGTTTTACTTACCGGTACTTTCTTTAATACGTCAGGCAATTTTATTAGTTGCAAAGCTATTCCCCTTTAACGACGGTTATTGTTATAACCAGTATTAGACCTTGGACCCAATACAACTGACGCTTGTTGATAGCCAGATTGTTGCTGCTGTTGTTGATAACTACCTTGCTGCTGGCTTTGGTTTTGTTGCGGCGCACCGTCTAGCATTTGCAGTTCATTGACTACAATTTCAGTGGTGTAGCGTTCAACGCCTTCTTTATCAGTCCATTTTCGGTTTTTTAATTTACCTTCAATATAAACCTTACTGCCTTTTTTTAAGTACTGGCCTGCTATTTCAGCTAGCCGATTATAAATAACAATGCGGTGCCATTCGGTTTGCTCTTTTTTCTCGTTGGTTGCTTTGTCGGTCCAACTTTCAGACGTTGCTATAGTAAAATTAGCGACAGCACCACCTTGTGGCATATAACGCACTTCCGGATCTTGACCTAAGTTGCCAATTAAAATTACTTTGTTTATGCCTCTGCTCAAAATACATTTCCTTTTTCTAACTCACTACGCCAAATTGACCGCGCCTCTTTTATTTGACGCTGCAATTCATTAGCAGCTTCAAAAGGTTCTGGTACATGTTTTTTTAAGTGTTCCCGTAATTCTTCGACTTTATCTGAATAACCTTCACTCTTAGAAATCACTTCTTTAATCAGGTCTTCGATAACAAATATGTCTGCTATTAATCGAATACCAGCTACTTTTTGCTTTGATAATTTAGCCATAATCACCCCTAAAACTTATCACTTAACTGATTTTAAATGCTGCCAGTCTAAATCTTTAATTTGCTCGATTATTGCTGCAACGTCGTTTAATTTATGTAATGCCCGGTTAAAGTTACTTAACTGAACACCGTTTAATGCTGCTGATGCTGTGTCGCTATATCCTTTGCACAAGTAGTCTTGCAGTGCATCTTGCACGCCCTCACTGCTTATTTTTGTTAGCTGTAACAGCAGTTTGAACCTAGCTACGCTTTCACCGCCTTGGATTAAATTCCTCATTTTTTAAGCGCTCGCTTCATTTGGTAGGGCCCTTAAAAACTTGTATTGGCTTTTGTTGAGCAAAGTTTTCTCATAAGGCGAACTGGTGATGATGCAGCCAAAATCAGTAGATCTAGCCTTAACAACAGTGCCAACCGGTACGCCAGTGCTTTCTTTCAAAATTTTGACGCGAATATTTAGCGTTCTTTGCTTTTTCATGCGGCACCTGTCTTTACTCTGTTAAGCCTGAACTTAATGTTATGTATCTGGCCAATTAGCTCGTTAACTTCCATTTCAGCACTAAACGCTTCATCAAAAACTTTCACTAGATTCAGCTTTGAATGGGAAATAAGTTCCTTTTCTCTTTTTGCCATTTCATTAAGCTTCGACAGGCCTTGTTTTGTTTTATATTCTCCACTTTGAATTAGTTCATTAGCAGAGATCCTTAATTCAATTAAACGACTGGCGCAGTGAATTGCGTTATCTTCTTTTATTTTTACTCTTTTAAGTTTTGCTAAGGCTCTTTTATGTGCCGACTGCAAAGCTTTTAATGTTAATTCGTTAAACATCATTCACCTGCCTGCTTTTCTTTAATTAGTTTCTGTTGCACTGGGCAATTATTTGCCGCCCAACAACTGCCGCCTTTAGAGTTGTTTTCAACTTCACTTGGTGCGTAACACCAACCGCAATCCCAATGTGGGCAACGGTTTAATTGAATGTCGCTCATGCTGTTTTAACCTGGTTAATATCCAAAGAGCTTTCAATCTCATTGCCCCAAACGTCCCAACCAGCTGCAGCTGTTCTTGCGAACATTTCTAGCCGTGGAACATCACCACAAAGATTCACTATTTCATCACGGTAAATTGATGGTTTTTCTGAGTGTTGACCTAGCATTTCAGCGCGCACTTGGCGAATAGCTCTATTAGCCGCTTTTGGTTTGCCACGAACAGCAATTAACGCGCACTCTGCACCAGCGCGAGTCCAGTAACCCATGCCGAAGTGGGGCATTAAATTGGTTGTTAGCTTTTGCCAGATAAACGCATTCATGTTTTTTATGGTAAAGCCCCAAGCTTTAACTAAATCTAAAGCTTCTTGTGGTTGGCTGCTTACGTACCACATAACTAAAACGCAATCAGGAGCACATATAGCGGGTACATCAAGCGCTTTCATTTGCTCAAGCGTCATAGTGTCGTATTTAGCTGCAGCACCAGACTTCATGCTTCCGCCTGTATTTTTGCTATTGAATGACCATGGAGGATCAGCATAGATGATGTTGTATTGCTTGTTCATGCCGTCACCTCACCATGGTTATTACGAATATCAGTAATAGCATCTTCTATTGTCGGGTGGCGTTCGTGCATGCGGCCATCACGGCTATGGCGTTTATGCGCTATCAGTTTCAGCATACGCGGGCCTGATGGTTCTATTTCAAAACGGATCATGCGGTCATGAGCTAAAACAACTGCACGAGTAAGATTTGAATAATCGAAAGTAGACATATAGTGCGTACAAGTGCTGTTTATATAAATTCCGCTTTCACCACATGGATGAATTTTGCCGAACAAGTGATTGCCGCCGCCGTGAATGTCACAAAGCAATTCGAAGCATTCAAGTTGGTCAGCATTCATCCAGGGGTAATTTTTATAGTAAAATTCGTTTTTCATTTGCTATTCGTCCTTGAAAATAAATAAACCGATTTAATTTTGCCGCTGGCTTCTAATGCTTCACGCTCTGCGTTATCTCTACTGGTGTAAGCTATGCTTGGAATGTTGTTAACTATCACCACATAAATTTGCTGGTTTAAATTGGTCGAATGTAAGTGAACAGATTCAACCTTGCCGCCAACCTCTATTGCTTCATCGTTAGCCACGTTTTCATGTGCGTAGGCTACGATCGGGGTGTTGTGCAATAGCACTAAATAGATAACTTGGCTCATACGTTCACCTGCGCATAGTTATGTCCTGCTTGGTATTGAGTCCAGCGCTTAACAATTTTTGCCCGGCCTTTTTTATCTTTGGTTTCTACTGGGGCTTTAATCATGACTTCTAATTTCTTTGCACCTGCTTTTTGAGCTAGTGCGATAAAATCGGCACATACGCTAGGGGTGCTGTATTCAGAACTTAAAATTACAGGTTTCATGTTCTGCATATACTTTTCAGTGTTTGCATTAAGTGCCGCCTGATATTCTTCATCAGTTAAGGCGCGTAAGTTTTTACCTTTGCCAGTAGTTTTAGCGGTTTTCTTAATGGCCATTGCTCGGGCCTTGCTTTCGTTGATACCAAATACAGCAAACATGGTTAGCTCCTTACCTGATGCAAGTTAATTACGGCTAAGTCCATTTGTATGGCTTCTATGCAGCGCTTAAGCTCGGTTGAGCCGTCGCTTAGTAATAAAATGGCGTACTGTAATGCGCGAGATTTAGCGTTTAATTCGTCTATAACGGGGTAACAGTTGCGGTTTTGTTGCTTTTCAAACTCTTGCTGCATTTGGTCTAAGTTGAATTCACTGTTAGCAGCTGGCGCGTATTCAGAGTTATAAGCGGCTTGCTGTTCTTGATATGCTAGGTCTATTGCAGCTGTCATTTCAGTGTCTATTTCAATCACTTCAAAGGCATCATCTAGATCAGATAAATCTTGCAATGAATCGGCTTCAGGCTGTTGTTCCGTAGGGGCCGAAACAGCAACTGGCTTAATATCTTGCTCTGCATCTAACTCTATTAAGCTGAGCTTGGTATTGAATGTTTTATACATACCGTTGCTTTGGCGCCACAACAACTTTTGCTCTAAGGCTTGCGCCAGTAATTCACGCGTTGTGGCTTCGGTAACGGCTAAATGATGCTTCATAGCTTTAATGCTGCGAGCGTTGTCTTTGCAAAACACCATCATCTTTTTAATTTGCGAACTTAACTCGCTAGGTGCGGACATTTTTAATGCTGCAGACATAATTAACACTCCTGATTCTCAATATTTACTGTTTTAACTAGATTCAAGCCGGCAGGGCTTAACCGGTAGCGGCCGTTGTGACATAGCAATAAACCTAATTGGCGCAATGCACTTGCTAATGCAGGGCCTTTGCCTTTTGCTTGAATGCCGTAAATTTCAAATTGAATAGGGTGAAACAATGAATCGTCACCACTGCGGCCATAGGCACGATGCCATTCATAAGCTACATACAAGCCTGCACGCTGCGCTTCAGTCATGGTTTGCAGTTTATTAATTACTTGCCATTGACCGCCGCTAATGCGAATTGAAGCAGGGAATGGTGATGCGTTTTTATGGTTTAACGCAGCTGTTAGTGATGGCGTAATCATGCTGATGCTCCTAGCGTTATGGCGGCAACAAACAACACGGTTACAACTGCTGCTAATAACCAAATAAAGCGGTTAGCTTTGGTTGACGTTAGGTTTATGTAATCTGCTAATGGGTTCATGTTGTTTGCTCTAGTTCATATTCTTAAATTATAATGAACTAAAGGTACACATTAGTAAAGTACCAAAAGTACATTTATTTTCATTTTTACATTTTTTTAGATGAATAATGGCTTTAATGCTAGATTTGAAGATTGATACGGGTTACAACAGGAGGGTGGGGAGTTCTGAAATTTGCGTGTTTTGTCTGCACTTTTCTAGAGTTGTCTGCGGTTTAAATTGCTTACTTGTACTATGCTGGTATAATGTTGGCCGTCTTATTCCATGGTTGGATAGACTTGTGTGTTATTTGTTTTGTTTTAATTAGTTAAGGATCTCAGATGCTCGTACCAGATGCAGTTAGTTTACCTAACGAAGTTTTAAATAACTTAGACGCAATGGTTGACTTGGATAATATAACTTTAACTAACCAAAATTTACTTAGTAGCAGTGATATCGCTTCATTAGAAGAACAGATAAGCAAAGTCCAAAATGACTCGATAAAACTTGCCTTAAAAGCAATAGTTCAAATTAATATTGATAAAAATATTGCTGAAGCAAAAAAGATTTTCCATAGGTCTATATTATTAGACTCAACTGAACCTGCTTCGTGGTTACATTTTGCTAATTACCTTTGGGCTAGAGGTTACCCTAGTGAGTCTTATGCAATTCTTGTTGAATCGCTAAATTATATCCATGATCAAGTTCTTATAAGTTCACTTTGCTCTAAAGCCGCGCATTTTCGCGACCTTGATACAATAAGTTATTGTTTTAACTTGATTGATAAGCACGGTAATATGAGCTCTTATGACCCTCAAAAAATCACTAATTTAATGCGTTTTTATACCGAGGCATTGAAAACGAATGAAAGGCTTGGGGTGGATTCAAAAAGGATATCTGAATTAGCCATTGGTGTATTTGATTTGCTTGGTAAAAATGGTTTTATTGTAAAGTCGGTCCAGACCAACGTTAATGATCCTGATTGCATACCTTTTTTTGTGACTGTTGATGCAAAAGAGGGCAAGCGGTATTTTGATTTAAATATGGAAATAGCAGATTACTTAATAGATCAAGACGCAACATGCGAAAAAGTTAGTTTTTTTGTAAGCGAGTTTAATTAATGGCAGTTAAAGGAATTAACTTTTTTGAGTCTGTAGAGTTTTTAGATTTAGAAAGCGAAATTAATCGAAGAAATGTAATTAGCAGAAGTTATTATTCTGCCTATAATTCTATTAAAGAAAAGATAACGGATGTCCCCCAATATAGTGGTGTTGGTTGTCACGAATCGCTTTGTGTTTACCTTAAGCAAACCACTGATTTTAAACCTGAAAACAAAAGATCAGCACAGCGGATAGGTTTGTTTTTAACTAGTTTAAAGTCAAACAGGCATAGAGCTGATTACGATCTTAATATGGATATTACAGTACAAGAAACTAATATGCTGCGAGAGCAAACTAGGGAGTTTCTTAGCCTAATAAGTGAAACATCATTTGAAAAAAGGGTAATATCTGAGCCAGTAAAAATTGGTGCAATCGCAGATAGGCAAAAACAAAAAACTAAAGGTTCTCACTTAAAAGTTATTAAATAATAGCATCAGGCCACTTCGGTTGAAATTATTCGTTCAGCCGCTTCATGTGCACTGTAAGCAGATACCACTCTTAGAGTAAGCTTATCGCCCGTTTCTTCTAGTTCAACTATAGCTTCGTTTAACCTACCTATTTCTCTTTCTGAATAAGCTGGATCATTATCTTTTGGTCTATACAGTATTAGTTCGTAGCTACTATTGCTGGTAAATAATTGCCGGGTATTAAACTCGCGTAATGTTTCTAAATCCCACAATTTAGCTTTAGCTGTTTTAACCAAACCTGATATACCATGGCCCGGAATAATGCGGCCCAACTGTGCAGCTAAATTCTGGCCTACAAAATCGAATCGGGTAGTGCCTTTACTGGTTAGCTTTAATTGCCGGTTAAATGCATCAATTAAATTAGGCTGTATTAGTGTTGTGGCTTCTTTCACCATGGTAGCCCAACGATCAGTTGCGGGTGAGTTATCGGCAATGCTTTCATCAGCTGCAGAAAAATCACTCATTGCAGATAAAAAAGCATGGTTTCTAGCAACCGTTCTTACCATCATGGTTAAGTCGGTTACATAGCCTGACGTAACTGAACCTAAAACCACACCAGGCACGGGTGATTTCCAATCAGTTATATTTCCTTTAGTAGCCGCATATTTATCTAAATTATTTATTACTAGCTGCACAATATTAAGAAATTTAACGCTGGCCACACCAAGCATACAAGCTGCAGATTCATCTTTAATTGTTTTTACCACTACATGTTCACCATCTTGGCCGTGCGCTACTATGCCGACACAAATACGCTCACCAGAGCCTATGATGGGCTCTATAAATATTGGGCAAGCTTTTGCGCTGTAACGTGGCAGGGCAGGAAAGTGCTGATCACTAATTGGCATTAAATAAATCCCATTGCTCACTATGCCTAGCAACAAGATTGGGCATAGCATTTATTCTAGTTACTAATGATATTAGCTTATTTTCAGCCGTTTCAACACAATCTAATTCGGTACAACGCGCCGCTAGCATAATCTTTTGCGAGCAAAGATTTTGATACTTAGGTATTTCATAGACAAGCTTTCTTTTTAGTTGGGCAACACCCACTTCTTCATAAAAGCCTTTAATGATATCAGCCAAAATGTTTTTAGCAACGTCATGAGGCTTGTTGTTGCTATTGGTTGTCCATAAAGCCCTAGCATGGTCAATTAAATACCAATGCTCACCACCATCCCATAAAAAGTTACCTGCATTTCTATCTGGGTTAGCTATCCATTCATCAAACAACGCACTCTCATACAACTGGCCCCAATTTTTAAGGCCGTGCCACATTGCTTGCTTTTGTGCTTGATCAGCCATAGACATGTGCCGTTTAAATGACGGCATATCAGCATCTTCGCTACCTAAAATATATTTTTCGTTTAATAGCTTATGTGGGTCTTTTATAATATAGGTCTGGGTAACTGGTAATCCTAAAGCAGAGCCTATAGTAGTGCATAAGCATTCGGCTATTAACTCACTGTACGTCACACCCTTAAGGTACATTCTAGTGTCGCCAGTTGCTGTTATGGCATCGCCAAGCCATAATGGCGATATGTTACCTAGATCTGTTACTTCTCTTGGCGTGGTGTAAAGCGTAGCAAACCCTATTTGTAGCAAGCGCTATTCCTTTTTTATTAGCCGATCGGCAATAACTTTAAGTAATTTAACATCGTCTTCTGTTAGCCGGCCATCCGCTGCTGCTTCTGCTATTTTTAAAAGCTCAGTTTGGGTTCTGGGTGTGGCGAGTTGAATTAATGCGTCAAGATCAGAAATATTTTCATTAACATAACTGGTGGTTTTTGCTCCTTCACCATACTGTAACCATTCAACCCTTACTTTAGTTGATTTAGCAATAATCTCTAAATTCTCTCTGCGAGGGATAGACTCACCATTTAGCCACTTATTCGCAGCTTTCACAGTTACCTTCGTAAGCACTGCAAGCCAGTTTCCTGCTCCATGGCGTTTAATTCCAACACCTTCTACTGACTCTAAAAGTCGTTTACTAAAGCTATTCAAATTTATCATTCTTTGTGAACCAATAATTCAATTCTCTTCTTTACTTGCAGAAAAGTCAGTTCACATTTAATATGTACCAAAAGTACACATAAAAGGGCGGTTATGCATATCTTAGAACAGGCCATAGAATCAACTCCAAATAAAGTCTCAGGGGTCGCAAAAGCTTGCGGAGTCAGTGTAAGAGCTGTTTACAAATGGCTTAAAGCTGGAAAATTGCCAAGAACCGATTACACCGGTGAAACCGAATACGCTAAAAAAATTGCGAACGAAACAGATGGTAAGTTTTCAGCATTACAAATCTTACACCCAAATAAAGTAACTAAAGACAGGATAGCTTAGTGATGAATAACCGCACATTAAAAAACACGCACTTTTCATGCCCCCTTGATGCTGCACATTTTGTTGGTCACCAATATGGTGTTGAGCGCTTTTCAGCAGAAACATTTCAAAAAATTTCAGTTGTTTATAACAAGCTAAACCCTGAAAACGACAGCAACCATTTGTACTTACGTGATGCCGTTTTATTAACAGACAAAGCTAATGACAATTTAATTTTAGAAACATGGTGCCAACAACGTGGTGGTGTGTTTGTAAAACTACCAGACAGCGTTAGCTGCGATGAAGAACTAAGTGACCAGTTAATGCGGGTTAGTGAACAATTAGGCGCTGCGCTGGGAGAGATACGTCTTGCACGTGAAGATGGAGTGATTGATAGCACTGAGTTTGCGCGAATAAAAGCCAAATTAATGAAAACTGTAGACGAAGCGCTGGCGCTAAATGCGGTGGTTGAAGGTCAAGTAAGAGATTTACCAAAGCACCCAACAGCGGTGATTGGTAAGTAACACCAGCGCGGCGAGGTTAACTGCCGTAAACCCATAAGGGTTGTTGTCTTGACCGACGGAAAGACAGCAACAGAATTTCAGTAATAAAAAAGCCCACTGTTCAGAGTGGGCCAAAGGTAACTAACTAATAAGGAGTTAATCACCAATGCAGAGTTTAAACCGTAACCCACTAATCATCAATAGGAATTAGCATGGCCAGAGCACGTAATATTAAGCCAGCATTTTTTCTTAATGATGATCTGGTTGAATTATCTTTTGAATACCGTCTTTTATTTATTGGCCTGTGGACATTATCTGACCGTGAAGGCCGGTTAGAAGATAGACCCAAGCGTATTAGAATGGGTGTTTTTCCGGCTGATAATGTTGATGTTGATCATGGGTTATCTGAATTAGAGCGATTTGGCTTTATTCAACGCTATGAAATTAACGGTGAAAGGCTGGTGCAAATACTTAATTTTACTAAACACCAAAACCCACATCACACAGAAAAGGCCAGTGAATTACCCGACATTAACGGTGTTTACCCTAGCAGTAAAGATAAACAGGCTGCAAAAACCAAGACTGAAACCGTTAAACAACAACAGGATAACGGTAACAGAAAAGATAGTAACGGTGCTTTAACGGTTAATCCACCGTGTAAAGACGGTGAATATCTTGCTGATTCTCTGATTCCTGATTCATTGATTCCTGATTCATTGATTCCTGAAGAAGAGATTAGCACCGCTGTCGCTGGTGCTAGCAAACTTGAACGCGCAAAAGCTGCCAAGGATTTAGATTATTCAAACTGGCCTGCTAAACCGAGTGACCAAGTTTTCAAAGATTACCTAACTTTTCGTAAAGCTAAAAAATCACCCATGACACAAACCGTTGTAAACCGACTGGCCAAACAGCTTAGCTTGGCTGTTGACGCTGGCTTTACTGTAGATGATTGCTTGGGTGAAGCGATGATGAAAGGTTGGGCTGGTTTTGAGTACGAGTGGCTGATTAACGCTAGGGCTTCGCCCAGCAAACAAAAGTTACCGCATTCGTTTGAAAAACAAAATTATACATCGGGGGCTTTATGAATTTAGTGACTGAAATGCCAAAAAACATTCAACTTTTACACTGTGCAAAGCACGGTGATTACGAAATGCGTTTTCTGCCAATGGGCACTAAGTTTTTTAAAAATGATTATTGCCCTAAGTGCGCTGTTGAGAACAACCAAAAACAACGTGCTGAAGATGCTCAGCTTGCTAAAAAACAGGCTGCTGACTTGGTTAGACGGTCGAGAATTGAAGCGGGTGTATCACTGCGCAATGTTGATGCATGTTTTGATGATTACGTTCCAGAAGAAGATCACGAAGCTAAAAACCTCGCAAGCATAAAGCTTTTTTGTAACAAAATTCAGTTAGACGGCAGTGGAAATATGGTTATGTGCGGCAGTCTAGGAACAGGTAAAACATTGCTGATGTCTGCAACGGTAAATCAATTGCTAGCTTCAGGTAAGCGTTGCCGCATTGTGAAAATGCAAGACCTGATCAGAGAGCTAAAAGATTGCTGGCGGCCTGGTGCACACTTTACAGAAACACAGTTGATAAAAAAGTTTGCAAGCATCGATTTACTGGTGATTGACGAAGTGGGTATGGGCTATGGCAGCGATACAGAAAAGCTATTTATTTTTGATGTTATCGATGGCCGTTACAACAACATGCTGCCAACTGTTCTGGTGAGCAATTTAGATATTACAGGTGTTAAAGAAGCTGTAGGTACTCGTGTTGTTGACCGTTTGCGCGAAGATGGCGGTTTAGTTTTGGCTTTCACTGGTCGCAGCAGAAGATAAGGAGTGCAAACAATATGAACCTTTGCCAGTTGCCAAAAGAACAGCAAGAAATGGCAGCAGCAGAAACCTTAGCTTGTTTTTGGTTGTATCAGAAACGTGCTGGGAAAATGAACCGGTTAGCTATTCAAAATAAATTAGCGGATATGCCTGAAAAGCAGCGAGAACAGCATAGAGCAGCGCTAAACAAATACCGCAATGACTTTGGTGAGGGTAAGGCATGACACATAAATTTGAAACGCAGTATCACATACAAGAAGCAATAAACCACTTGCGTAGTGCAGCTGCTAACACGTTAGAAAATGCCCCAGCTGATCTGCAGTCGGTTTATCGTGCTGATGAATTAGCCGGCAATGAATTATTGCTGATTGTTGATCATCTTGAAAACGTTAAAACCTTTACCAATAAGGCGGTTATTGAGGAATGATGAAGTCTGCTGCGTTAATGAAATCTGTCGCGTTAGCAATAACTGATGCTGCTGTGGTTCGATTTGCAGCAGATTTAACGATTGGTGAACTACGTGATCATAGGCACCCGTTAGCGTTACGCATACATAAAAATCGCGATAAAGGGACGTGGTATTTGGTGCGATATGAAGCAGGTAAAAAGTTAAGACAGCGGTTAGGTTACTGGCCAGCACTAAAAACTAAAGATGCACATTCGATAGTTCCTGAAATATTGAAAAAATTAGCAACTGGTACTGATGTACAAAATAGTGATTTTGCAACGGTTGGCCAGCTGCTTACTTGGTATTTAGGCCGTATTGAACGCGAGTCTGTTAAAAGCGATAGCCGCCGTAAAGGGGTTAAATGCGCTATTGAAAAGCATCTGGTACCACGTTTGGCCAATATCAAAATTACTGATTTAACTAAATTAGTTATTGATGAGCGTTTAATGCTACCGCTACAGAATGCATCACTTAAACCGTCCACCATTAGACAATATTTTGCTGTATTAAAACGGGCTTTTAAAAGTGCCAATGAACTGGGCTTAGTAAGCATTAACCCTATGGCCACAATGCGGTTTGGTGATCACATTCAACGGCGCATTGAGCCTAAGCAAGGGCGGTTATTAGTAAGTGACGCTGGCCGTACTATGGCGTTAATAATAGGTTTATCCGAGCCAGTTAAAACCATGCTGTTGTTTATGATGATGTTTGCTACGCGCATAGGTGAAACCAGAAAACTTAAATGGTGTTACTTCGACTTTGAAGTTAATCAGATCACGATACCGGCTGCCATTACTAAAACTGACTCCAACCACATTATGCCGATTACTAAGCAGGCTAAAGCTATGCTACTGGCTTTTAGGGAGCTAAGCCAAGGTGAGTATTTATTTGAATATAACCGTAAAGCCTATTCACACAATGATGCTCAGAAACTGATTAGAGCAGCATCAGCAGGTAAGTTTAGCGCACATGATTTACGAAAACTTGCTAGAAGTGCTTGGGCAACTATAGGCATTGATTACTGGGTAGGCGAGCGAATGCTTAACCATAAGCAGAAAGGTTTAGATGCAGTGTATATAAATGCTGATGCATTAGAGGTTAAACATGTTGCGTTATCGCAGTATCACGACTGGTTAAATACATCACTTAATAGTTTGCACAATACAGGCATTGATAAAACTTAATTATTAGGTAATGCATTATAAATAAAAGGTTTTATTCAATTTTAGAATTTTACAGTACGGAAAGTTTTAATAGGGGTTTTAATGATAATTATAGGTATAGACCCAGACTTAACTGCAAGTGGTTTTGCTGTAATAAACGGTCGCACTATCGAGCAGCTGCAGCGCGTGCCTTTTGCTGAGGTTGTTGCCTGGTTAACTAAGCAAGGTTCGCCGCAGCAGCTGCAGGTTAAAATAGAAGAACCTAATTTAATAAAGCCAACATTCCCAAGAGCTTTACCCAAGGCCATAAACAAACAAGCGGTTAATGACCGCATTAGCCAGAACGTGGGACAAGTAAAAGCAGTGGCCACTTTATTAATAGAAACAATTACTGCAGCAGGATACCAGGTGAAACCGTGTAGACCATTAATGGGTGGGCATAAAACCCGCTGTAAAAAAGATGCAGCTTACTTTAATAAGTTAACCGGTTGGACTGGCCGTAGTAATGAAGATTGCCGCGACGCAGCATTAATTGCGTTGTTTGGGAGGTAGTATGTCGAATGAATCTGTTAGGTTGCATGGTGGGCATATACTACGCAGTGTACGTTTAAAGATTGGGCTTACTCAAGAGGAAGTCTGCTTTATGTCTAATATTGATCGTAGTACTTATCAACGATGGGAACATAAGAAAACAGAACCAAGCTTTGGGCAGACTATGCAGATTTGTGAGAGTGCTTTTAAAATTGAATTATTAGACGCCATAACCATAGCACGGGAGACATCATAATAATGAATATACGTGAACTTCGAGCAGAGTTAAAACAGTGGGGTAGGTTTTGGGCAAACAAAGAGTTGCTACAAGGCTATGCCAGCACATCGGTAACAGCTCGATGTTGTGAGATGTTACAAACAGGAATTTGGATCAGCTCTGATAAACATTTATTTAGTCACCAAGCTGATGAAATATTTGTGCCTCATTACATAGAACAGCTTGATAAGAAAATGCATACCTTACCACTACAGCAAAAAGCAGTAATCACTAAGCGTTATATTAAACAGAAAAAGCTTAGCTTAACGGAGCGTTTAGCACTGCTACATGCTGAGACTATTTTATTTCAAGAATATTCATAAAAACTATGACGTCTTGATAAAAGTTAAGTGATGGTAAAATATAATTAAAACAGATCCAGTCACAAATTCCGTTTAGGTGGCCTTTTAGTAATTTGACTCAGTATTAAGAGCTAATTTTTACTTGAAAATTCTAATCTTCTCAGTTTCATATCTAATATGGCTTCTTCAACATAACTTAGTTTTGTATCGTAAATATTATCTTTATACTCATGAACCATATCCAGTAACCTGTATAGTATTTGAATTTCTGCAGTTAACTTATTCCGATACACTCGATGCTTGATGATATATTGGAAAAAATAAAATAATGAGGCGACACCTAAAATAAGCGTCAGTAAAATCAAAAAAATCAGTAAAAAAAGAGGTTGTTCAATAATCCACTTTGAAGGGTGAATAATTATATAAATCAAACCCATAGTTGCATAAATACCAAAAAATGAAACTACAGCCATACTCCTTAATTTTGAAATTTGAGTTTTTATTTTATTAACTGTATCTGACACTTCTTCAGCCATGGAAACGAGTTTATCTAACTCACTTGAATTACTTTGCTCCATTATTCAACTCCATTTTGTAACAACGATATTTTCTCAATAAAAACTCTAAGATAGTTACGTTGTTTTGTAATACTATTAACTTGGGGCCTGATTAACTCATCATTCCATGTGAACGATTCAGGCATAGGGCATACAGGTAAAGAAATAATTTTAATATTATTTTTACCAATAATATTATAAAACGAGTTTATTTTATCGNGAATGTGTGGTTGGGGTTACGCTCACATTTTATCAGTAAATTCACTTGTGCAAGAAGGGTTGTAATATTGCTCAGCTGTTAGTAATCTGTTTTCGAATAAATCCACTTTATTCACAGCGATAACGAGCCACTCTGGCCCTCTATTATTAGAAATAGACATTGCTAATTTATCAAGCATTAATTCAAAATCTTTTAATTCGAGAGCTAAATTATGCGCTCTTATTTTTTCAATTGAGTCTAAACCTTTACTTTCAACCATCTCTTTTCTTACTGCTGAATCACGAATTGAAGTAAATCCCCAATCCACAACATGTATAACACCGTCTAATTTATTAGCTTTATTTAATGCTTCATCTAGGGCTCTTGCTCGTTCCTTTGTGTTTTGACCAGGTATTACTGCAACGATTTTTGTCCATTCACCAATTGTAATTGGTTTTATTTCTACGTCAGTGCTAGTACCTGGCTCATTCCAATCTTGGGTATTAGCTTCACCATGATAATGCGCAGCTAAAACACTTTTACCCACACCAGCCCTGCCAGTGATGATTACACTAGGCCTGCCAGAATTTAACTTTACTTGCATAATCTTCCAGTACTTTTGAATTACCTTCCGATATTTATAAGTATAAACAATAGGTTTAGTAATTGTCGGTACAAAATCTGTCCATGATCCATTATCTGTCGTCATTATTCACATTACCCTTAAAGCCTTGGCCCATTACCTTGGGTGTTTAACACTTCAATAAGCATTAAATATCAGGTAAAAAAATAATTGCCAATTTTTATATGTTAGTGTTAGCAAAGCTTGATGCCTAAGCTAGCTAAACACTCACTCATTATGATGTAAACTTGAGAGCTAAACCAAGAATAGCTTTTCATTATTTATTTAATAATCATCCCTCAAAATAGGAGTTGTTTTTGAAGGTATTTATATGTTTTTATGACAAATTATTCCCTTATACCATGATTTTATACTTTACCAAATTAATTCACTTTTTATAAATTTTATTACTTTATAAAGCCATTTAGAAATGCAAATTATTTTTGATTATCGATTAGATTGATAAAACCACTCTAAATTTACGGCCTTAATATCTTTAATTTAGTGAAGCAGGGTATAAAAATTGCTCAAACTAACTTATATCTGCTAAGAAGAACGGAGCAAGTTAAAGCGTGATACAACTTGAAAATGAGTAAATTTTCCAGTTTTGTATTATCAATGATTCCGTCAAACCAAATTTTGATTGTTTTTTTATAAAAGCCGCATTTATGACGCCGACAAGCCCCCTTTAAAGCGCTATATTTAGTTATGCTTGAACGAGTTATAAGTGTTTAAGCCGCGCAAAATATATCAATTAACCTCAGTCCTCAGCTGGGGTTTTTTTATGCCTGGAATAAATATGAAAAGTATCACCGCTAGATTGTCTGGTTTAGGTTTGGCAGGTGTGATTCTTGCTGCAGGCGCTTTTATAGCTCCATTAGAAAACGATACTAATGATCCGGCTAAGTTAGCTGTGCATGCTGATCCGATTGGAATACCAACCGCATGCTATGGAAGTGTTAAGCAGGGCTTGGTGATTGGTGATGCATTTACAGTAGAGCAGTGTGATCAACAATTTGCTGCAGATTTAAAATTACATGATATGCAGTTACGTAATGCAGTTAAGGTAAAACTAACAGAGCAAGAGCACACAGCTTACTTATCATTTCATTATAACGTTGGCGCTTTTAACTTTAAGCAAAGCACATTGCTATCGTTGCTTAACTCTGACATGCGTATCGATGCTTGTATTGAGCTAACCCACGCTTGCAGTAGTAGCAGTAATACCTGTAAAGGTTGGATTTATGCTGGTGGCAAAGAGTTAGTTGGCTTAAGAACACGTCGCAGGTTAGAGCGCGACTTATGTCTAAAAGGGGTAATTAATGCTAATGAGTAGAACTAAGTTAATCATGATATCTATCATTGCAATTGCAATCATTTCTTTGTTTACCTTTGTTGGTACTCAGCTTTATGTGGCCATTCAAAATGCTAAGGCATTAACTATTAAAGTGAATAGCTTACAAGCTAACCTAGCTAACGCTGAAGCAGACGTAACGCGGTTAACTGATGAAATTGAATTTACTGAATTAATAAATAAGAACTTATTAAAAGATCGTAAGTTACTTTCTGATATTAGAAATAAATCAAATCAAGAATCAAGACGATTACAAAACGAATTAGAAGTTGCAAACGAAAAAGTAAAGCAAATTAGAGTTTCTAAAAATGAAAATCTTAAAAGTTGGGCTAATACTGTTATGCCAAATGATGCTGTTAGCTTGCTCAAGTACGCCAGAGCCGCAGGTAATTACGCGGACAGTGACAATTACCAAGCCGGTATACATGACGCCACCAGCCGACATGCTGCAATCTTGTCTGCCCCTAACTCATTTTAACGTTAGCACTAACGCAGATAGCATTAGTTACAGTAACTGGCTTGAGTCAATGCTTGAGCAGTGCGAACAACGCATAGAATCAATTAAGCAGTGGGCTGCCCAAAGCGGGAGTCAGTGATATGAATAACTTAGTGATGAAACCAACAATGGAAAAGCAGACAACCATAGCCGCTTACTTTAGCGCAATCAGTACTGCCTTTGGCGGGCTGCTATCACTGCCAAACTTAGCGTTAATGTTAGGTGTCATAGTCACAGTTGGCTTAGGCTTTATACAGTGGCAGGTGTGGTCTAACCGTAAGCGGCACGATGCAGAGCAGCATGAGTGGGCAAGGCTGCAGCACGAGTTGCGGCTGAAGCAATTACTGGCATCAGAAAATTTGCGTCAGGAATTTGACGCAGGGGACCCTGCCGATCCTCGTTAATACCACGGGGGCGCAGAAGCGCGGTGAAACAATTTTTTTCGGCGTTTTATGGTGATCCACCACAGGTTATTACTTTTCCAGTGTTTACAAGGGCTGGGCACTTGTACGAGCTGTACATTCTCAGAGAACTTTATATAAATAGATGATCGCTATGGCATGGGTACATTGCACAACATCGATGATGCCTATGCGTGGTCCATTAGTCGTATCGCTGAAGCGTTCCGCATTGACCGACGCACAGTATCAGCGAGATTAAAAACCGCTAGAGTTGAACCAGCTGGCATAAGAAAAGGCCACCCGACTTATCACTTGGGAGATATTGGCCCAGCCTTATTTGGTGACGTTGTTACCGGTGAAGAAAACGAATTTGCTAATCCTGCATTAATGTTGCCGCAGGATCTTAAAGCCTGGTACCAAGCCCAGCGGGAAAAGCTAAAGCTTGATACTGAGCTTAAAGATTTAATACCTAGCGATGATGTTGCCCGGGCAATGGCTGAATTAGTTAAAGCAGTCGTTAACCCGCTAGATAGTTTAGTTGATGAACTGGAATCAAAAGTGGGTTTGTCGGGTTCAGCACTTGAACGAGTACAAATTATTATTGATCAGGTACGTGAAAATATGTATCTGAACGCCATTCGCGGCGGCATGGAACCGGAAGACGAAGACGATGATTAATTATGGTGATGTTTGCCAAATTAAACGCGATATCGCCAGCTTACTAAAACCACCCGTGCGAATGTCAGTTACCGAAGCAGTACAAGAATATGCTCGAGTAAAACTAGCCAGTGGCAACTGGGGCAAATGGGACATTGAAACCACGCCTTACATGCGCGAACCGTTAGACATGCTTACTAGCCGTAGGCATAGAGGCTTAATATTCGTTGGTCCTGCGCGAACAGGCAAAAGCCAAGCATTAGTAGATGGCTTTGTTGCTTACGATGTGAAATGCGACCCTAGCGACATGCTAGTAGTGCAAATAACAAAAGAGAAAGCGGCAGAGTTTAGCAAGAAACGTATCGGGCCTATGCTTGATAACTCGCCCGACTTGCAACCGTTACTTAGCCCACGCGGCCACGATAACAACTTGCATGATAAAGTTTTACGCGCAGGCAACTACTTAAAGCTAGCGTGGCCGGCTAAATCAATATTCGCTAGCTCGGAATGGCGCCGCGTAATTATCACTGATTACGACCGCAGCCAAACTTTGCTCGATGTAGAGGGCGAAGGTTCAGGGTTCGATTTAGCCTTAAAACGTACTCAGTCATTCCGCAGTCGTGGCATGGCTGTAGCAGAAAGCAGCCCAGGCTATGAAGTATTAGATCCTGATTGGGTACCTAGTACTGAAAAGCCGCATGAATTCCCGCCAACGTTAGGCGTTGGTGCGCTATATAACCTTGGTGATCGGCGATTACTGTATTGGCCATGCCCCAGCTGTGGTGAGTTCTTCCCAGCACAATGGAAATACTTACGCTGGAATGAAAGCGAAACTGATATACGCAAAGCCAGCCGCACAGTTACTTGCTTTTGCCCGCACTGCGGTGATGCTGAAATAAAGCAAACTGCAAAGCAGCAAATGCTAATGGCATCGCGTTGGGTGCCAGAAGGTTGCAACATTAGTGCCGCTGGTGAAATAACCGGCACGTTAATAGATACCGACTTTTTAAGCTATTGGATGGAAGGGCCAGCCGCATCGTTTCAAAGCTGGGAGCAGTTAGTTTATAACTACCTATCCGGCGTAAAAGACTTTGAAGCAACAGGCAGCCAAGAAAAGTTAAAAGCAACAATTAACACAGATCAGGGCAGGCCGTACAGCTATCAAAAATCAGATAGAAAACGTAGTTCAGACCGACTAGCCGAAAGAGCAGAAGTTACAACTAAGCGGCATGTACCAGAAGGCGCATTGTTCCTAGTTGCTTGTGTTGACGTACAAGCAGGTAAAGATAGGCGCTTTGTTGTGCAAGTTCATGGCAATAGCGAGCATGAACGCTGGGTAATCGACCGTTACAACATAAAACTATCAGCACGAATTAAAGATGATAACGCAACCGAACCAACAGAGCGTTATCACCAGATTGATCCTGCTGGTTACCCAGAAGACTGGCACCAACTTAGCAAATTAATACTAGATCGTGGTTACCCGCTAGATGATGAAAGCGGCCGTGAAATGCACGTACACCTAATAGTATGTGACCACGGCGGTGAAGATGGCGTATCTGATAACGCCTACGGTTATTACCGCAAGCTACGCACTGAAAATCGCCACCATAAGCTAATGCTGGTTAAAGGCGGCAGTTCAGCGCAAACCGAAATGGTAAAAATAACGCGGCCAGATAACACCAAACGTGCAGATCGTAAAGCCGCAGCAAAAGGTGATGTGCCACTGCATATACTGGCAACCAACCGATTAAAAGATAACGTAAGCAGCAAGTTAGAACGCGAAACTGAAGGCTCTGGTTATGTGCACTTTCCAGACTGGCTTGGCGCATGGTTTTACGAAGAACTAACAGCAGAAAGCCGCGACGAACAAGGTCGTTGGGATAAAGCCAACAAGAAACGCGCCAACGAAGCTTGGGATTTACTCTGCTACAACGAAGCAGCGCAATATCAGTTACAAACCCACAAGCCCAAGTTTTGGTTATCACCAGCCCGCTGGGCACAACCGTGGAACGAAAACATAAACGTATATCACCCCGACAAGCAACACCAAGCGCCGGCAGCTAAACAGGCCGCGCCAAGGCAGCGCCGAGTAAGGTATAGGACAACATAATGTATAGCGAAACTCAGCTACAAGAATTAAAGAAAGCCTATGCCAGCGGCATGACTCGAGTTCGTCTATCAAGCGGTGATGAAATCAGTTATCGCTCATTAGTTGAAATGGAGCGGGTGATCTCAACGATGGAAAAAGCACTAGCGCCTAATAAAAAACGCCGTCGCTTTGGCTACGCAATGCAGGTTAATAAGGGGCTGTAATGTCATTTCGTAAATCACCTATATTAGGCCCCAATGGGCAAAATATCGTAGTGTTTAATAGCCCATATCAAGGCGCAAGCAATGGCCGGCGTTTAAGTGGTGTTTATGCACCCAGTACCGGCGCCAATAGTGCATTAAATGGCGCATTGCCCCAGTTGCGTAATCGCAGCCGGGCTGGCCATCGCAATATGCCGCTTATTCGTAGCGCTATTGAAAAGAAAGTAACCAACGAAATTGGCATTGGCATAACACCCCGCGCTAAAACTAAAAGCAAAGAGATCAACAAAATTATTAACGATTGCTGGGAGCACTCATGCGAACAGTTTGATCCAGAAGGTTTGTTAGATGTGTACGGCATGCAAGCCCAAATTGCCCGAGCAAGACGCTTAAGCGGTGAATGTTTTATACGAGTTCGTTATCGCGGAGTAGGCTCCGGCTTAATTGTGCCAATACAGTTTCAAGTATTAGAAGCTGACTTTGTGCCGCTTGATTACAACGATAATCTTGCTAACGGAAACCGGATTATTGCAGGCATTGAATTTAACCGCCGTGGCCAACGTGTGGCATACCACATGTACCGTGAACACCCCGGCGAAATGTATAACTATACGGCTTCATTATCTAACTTGGTTCGAGTTCCAGCTAATGAAGTTGCGCACCATTTTAACCCATTACACCCGGGGCAAATACGTGGCGAGCCCGACAGCGCAGCAGGCTTAGTTAAAGCAATTACATTCGACAGCTACGACGATGCCGAGCTAACACGTAAACAAACACGCGCACCCTACACAGGCGCAATATACCGTGAAAATTACGACATAACCGATGATGACGGCTGGCTATTCGACCCAGTAACCGGTGATCCTTTATCAGAAGGTGGCGCTTTTGGTAATGCGCAAGTAGAAGCTGGCACTATGCTAGAACTGCAACCGGGCGAAAAGATAGATCTATTCAAAGGGGATGACACTGGCCAAGGTTATGGCGACTTTATGCGCTGGCAATCAATGATGCAAGCATCAGCGCAAGACTTACCTTATGAGCTATTAACTGGCGATTGGGAAAAAGTAAACGATAGATTAGTACGCGCCATTCTTAACGAATTCCGCCGCAAAGTACAAATGGACCAGTGGCACTTGATGATCCCACAGGTTTTAAAGTGGATGCGCAAGCACTGGTTAAAACGAGCAGTATTATCAGGCGCTATTAATTTACCCAATTACAGCACGCAAAGCGCTGAATACCATAGTGACATTTGGTGCCCACATGGCTGGCCATACATTAACCCTAATATTGATGTTGAAGCGAAAATTACTGCTATTGATGCCGATTTATTAGCACATGAAGACGTAGTTGCAGAGCAAGGCGAAGACCTAACCGACATTCAAGAACGTAACGCAGCAGCCAGAAAGGCACGCGGCCAACGCAACACAACTAGCACAAAACGGGATAAAGACGATGAGTAACTATCAAATGATAGCCGCAGCAGCACTTAATAAGCCGCTAGCTATGGATATGGGCTATGCCCGAGTGTTCTTTAGTGCGCTAGGTTTGCGTTTAGGTGCTGAATCGTTAGTAGATGCCCAAGGCCAAGAGTTAACCCGTGATGGCATGACAGTAGTTGCTGAAAGCTATGTACACCCAGTAACCGGCCAATGCCGGCATTACGACATAACAGATGGAATAGCCGTTTTATCTATTCATGGCGCACTTGCTCATAAAACGGGTAACGTT
Source organism: Rheinheimera salexigens (assembly GCF_001752395.1). Lineage (NCBI taxonomy): Bacteria > Pseudomonadati > Pseudomonadota > Gammaproteobacteria > Chromatiales > Chromatiaceae > Rheinheimera > Rheinheimera salexigens. Next base: position 2,792,050 of record NZ_MKEK01000001.1, on the reverse strand, counting down.
CGGCCAAAGTCTGGCTTGCAAGGTTATGACGGCATTCAAACCATGCTAAACCAAGCATTAATTGATCCTGATGTAAAAGGTATTTACCTAGATATGCACACACCAGGCGGTACAGTGTTTGGTGCTTTTGATACTGCCGATGTTATTCGCCGAGCTAATGCCGTTAAACCAGTTTGGGCAATTGCCAACGACATGAACTGCAGCGCTGGCCAGTTGCTAGCATCAGCCGCAAGCCGCAGATTAGTAACGCAAACAGGCACCGTTGGCAGTATTGGCGTTGTTGTGGCCCATGCCGATTATGAAAAGTATCTAGAAAATGAAGGCGTAAAAATAACGCTGCTGCATTCAGGATCGCACAAAGTTGAAGGCAACCCATACCAAGCATTGCCAAAAGACGTAGCTGCACGCTGGCAAGCAGAAATAGACAGCACTCGCTTACAGTTTGCTAGCAAAGTTGCTGAATATACCAACCTATCATTACAAGCAATATTAGACACAGAAGCCGCAACCTATAACGGCCAAGCCGCTGTCGATGTTGGCCTAGCCGAACAGCTTGTAAATAGCGCCGATGGCGTTGCAATGATGGCAGATCACTGCCGCAATTTAACCAGAACCATGTCAATAGGAAACAATACTATGTCAGTAGCTAAAACCGCAGCAGCAGCTGCAACAAAACCCGCTGCGCTGGCAGCGACTGAACAAACTACCGAGCAGACAGCCGCTGTAGTAACAGCAACAGAAGCAGTAGCAAGCGCGGAACTCGTTGTAACATTATGTGCAGAAGCTGGCATGTCAGATCAAATTGCGCCGTTAGTCACAGCTAAACTAACAGAAGCTGGTGTTAAAACCCGCTTAGCCACATTAGGTGGTATGCGTGATGCGTTAGCCGCAGCTGATTTATCTGCAATATTCCCTGAAGTATCGGCAAACATTGACGATCCAGCCACCATGTTAAAAGTAGTGCTAACCGCAGCAACAGCGCATGGTGATGACAAAGAAGTCACAAGTTCAAAGCAGGTGCAAACCCAAGCATCTAGTGTAAAACAGCCCGATCACAAATCAGCCTATAACGACCCAAGCCGCTTATAACAGCGGCTTTTTTAATTCACTAACCAAGCCCACTGGGCCAAGAGGACATAACCATGTCATTAAAAGTACAAGTGCCCAATGCTGGGCATTACATCAAAATGGAAGCCGGTAGCATAAGCCGCGACAAAGTAACCTTCTCTGGTGGCGTATTTATGCCAGGTGAAGTTTATGCAGTGGTTGCAAGTAAAGCCGTTAAGTTAGATTTTGCAGCTAGCTCAGGCGCTGAACTAGCGAAAGGCATTGCTTATGCTTATGTTGACGCGAGCGCTGCTGATGCTGAAGGCGTAGCAACCACACGTTTAACAGAAGTAAACCTAAACGGTTTAACCTTACCAGATGGCTACACTGCACCTAATTTAGCCAGTGCCGTTGCGGAATTAGCTAAGTCACACATTGTAGTACGTGGCGTTTAAATTTTATAAGCGTCAATAACACCTAACACAAACCCAATTAAATACCCGCTTCGGCGGGTTTTTTGTTTAAAAATCCGCAGAGGAAGTATAAATGAACATAGATCAATTTTTAGCTGATCCGCACTTTCAGTTATCCACGCTAACCGCGTCAATTAACGAAGCGCAATCAGCCCCAACGCTATTAGCAAGCCTTGGCTTGTTTCAAGAGCAAGGCATTACAACAACCACTTTCCAAGTTGAATATGATGGCGAAGTGCTGTCGCTGGTAGATGCAGCTGAACGTGGCGAATCAGTGCAAGGCGCTAAAAAAGCAAACCGCAAATTAGCGACCTTTTCAACTGTGCATTTACCTGCACCGTTTAGCATTAAAGCTGACGAAATTACTAACGTTCGCGCATTCGGTACCCAGTCAGAAGTACAAGCCGTTAGCCAAGTGGTTAACCAAAAGCTAGAGCAGCAGCGTAACCGCTTAGTTGCTACGCGTGAATTAATGCGAGCAGGTGCGATTACCGGCAAGGTTATGGCAGCAGACGGTACAGTTTTACATAATATCTACGATGCATTTGGCATTTCAGAGCCTACCGCAACAACTTATGACCCAGCCGCTAAAAAAACCAAGCCTTTATTAAGTGCCGCTAAAAGCGCAGCTAAAAAGAAACTTGGCCAAGCAGTGGTAACGCGCTGGTTGCTCGTTTGTGGCCCAGCATTTTTTGACAGCTTTTCAGAAGCAGCAGACGTTACTGCTTACTTGCAAAACCGCAACGGCAACAGTAACGACAACATTGAAGACATGACCGACGGTCTAAGCTTCCATGGTGTAACAGCCTTTAGCTATGACGCATCAGTCATTAATGAAAAAGGCGCTGAAGTTAAATTTATCGGTGATAAAGATGCCTACTTAGTGCCAGTGGTACCGGGCTTATTTATTGGCCGTAACGCACCAGCCGATTACACCGACACTGTTGGCACAGTTGGCTTGCCGTTTTATGCTCACGTAGAAGCCATGGGCATGAAAAAAGGTGTTCGTGGTGAGGCGCAATCTAACCCGTTTTACCTGAATACGCGGCCATTAGCTGTTACTAAGTTCTCAATCGCTTAATGTCAGCTTTTAGCCAAGCAGCAGCGCTCGTAAAGGGCGCTGTTTTATCAACTTTTGGTGAAAGTATGCAAATACTCGATACCAATAAAACTACTGTGCTTGCAACTGTGGAAGCGCATATTGCCAGCCGAGTAACCGAGCCAGATGAATACATCGCAGTAACGGTAGAAATGACCATGGTAAAGCTTGATAGAGTAATGGCTAGCTATATAAAGCAAGGCCGTTATTTAAAACATGGCGATAAAATACAAAAGTTTACCAGCCCAGCAGATCCAGCGCGGTTTGTGGGTGCACGTTCGGGTACCGAGCATTTTATTTACTGGTATGTAATCTAATGGCCAACAATATCGATGATGCAAAGCGCTTTTTTGCCAATATGGGCGAACAAGGCCAAGCAGCTTTAGCCGAGGTGTTAAATAAATTCGGCACCAAGCTTAGAAAAGAAGCCATCACCGAGATTAGCCAGCAGCTTAACTTAGAACCTAACTATATAAGCCGGCACATTAGCGTTAGGCAACGAGCCAATGTACGTAATTTGCAAGTTACAATATCAGCAGAAAGCAGGCCAGTACTGCTAGAGCGCTACAGCAGCCAGCAACACCAACGCCCCGGTAAAACGGTAGCTATGCGCAACGACGGCGTAAGTGTGCATGTAAAGCGAAGCGGATCCCGTAAAAAGCTTAACCAAGGATTCTTTATTCGTTTGCGTGGCTCTAACACGGTTGGTTTAGCTATGCGCTTAGGCAAAGGAAAAGATAACTACAAAGTGCTACACGGCCCTAGTGTTAGCCAAGCATACCAGTCGGTGCGAAATGAAATTGAACCCAGTTCTGCTGAAATACTCGCTACATTTTTTGAGCAATTTAACCCATGAATAAAGCACAGCAAATTCAGAACGTAATTACTCAGCGTTTGCAAGCAGCGTTTCCAACCGCAAATGTAAAACACGGCTGGATAGACACGTTCTGGCAAAACAACGATGTATGGCCGCTAATTACCGTTGCCCCAACTGCAAGTGATCCAAATTACTCTAATGCCGGTGAATCAATAAAAGACAGCATTAGTTGGGCAATATACGTGCTTGAACAAGTAGAACAGCCAGATACAGAAATTAGCCAGCTGCTTAGTATCTACTTAAAACAAATACGTAAAGTATTAATAGCCCCGGTTAAAGACGACAGACACAACAATTATGGTGGCTTGCTTACCGTGCCACCAGCAGAACAAACCGCCGCCAGATTTATACAACCCGAAAACGGCCTACCATTTGCCGGATTAAGTTTTATTTTAACCACAACATACAGTGAAAAACTGGAGTAAAACCATGTCAGAGAAAAAACAGGTGTCGTTCATCGGCTCCGGAATCATTTATTACAAAGGCCGTGATATAGGCAACTGCAGTTCAGCCGAGATCACTTATGATGTAGACAAAAAAACACTGCCAAACTATCGCGGTGGCGGTGGTAATACCGAAGTGCTAGAACGCATTACTTCGGTTAACTTATCAATAGGTATCACCAGTTTAAATGCTAGCAACTTAGCATTATTAAACGCGGGTACGGTATCAGATATCGCTACTACCACAGTAACCGATGAAGCATTAACCGTAAGCGCATTAGATCGCCTATTACGTGTTGAACACATGATCGATACTAGTGGAATTGTAACGCTTAACACTGCAGCTGATGTGTTAATTCCAGCGTTACATACGGTAAATGGTACACCAAACTACACTGTTTCAAGCGCGGGTATCACCATACCAGAAGGTAGTGAAGTGTTATTAGATGACGAAATCAAAGTAAGTTACTCAGTGCCAGCGGGTTACTTACTGCAAGCATTAGTCGCGTTTGGGGAAGAAGGTGATGTTGTTATTGAAGGCCTTAACGACGTGAATGGCAAAAAGCACGTTATCGACTGCTGGCGCTGGAAACCAAGCCCAACGGGCTTAAGTGCTATTGGTACCGAGTTTGCCGATGTGTCAGTAGCAGGTGAACTGCTATCAGACGAAGCCAAGCCAACGGGCATCAGTAAGTTTTTCCGTATTACTGCCCAATCGTAAATGCTTTAATTTAACCGTAAAACAGCAAGGCCCATTAGTTTGGGCTTTGCCTTAACTTAAACTATTTTGTATATTGAGATAACTTAAGTTAGGGACAACATAATGAAATACAGACTTTTACTGCTTACACTGATATTTATTGCTAGTTCTAATGTTCATGCTAATGTTTATAAGTGTGAAGTTGATGGCGTGGTTACGTTCAGCCAATCTCCATGCGCTGACGATGCAGAGATAACAGACTACAGCAGAGAGAATGCTGACCCAGTTTTGAATAATAGCCAGCCAGTAGCCGGGATTAATTCATCCGCAATAGGCGAAACACCAGAGCAAACCTTTGAACGTATAGCCCTAGCGAACAATAAACGTGATTTAATGTCCAGAATCAACTGGAAAAAGCGCGAAGTTAAAAAAGTAATTAACGAGCGAAATGCAAAGATAGCATCGGTAAGAAACCAAAAAGGCAAGGTGCAACTAAACGTTGCTGGTGTCTTATATGAAGACTCACTATCTAACGACATTATGGCCATAACATCACAATACGATGTAACGATTAATGAGTTAAATCGCGAAATTGATCAAATGATGGCAGAGCACCAAAAGCTGTAAAGTTACCGAAAACTAAATTAAACCCACAGATCGCCTCTGCGGTTATTTTCTCAAAAGAATGCTAAGCAGCGAATTTAGGCATCCTTAGCAACCCCCAATGCTTTAGTTACAACATATTATTCTGACATCAGGAACAGCACATTTCTTAAGCTGATAACTGATTACAGTATCAATATTAATAAACTAATGCGGGAAATTTATGGAAACATTTAATGAATTTGAGAAAGACGGAACTAAAGATCATATCATTGATTATATTGATAATTTCAATATAAATATTGGTCAAGCAAGAGCAGTTTTGTCAGCTTTAATTTTAGATGATGCATTTACAAATTTATCATCTTGTAACGTTGCTAATTTGCTATCAGCAATCGGGGATCGGTTAGATGATGTTGCAAATGTTCAATGCCAATTTTTCACGGAAATATTAAGTACTTAAATAATTATAATTTATCTTAAAAGATAAATTAATAACACACCCGCTACGGCGGGTTTTTTATTGCCTAAAAAAGGTGCAGCAATGTCTGTTAAGCAAAAATTTATTGATTTAGTGCTTCGGGGAAAAGACTTATTAAGCCCCGTTACCACTAAAGCCACTGAAGAATTTAAAAAATTACAGGGCGAAACAAAACAGACATCAGATCAGCTTAAACAGCTTGAAAGTACGCAGGCTAAACTTGCTACCACAAGAGGTTTAGAGCTTTATGCAGCAGCAGCAGCTGTAGAGTTAAGCAAGGCTAAAGATGAAGTTGCCCGTTTGTCGCGTGAAATTGATGCCAGCGGTAAACCTACTAAAGAGCAAGCCGAAGCCTTAAAGCTAGCGGGTAGAAGTGCAGGGCAGTTACAAACAGAATATAACAAGCTAAGTGGCCAGTTATCTAAAAGCAAAGTTGATTTGCAACAAAATGGCGTAAACACTAAAAACTTAGCGAGTGAACAAGACCGATTACAAAAAGAGGTTTTACAGTCTAGCGGTGCATTACAAGATAAACGCAATAAATTACGTGAGCTAGGTACTGATCTTAATAAAACTTCTGGCTCAACCGGTAAATTTGGCGAATCGTTATCGGGCATTACTAAGCGCTTAATAGCATTTGGCGCGGCATATATTGGTATAAACCAATTAAAAAGTGCAATAACCAGCATATTCACCACGGGTGATAAGTTCGAACGTTTAGATATCCAATTAACTGGTGTAATGGGTTCAATTGAAGCTGGCGATCAAGCCACTGAATGGATAAAAGACTTTGCTAAAAATACACCTTTACAGCTAGACCAAGTAACCGAAACCTTTGTAAGGCTTAAAAACTTTGGGTTAGATCCAATGGGCGGCGTTATGCAATCCATTATCGACCAGTCTGAAAAGCTAGGTGGTGGTTACGAACGTGTTCAAGGTATCTCACTGGCATTAGGTCAGGCCTGGGCTAAACAAAAGCTGCAAGGCGAAGAGATATTGCAGCTAATTGAACGTGGTGTTCCTGTATGGCAACTGCTTGAAAATGTAACCGGTAAAAATACCGCAGAGCTACAAAAACTAAGCAGTGCTGGTGCGCTTGGCCGTGACGTAATGAAACAGCTTATTGATGAAATAGGCCGTTCAGCAGAAGGTCAAGCAGCTAAAGGCATGGGTACACTGTCTGGATTAATTTCTAACGCTAAAGATGAATTAGATCAATTCTACGCATTAGTAGCCAACTCAGGTGCTTTAGACTGGCTTAAAACTCAGTTGGCTGAAGTTAATGCTGCAATATCCCGCATGACACAAAGTGGTGAACTAAAAGTAATTGCCAAAAACATCAGTGACGGTGTTGTTGCTACTGGCCAAGCTATTAAATCTTTAGTTACAACTGTTTATGAATGGCGTAACTCTATTCTAGCCGTAGGTGCAGTATGGGCAACGCTTAAAGTTGGTAGCTTCTTTATCAACATGCTTAAAGGCAGCCGAGACTTAATTGGTTCATTACTAACATTAATAGGTACTAAGAAAGCCGCAGCAGCAGCCAATGCGCTTTATTCATTGTCATTTAATGGCTTAATTGCACAAATAGCTAAAGCCAGAGCCGCCACCGCCGCATGGATGGCCAGCTTAACGGGAGCGGGTGCTTTACTATCCAAAGCAGGTATATTTGGCGGCATCGCTTACGGTGTTTATGAAATAGGCAGGTTAGCAGTAGCATGGTGGGATTTAAGGGCTGCTCAAAAAGCCTTAGCAGAAAGCCAACAAGAGGCATCAGCGGCCAATGCTAATTTAGAAGCTGAATTGGATAAAATTAATACGCAGCTAGGCACCAACTATCAAAGCACTAAGGACTTATTTGATGCCCAAGATGCAGGGTTAATTACGTTAAACAAATCAACGGGCGCTTGGGAATCGGTTGATAAAGTTGTTAAGCAACATAGTAAAACGTTAGCAGATTACCAACAAGTATGGGCCGAAACGACAGATAAGCTTGAAGATGCTTATAAGCAATTAGGTATTTCATCGACTAAAAGTCTACAAACAGCATCAGAGCAAGCAAGATTAGCTTATGAAACAATTGCTGCTGGCAATGAACCTATTGAACAGCAGCAAGCAGCGTTTTTAAAATATGCAGAAGCGGCAGCTAAGTCAGCAAAAGCATCAGGTGAAAGCGTACCCGAATATGTTAAACAACAAGCTGCAACTCTAGGTTTAACTAAAGAGATTGGCAAGCTAACTGATCAAAAGATAACAGAAACACAAGTTACAGATCTGCAAGCAAAAGCCTACGGTAATATGGGCAATGATATTCAGCAAACTAAAAATGCTATTGCAGAATATAGAAAAACAATAGAAAGCAGCACGGCATCAACAGAAGATAAAACACTTGCATCAGAGCAGCTAACTAAAGCTGAAGAACAACTAAAACAACAAACTAACGCATTAAATGAAGTTAAGCAGTTAGAGCTATCAACACTTGCCCAACTAAAACTTAAATATGATGAATACACGCGGCAGATGGAAGATCTAGACGAGTTATACCGTCAAAATGGAATTAGTGCGGCAGAGTATCTTCAGCAAAAAGATAGATATGTTCAAATACTGAATGTTATTAAACCAATGCTAGGTGGCATGAAAGATGCCGAAAAAGATTTAGAGCAACAAACCGACTTTTCTAATAAAAGCTTAGCCGAGCAGCAAAGAATACTAGAGGATTTAGCAGGTACAACCGGTAAGGCTGTTCAATATACTAGTTTACTTGCTAAGGCCCAACAGGCTATTAGTCAGGAATTTAATCTTGCCGATAAATCCGCAGATCAACTAGGAGCAAGAATAAGAGAGCTAACAAGCCATATTGCTTCTAATAATCGCGTTTCTAATATTTGGTGGACAGATTTAGCCAGGGCAAGCAATCAAGCTTTCACCCGTGAAAAGCAAATTATTAATGAAACATTATTAATAAGAAAATATACAGAACAACTAGCTCAAAGTAGTGTTTCTATTAACGACGTTGCACGAGTTTCAAAAGCCTTAAACTATGAATTCACCCAACTAGGCGATAGCCAACTAGCCCCGTTACGTAATGCTATTACCGATGCCGAAAACCGCATTTTATCATTACGCGACGGCTTGCAAGGCACGTTCAGAAGCTTGCAAGATGAACTAGACCGTTTGCAGGATAACCAATCTGCAATTGAAAAGCGTAACTATGACAACCAACTAGCCGATTTAAATGCCAAATTAAAACAAGCTCAAGATTCTAATGATCAGGCGGCAATAAGTGCAGCTAAACAGTCATTAGCATTAGCTAAAGAAATTTACGCTATTAAAACTGCAAACATGGTTCAAGAGCAAGCGCAGAACAAAGCCAATGCAACAGCCAATAACCCAAACAGCCCAGCTAACCAAGCAGCAAAACCACGCTTTGCAACCGAAGTTGCAGAGCTGCCAAGAAACGCCATTGTAAGCAACAGCACCTCAAACCAAACAGTGAGATTAGAACTAGCCATGCCATCAGGTTCAACCTATCAAGCACAAATAGGCAGTAGCGACGCAAGCCGCATGTTGGCTGAAATAGAGCGCGCAGCGAGTACATCATTATGATGATAGACACAATAAACCTAGATGATGACTTTCAAATAATCTCGCCACTCTGGACTGGCTTTGCGCTTAACAAAGAATACGCCGGCAGTGGGGCTTTATTAGTAGAGCTGGCGCAAATGCAAGCCGGCATGCCCATTGTATTAAACAGCGGTGAGCACTGGGTTAAAAAATCAAAGCTCGATGCACTACTAGCGCATGCCAAGCTAGGTAAAGCCAGTTTCACCTTAACACTACCCGACAGCGCCGTTCATACCGTGATGTGGGATTACACCGATACACCAATAAGCGGTCAACCGCTATTACGTGAAACCTATCAAAGCAACGATAGCAACATGATTAACGTACAACTTAAATTTCTTACTGTTTAGTAAAATTTCTTACTGTTTAAACAAACGTATAAGGGCGCTACATGCTACGCACCGACCTAAAAATATTTAAATCCGAGCGCATGACCCAGCAATCAGATGCGGGTGGTCAGCGCACGGCGAACGAAGTACAAAACGGCCAATTAAATGAAGTGTTCGGTAATATCAGTGATATTGATCATGCTCAATCCGCGGTAGATATTGCCAAAATTTACCCTGCAGTAAGCACGGCCAATACCGATTTATTGCAAGATGGCCATATTTTAATAAACGAACCACCGCTTGATCCGCTTGTAGATGTAATGATTGTAGAAGCTAACGGCGTTAATGACGGTAGCACCCGCGCTGATATTGTCGAAGCCATTGAAAGCAGTGTTGTGGCCAGCCTGTTATTGCGTTCTGGTATGTCAGGCTTTGTAGCAGGGCAAGACCAAATTAGTGATGTTGATTTGCAGCAAAATAACGCTGGGCCGGGTGAGCAAAAAATTGTGCAGCTAGGAATTGGTCGCGTATATGCATTAGCAGTTGAATATACAGGCAATGAATCGGACGAGTGGCCACGCTTCCAACATTTTATAAAAATTACTGAAACTGGTTCTGGTTATTACCGTTTTGAACCACCGATCCCTAGAGCAACACCTGGGCGAGATAAAAATGTTAACGGCCAAATTCGCTGCACTGTTTTACGTGATACCACTGTCGGGGCAGGAGTTATTTACCATGGTGTTACGCAATTAACCGCATCTGCCACCGGCAGTGAATTGCAAGTATCTAAAACAGCAGGTCGTGTTACACCGCAATTACAGCAAGGGTTTGAGCGCTTAAACAACGTGCCGTTTGCTAAAACAGAAGAAGGGTTATTAAGAAAAAATATTACACTGCCAGCAATTGGCGCGGCCTATGAAGTAGAAATAACAGACTTTTTTGCAATTTCTAGCGTAGATTTTATTGTAAGTTATGTGAGTAATAACCGCGCATTTAATGATTATGTTAACGCTAACGCATTAACGGGAACCACATTAAGTTTTACCACAGCACGCATGCCAGATACAGGATCAACTATCACTATTAGCTATTTCAGCAGTGAGCGCTATCAAAATTATAACAATGCTTCAGCAATCCCTGGTGGTTATACATTGTTATTCAAAACCATTGAAGGGACTGTATTTGATGGTTCGAGATCGCAAAGATACAGTATTACAAAACGCTTACCGAATGAAATACTAGTTTTTGAAGTAACACCTTCTGGCCAAGAATACAGACAAGCCGCAACGCTTGATTTAATCACTGGTGAACCATCCTATGTAAATAATCACAGTGCATTACAATACACAGCAATTTTAGAAAACAACGCTGCATCAGGTGAATCTGCAACATCATGTTATTTTGCCATACCGTTTGATAACGTCATTGCCGACAGCTTTTATGTATCGGTAGCGCTGGTAGCGGGAGGCTTATTATCAGCCAGCGGCGACAGCAGCGGCAATATAACGGGGGTATCTGTAACCGGCGCTATTTCCGGCAACATAGTTAATTTGACCTTTGCAGAACCGGTTAAACTGAGCACGTTAAAATACAACATTAACGAACTAGTAGACCTAGTGCCGCCAACCAATCTTTACGGCATTAACCCCCTGCGCTTACCAAAAGGTGGTGCAGTGCAATTATTCCGTACTTATGGCGTTATTTGTTTGGCTCATAACCAATACGAACAATACCCAAGTTTAACTCCAGCACAAACACTTACTCGCAGGCCTAACAGCTTTATCGATATTGTTGACAGCACCGGCGCTAGTTTATGGCACCCGCTCAGCACGCATTACGAATACGACAAAGCCACCGGCGAAGTAACCATTGTAGATGTTACTGGCTTTACTGCACCGTACGAATTGATCGATACATTAAGCGAGCTGACATTAGTGACAGGCGTGACTGGTAGCACCTTAAAAATACGCGCACCACTGGTCGGTAGCTTCCCCGCTGGCAGCATTGTAAGTAGTGTTTATCAGCTAGGCGATTTACAAGCCCGCACAACCAATATGTTCGACCAGAACATTTGGGACGGCACATGGGCAGATGTCATCAAAGGCGATCCCGCAACGGCCAACTACAACGCCATAAACTACCCAATTGAAGTAGCTAACCAATCAGCAGTAAACGAACGCTGGGCCATTATCTTTACTAGTGATACGGCATTTCGCTGCGTAGGTAAAAACGTGGGCCAAGTTGCATCGGGCGATATCTTAAATGACTTCTCACCCATCAACCCAGCAACCAATCAGCCTTTTTTTATTATCAGATCATCTGGCTGGGGTGGTGGTTGGCAGCCTGGCAACGTGCTGCGCTTTAACACCGTTGCAGCGAGTAAACCAGCCGTTCTATTGCGCTCAGTAAGCGCAGGGCATAGTGCAATAGAGCAAGACAGCATTCGTTTACATTTCCGCGGCAACGCCGAATAACAAGAAATAGCATTAGGAGTAACACATGGCACAGCCAGTAACAGTTTATAGATGGGATGACCCAGGTGCGCCTCAGCTTACAAATCGCAAACCTTCAGAAATAATTAACGTATTAAAAAAATGCTTGGTTGAAGGATATGGAACCAAAACGCCATTAGGTTGGACGTTAGAGTTTGAAGATGCACCAAATTTTAAAGCTGCATTTAGAAACAGCACGGCAGCAGGTGGTAGCGGTGGATATGTGCAATGCAAATCATCTAATGGCACAGATAATTCAAATATTGCTGTTTCAATGACCCCGGCAAAATCAATGACTGATATTGATACACTTGTACAAAGAGGATTTATTAAGCCTTTTAGTTTAACTTCCGGCTGGGTGTGTTGGGTATTGATTGGAACAGGAACAGGCTTTTATTTGATTTCTGGTTTAGCCACAAGCTTAATTAGTCAGTGGGCTACAAATTTAGAATTTACTGCATTTGTTGGTGATATAGATAGCTTAATTCCCGCTGACCCCGCTCGATTTGTTGTAGCGTCTGCTATCACTCAATCCGGTGATCTTTCAAACACTAGCTATGCCTCTTGGAACGTAGCTTGGAACCCAGGGAACACGGGTGTCAGTACTGAAGTTATGCGATGTTATGATGCCGACAATGCAAACAGTTATAGATCTTATACGATTCAATTCCCATATCATGCTCAATTATCTAGTGTACGACCAGCTGCCACAGATTTAACGTTAAAGAGGGATATTTATCATCGAGCAATGATTGTTTTAAGTGGGGTAAGTTTTGGTACTTCTAACACGTTAGACCGCCTGGGAAAATGGATTTTTCAATCTGATGTATCACCATATTTACGAGGATTCCTTCCAGGATATTTAGTAGAGTTTGCTCCTAGATATACTTCAGAAAACTGGCCTGTAATCGAAAATATAGATGGTAGGCAGCACTGGCTTTTACGGCAAGGCGGAAACTCAATAGCAGGCCATTGGATAAATATGGAGCAGTGGTGATGTTTAGTACAATATTTATTCCACTAATAAAATCATCTTTAAATCGTGGATTGATTGAATTAGATATTGATCCTGAAGCTGACCGTTATTCGATACTAGATAGAAATACTATGTCATTAGTTTACACTAATTTCAAACCGGTAGCTGGCAACGTTAAAATTATAGTGCCGCTAGAATACACTACCAATCACAACCTAATGGCTTTAATTTTAGACGATTCAGGAACCCCAATGCACTACGTTACCGGCAATGACAAAATACAAGCGCAACTTGTAGATGCCAGAACGGTAACGCTTAATCCATGATAAGCCTAATATGTCGATAATTGAGTTACGCTTTACTCGAACCGGCCCCGGTGTAGTTAGTCCAGTAACACTTAGGTTTGGCGGTGATGAACCCATCCCGCCAGTGCCTATTGTTGAGCCTAATCTGATTATGGCCGTATCTGCTCGATACACTCAACGAACTAGCCGCATGGTGCAATTAATTAAAGCCAGTTGGCAAAGTGGTGATATTGCTAATGCGGTAAACGTGCGTTGGTCGTCTAACCCAGTAACGATTAAGTTGTTGCATTCAGTATGGCAAGCCACACCCTTACTAACGCAACAATCTGGTACCGAGTGGAGTAGCAATTGGCCGTTGATAACTCAGCAAACCATGTTTAATTGGGGTGGTTATCAACAGCTGATAAATCAGATTAAAATCAACTGGGCAGATTGGCCAATAGTTAGCGTTCAGTCAAAAGCAACTTGGTTACCAGTTACAACCCTACAACAGCTGCAAACTAAACAACACTGGCAACAAACCGACATTGCAGAGCAATTTATAAACCTGTTTTATAACCATGGCGGCGATATCCACCGGAGCTACACACTGCCATACGGGCCACGGCCACCTAGTTATATTTGTAGCAACGATGCTAGGCCAAGCAAAGGCACTATTACCTTACGCTTTCATACACCAAGCACACCAACTAGCGGTGTTGTTACGTTACGTTTTAGCAATGAACATAACCCTGTTATTTGTGAGCTAGACATCGGCGGCGGATTAATACCGCCACTGCCAGATTTACCAACCATTGACGATACAAAACCCATCACGCCACCGCGGCGCAGGAGCTACATCATGCAGCCAGAATTACGCTGCTATCGCGTGAGCGATAACACTGAGATCAATATTATTAGTGCTAATTGGAGCATCAGCCGCAGCCAATGGGGCGCAAGTATAAGCCTAGTGTGCGGCAGCAAAGGCGATAAAGACTTACTGTTTGCTGGTGGCCCACAAGAATTCAAATTATTAATAAACGGCTATACCTTTTATGGCTTAGCTGAAGAACCTAGCGTAAGTGCGCAATTTGGTAAAACAACTTGGACAGTAACAGGGCGTAGTAATGTGGCAGAGCTGGCTTCACCCAATGCTGCACCGCGTTCTTATAGTAACAGCATAGCAAAAGGCATAGCTGCACTGGTTACAGATGAACTAAGTGGTACAGGCTGGACGCTTGATTATGGCCCTGCACAATTTAACGTGCCGGCTGGCGTGTTTAGCTATCAAAATAAAACACCCATTGAAGCCATAGCGCAAATTGCCGCAGCTGTGGGTGCAATGGTGTATGCAGATGGAGCAACTAAAACAATATACATCCGCGCCAAATGGCCAGTAACACCTTGGGCTATCAGTAGCGCAATTCCTGACATTGCAGTGCATGATGATGTGATCCTGCAATACAGCACACAGCCAGTAGTAGCCCCGCTATACAACAAAGTAATGGTACGTGGTGAACAGCAAGGCGTGTTTGGTGGGGTTAAACGTACAGGCACAGCCGGTGATAAGCTGGCGCCCGATGTTATAGAGCCACTGATTACCGATAACTTAGCAGCACGCCAGCGCGGTACCGCAGAATTAGCAGAGTCGGGTAATAAAGACAATGTGAGCTTAACATTGCCCATTATGGATTTATTACCCCCTTGCATGCCAGGGCAAATACTTGGAGTTACTTGGCAAGCTGAAACATACAAAGCATTAATAGACAGCCTAAGCATAAGCGGCCAGCGTAGCCAAAATGGCCAGCTAACAGTACGGCAAACAGTGGGAGCGCTACGCAGCTATGAGTAAAAAATATGACTAACAGCTATCGTAAATTACGCAATTTAACCCAAGGCCCCACACGAACAGTAGCAACCGTGACCAGCCACAATTTAGATGGCACTAGCACTGTAGAGTTAATGAGTGGAGCGTTTATAACAGTACTAGGCCAAGAAGTAGCGGTAAGCAGTAAAGCGTACATCGAGGGCAACCGAGTAATAAGCCAAGCTGCAGATCTGCCTTATGTTGAAATAGAAATATAAGCTGTTATGGAAGTTATATGTAATTAGGCTATGTTAAGAAAGA